>VFGV01000012.1 GCA_009392275.1 SAR202 cluster bacterium
TAGCACCAGACAAAAGTTATATTATGTTTAAAATCTCCGTGCATAACGAAGAAGCGTTGAAAGAATTGGCTTCAGGTACAAACGCGATCGCAAAACCCATTTTCGATGAATGTATTGAGAGCATTCAAGTGTGGGAATGCAATCCATTGGAACTATAAACAAGAAAGTTATAATTAAAAGTAAGGGCTTTCCGTTTTAATGCCCAATAAATGTTGTCCAGCAGTACTGTAGTGCTCAACTCTTCCTTGAATCTGCTGGGTGAGGGCATGGATATCCTGAAACCGTATGTGTATAGGGTTAGAGTTATATACAGCGTGAGAACCACAGATATTGTAAGTCGTATCCACAACGTGGGCAGCGCTTCTTATGGCATGGGTACTTGCTAATCTAACTGCAATTCGATCATCCACGGCAGGCCCTTTCTCGGTTTTTGATGACTCAATCAGATCAGTGATACTCTCAACAAGTAAAGCCTTACTGGATCTCCATATTGCCTCTGCTTGTCCTATTTGATTCTGAATTAATTCCTGATCCCTTAATAAGGATTTGCCTTGCGGGCGCTTTTTCCTAGCAATTTTGAAGGTTTCATCAAGGCTGGCTCTTGATATTCCCATTGCAACAAAAGCAAATCCGGAGGCAAATAAAATTGATCTATTAATGCCATTAAAAGCTTCCGTTACCTTGCCAGCATCGGAGTCTTTAAATGTTCTGTTTTCCGGTACAAATAGATTGTCAGCCTTGAAGCTATTACTGCCGGTACCCCTTAGACCATTGACATTCCAGTCATATATCGGCTCAATCTGAGATTTAGGAATGACCATATACTGTGCAGTTGTGGTACTCGGCAGTGTCTGTGCTGTATCATTTTCAGACACAAGAGCAAGAAGCCAATTAGCATGTGAAAACCCTGAACTCAATCTCCATTCACCTGACAACTTGTATCCACCCTTCGATTTTTTTATTTCGAACCATACAGGTGGGCCGTTAGCTAAAATTGAGCGCTTATCTGACCAGATCTCATCTGCAAGAGGTTTCGGCATAACTCCTGCAAAAGTACTAAGGACATTATTCTGGTTTAAACACCAAGCTGTGCTTGCATCAGCCTGGGCAAAGACTTGAATGATTTCAAGATATTCGAGTAAATCGAGTTGCTCTCCATTAAACCTTTTGGGCAACAATAATCTGAACATTTCGTTGCCCACTAACTCGTCAATCAATGATTCGGGAATATATCTATTTTGTGAAATGCTTAGACTTGCTGATCTAACCTTGGGTATTAACTTTTCAGCTTTTGATATCAAAATATATTTCCTTTTGTGCATATATTAATATATTGGAGGGTTACAGGTGTGCCAATTCGTGTTTGACTCATACAGATAGGCAGCTTGAAGTACTGTCGTTTCGTCGAATGGCTTACCCACAATTTGTAGGCCTATTGGAAGGGTTTCGCTAGTAAACCCACAAGGCATGCTTAGGCTTGGCAAGCCCGCTAAGTTAAATGGCGCTGTTAACTTTGGAGCTCCATGCAATCCTTCTAAAACCTCTTCTTTGGAGTTTGTATGCACGTTAGAATTAGGAGGTTGCGCACCATTTGTCATTGTAGGAGCGAAAATTAGATCAAAGTCTTCAAATGGCTTCAGTAAGTCATGTTTAATTAGTTCTCTTAACTGTAAAGCTTTATAGTAGGCACCCCCTGGTATGATTGTCCCAGTTGCTACAGCGATTTTTACCATATGAGTTAATTCTTGCAGATGGTTTTGTAGCAATCTTTTATTCGCCTGTGCGAATTCTGTAAAGCAAATTGTCCAATGTGTAATTCCTGCATCTTTAACTCTGGGAACAGAAATTCTATCTACTTTAGCTCCATTCACCTCAAACACTTTAGCTGCATTTTCAACTGCATTAATAACTTCTGGTTCTACAAAATCTGGAGATAACAGTTCAGATATCAAAGCTATCTTTAACCCTTTTACTTTGTGTTCACTTTTCTCTAGTTGTCTGAAATATGGCGGTACCGCTCTTTTATTGGAATAGATATCTCTTTTATCAAAACCTGATATAGATTCCATCATTAAAGCACAGTCGGATACTGTTTTTGTAAATGGTCCAAGAGTATCCATAGACCAACATGCACTTAAAGACCCTGCCCTACTCACCCTACCGTAGGTTGGCCTAAAGCCAACAATTCCACATAGTGCAGCGGGCATACGTATTGACCCTCCTGTGTCTCCACCAAGGGTAGCTGGGACCATAGAAGTAGCCACGGCAATTGCTGAGCCAGAACTTGATCCACCTGGCGTACGTTCAGTATTCCAGGGATTTAGAGGAGTGCCCCACGGAAATTCGATGGTTTCAGCAATAGCAAATTCCATCATGTTCAATTTTCCGATGATTACTGCCCCTGATTCTCTCAATTTAGATACGACTGTAGCATCGTCTGGGGTGATATTGGTTTTAAATATCAAAGAACCACCTGTTGTTGCCCTACCTGCAACATCGATCTGTTCTTTTATCCCAACAGGAAGTCCATGTAGTAAGCTTCTAAAAACTCCTCTCTGAGCTTCATTATCTAAACGTTTCGCCTCGGCTAAACTGCTTTCATAATATACATCTGTGAATGCTGACAACTTAGGGTTTAACGAGTCAATCCTCTTAAGGAATATTTTAAGAATTTCTGTGGCAGAAGTTTGCTTTGTTCGCATATTTTTGGCCAGCTCAGTTAAGGAAAATTCTGGGTAATCGGTACTTTCTAAGAAGATTGAAGGTTTGCTATCTGGATCAGAGGTTTTATCGTAGTTTGTATACTCAGGAAGGTCTATCGGTAGAGGTTCAACCGTAGGAGTTTTACCAATATCAATTGGTTCAATCGTTTGAATTATTGCATTTATTTGATGCTTTATCTCACTTGCATCACTTTCGGTTATCGAGACCCCGGCGGCTTGGGCAAGGGTTAAAATTTGTGTGTCGTTTAGGTCCACAATATCCATAATAAGCAATCCGTCCTTTTTAACTTCTTGTTATAGTATACGGATGCTCGTGATTTGAAAATTCGTTTGGTGTACCGCCAGATAGAAAGCCTCCATCAGCTACTAAAGTTTGACCATTTATATAATCTGATGCATCGGATGAGAAAAATAACACTACATTAGCAATGTCGCTTGGTAAACCTATACGGCGGTTCGGTATCCATGGTGTTGTTTCATCAACATACCACTCTGTTTTTCCTCTTTCATCCTCTCTATCTTGTTCTAACAATCGACTGTCAATATACCCTGGGGCTATACCGTTACAATTAATCCCATGCCCGGACAACTCCCAGGCAATTCCATAAGTCATTCTTGTTACAGCTGATTTCATAGCACCATACACCAATTGGTTAGGCCACTGTCGAAATGCTTGCACACTACTTATATTAATTATTCTCCCTTTGATACCTGAACTTATCATTTCCTTAGCTGCCCGCTGTGCACAAAAGAAATATCCTTTAAGCCCAACATCTATTACCCTATCGAAATCTCTTTCCTTAACCTCAAGGAATGATTTAGGTATCGCAGTCACAGCGTTATTAACAAATATGTCAATGGATCCATGTTTCTCTATGAAATCGGTGAACATTGAGTCAATATCATTATTTTTACCCATATCAGCTTTATGCCAAGATACAGATACGTTATGGGCCTTAATAAGCTTGATAGCTTCTTTGGAAGTTGAATCATAATCAAGATCGTTTATACCTACGTTAGCGCCGTTTTTCGCGAGTGCAATAGCAATCTCTCTTCCGATACCTTTAGCGGATCCTGTAATAAGAGCATTTTTGCCTTTTAACATCAAACTAACCTCCATCGTTTCATTTGAGTATTCAATTAAGTGGCCAACGATTGTTATACTACACTTAATAGCTATACCTAAAAACAGGATACATATCGAACATGAATACAAAACGACTATATTTTGACCCGGTGGAAAATTCAGATCGAGTTTTCACCGAAGATTTTAATGAATTCTTAATCGAATTGCATGATCTTCTAGGAGATCGTGTAATGGAACTAAGGAAGAGCCGAGACACAGTACTAAAGCAGGCTCTGGCAGGCGAGCAACCAACTCACCTGTCTCCTTCAGAGGCTACCACAGGAGATTGGGTTATAGACCCTATTCCTGATGAATTGAGAAGCCCAGGAATAGAAATCTCAGGACCTTCATCAATTAGGCCAATGTTAATTAATGCACTGAACCCAGCAAAAGATGGAGATCGAGCTGAAGGCGACCTGGATGATGACGAGGATGCAGGAGGACATCGACTCATAGATACCGTGAATTCTGCAATTAATCGACTAGAAGCCACTTTGGGCACGTTAGAGCACTATGACAGCAATAGAGATAAGAAATATGTCTTACAGCCTGGAAAACTACCATTTTTCATGCATAGAGAACGAGGTTTACATTTAGATGAACCTGACGTAACTATTGACGGCAAACCTATCTCAGCTTCCATTTTAGGCACCGCTTTAACGATCTTTCACTGCGGTAGAGAACAAATAAAAAAAGGACAAACGATTTACTTCTACGTTCCAAAATTAGAATCGGCATTAGAGGCACGCTGGTATCGAGACTTATTCGATGCAGCGACGGATCTTCTAGATCTTCCAAAAGAAAGTATTAAAGCTATCGCTCTGGTTGAATCATTACCATTGGTATACCAGATGGAAGAGGTGTTATACGAATTAGGCCCTTATGCCGCCGGCTTGAACGCTGCCAGGTGGGATCTAAAGGCAAGTATATTTGAATTCATAATGGCTGACCCGAATTCAGTGTGGCCTGACCGTTTCGGCGTTGCGGTCCCGACCACTGATTTCCTTGCAAATATTTTCAGGAGACTCGTCGCAATTTGTTTAAAACACAATGCTGTAGCAATAGGTGGTATGGCTACCCCATTACCGTCTAGAGACCCTGAAGTAAATGAGTCGGCATCTAAGTCCATAAGAGCGGATAAGCAGTGGGAAGCAGAGCAAGGATTCTTGAGGGCATGGGTGGCACATATTTTCCATATGGAAGTTGCAGCGGAACCGTTTAAAGAGTGGCACTCTGAATGGCAACCAACAGAAGAAATGAAAAACCCTGATAATTATCCTGTGTCTATAGAAGTGCCTGAGGGTCCTGTGACGATAGAAGGCACTCATAGGAATGCAAGAATGGTAATAGAGTACCTAGAAGGTTGGTTGAATGGAAGAGGGGCAAAAGGTATAGATAGCCTAGAGGGCCAACCAGGCATTCACCCTGCGCTTATGGAGGACTTAGCTACTGGCAGAATGTCGGTAGCTCAGATTGCACAAAGAATTATCCATGCAGTTAAAGATTCAAAGTCAGGGCAAATTCACGATTTCAATACTGTTAAAGGAATACTTAAAGATCAACTAGATGATATTTTAAAAATCAGACAGGAGTCTGGTGTATTAGATTCAGAAATGAAACAGAGGTATCAGGACGCTTACATTATTTCATTAAGGTGGATAAAAAATTACACTGAATATAACTTCAGAAGCTTAGGCACCTACAGCCATAAAGACTTGAATGAAATTGCCTCATCACCGCCAGCTTTCTAAAAAGAACCATTTAAGTTAAGCAGGAGATTCATGATTAAATTCAGCGCAAACTTATCAATGTTATTTACTGAACTTGATTTCTTGGACCGTTTTGCGGCTGCAAAGAAAGCAGGTTTCGACTACGTGGAATATCTCTTTCCATACGATTTCTCTCCGGATCAAATTGCCGATCAATTGACAAAGAATAACCTAAAGCAGGTGTTGTTTAATCTTCCTGCTGGGAATTGGGGCGCTGGAGAACGCGGGATAACTTGTTTGCCTGATAGGGTTCATGAATTCCAAGATGGCGTAAACACGGCCATGGAATACGCCGAGATTTTGGAATGCAAACAACTAAATGCTTTAGCGGGGATTCCATTACCTGGTAGTGACTTAGAAAACGTAAAACAAACCTTTACAAACAATCTAGAGTTTGCAGCCAATAAGTTACAAGATAAAAATATTTACCTATTGACTGAACCTATAAACACAATAGATATTCCTGGCTTTTACTTAAACTACACTGAACAAGCTAAATCTATATTGGGTGAAGTTAATTCTAACAATCTGTATATTCAATATGATGTATATCATATGCAGATTATGGAAGGTGACCTAATAAGGACGATTAAGAATAATCTGGAGTATATTAAACACATACAAATTGCAGACAATCCCGGACGGCATGAACCAGGAACAGGCGAAATTAACTATTCGTATATTTTTGAAGCTCTTCAACTGGTAGGTTATAACGGATATATTGGTTGCGAATATATACCTTTGGCAAAAACTTTAGATGGAATTGGGTGGATCAAACAATACAGGCAATGAGTAAAAACAATTTGTCATCCGAAAAGATAAACGAATCTCTTGAGCGTATACAGTCGACTATTTTATGGCTATCAGTAAACATAGTCCATCACGCAAACAATCTCCGGAAAAGTAAATCAGGAGTTAAGGTAGGTGGTCATCAGGCCTCTAGTTCATCAGTTGTAACAATAATGACTGCCTTATATTTCGATTTTATGAATTCCCTAGATAGAATATCAGTGAAGCCGCATGCTTCACCCGTTTATCACGCGATCCAGTACTTATTAGACAATCTAGATGAAAGATATATGAGTACACTAAGAGAATTACATGGAATACAGGCATATCCGAGCCGGACAAAGGATCCAGACAACGTTGACTTCTCTACCGGATCTGTAGGTATTGGAGGCATAGCTCCAAACTTTGCCTCACTTGTTGAAAGGTACATAAATTCTCAATCGAATGCAAAAAGATGGGGTATAGGCGGAGAATCAACACGTCGATACATAAGCTTGCTTGGCGATGCCGAATTAGATGAAGGATCTGTATGGGAGGCCATTGCAGAGCCCACTATGAGTAACTTAGATAATGTTATATGGGTCGTAGATTTAAACAGGCAAAGTCTAGACAGGGTGATACCGGGTATTCGCGTTGGAGCCTGGGGTAAAATGTTCGCTGCAAACGGTTGGACTGTAATTAACGCTAAATACGGTTCCAAGCTTCAGAACGCTTTTAAAATGCCCAACGGAGAGTTGTTTAGGGAAACGATTGATCAGATGCCCAATGAGTTATACCAAAGGTTACTTAGGGTCTCAGGTAATGAATTGCGTGAATGGCTTCCAAAAAGTAGCACAGACGCTACCACACTAAATAAATTTATTTCTCAATGGGATGACAATGAACTTCAAGAGCTTGTCAGAAACTTAGGTGGCCATGATTTCACATCATTAAGAACTAGCCTAAGAAAAGCTGATAAAGCTAAAGGTCCTGCAGTCATATTTGCATACACTCTCAAAGGTTGGATGTTACCCTCTGTTGGTGATCCACAGAACCACTCAGTAATATTGAGTCAAGAGCAAATGGACCAATTGCGGTCAGAACTAAATATAGGTGTAAAGGAGTGGCCTAAGCTACAGGATAAATCGGAAGAATGGCACCTGAAAGAGACAACTAAACAAAACCTGTTTGAAGAAAAACTGGAAACTGAAATAATTAAACATACTTTTCCTACTACTTTTGGAAGAAGTTATAAAGGCCAAATGTCAACCCAACAGATATTTGGACTTATACTTACAGAAATATCTAGAGGTATACCAGGATTAACAGATAAAGTTGTAACTGTTAGTCCAGATGTCGCTAGTTCTACAAACCTAGGTGGATGGATAAATAAAGTAGGTGTATGGGGTGAATCAGAAACCACGCAGATGCCTGAAGATGTGCAGAGAGCGCTTAACTGGCAACAGACTCCAGATGGTCAGCATATAGAGCTAGGAATTTCAGAAAACAATTTATTCATGATGCTTGGCCAGTTAGGCTTATCTCATGAAATGTTCGGTCAAACACTATTTCCTATTGGCACCGTATACGATCCGTTTGTAAGGCGAGGTTTAGACGCATTATTTTACGGAGTTTATTCCGGGTCCAGGTTTATATTTGTTGGCACTCCTTCCGGGATAACACTCGGACCTGAGGGCGGCGCACATCAATCTGTAGTTACGGCATCGATTGGTATAGATTTACCAGAAACATCTTACTATGAACCTTGTTTTGGAATCGAACTTGAATGGATAGTTTTACACGCTTTAGAAAACATAAGACAAAGAACAGAATCAACCTATCTTAGACTTACTACCAAACGAATCGATCAACAGTTGTTGAAACTTCCAGTGGACGAATCATGTATAGAGGAACTGAGAATAAATGTTATACAAGGCGCATACCGGATAGTAGATAGATCAGCTGAACCGGAATACCTGCCTGGTGAAAATGTTGTTAATGTATTTGCTACAGGTGCTATGGTTCCTGAGGCTATTAACTCTAGCAATTCATTATTAAACGAAGGACTATATTTGAATGTTATAAACGTGACCGGCCCAGGAAAGCTTTATAGCAGCTATCAAAAATGGTCAAAGGGTTTTGGATCACTAGATCAAGATAAAGTTTTTCTACCAGAATTACTTACGACAGCTGAAAGAAAAGCGCCGATAGTAACTGTTATTGACGGACATTCTCATGCATTGTCATGGATAGGAAGCGCGATTGGATCTCAATGTTATCCAATAGGCGTGAATGATTTCGGACAATCTGGAGATATCAAAGATCTATATAAAGAATATGGCTTGGATGCAGATAGCATATCAGCTATCTGCTATGGTGCTTTAGGATTATAGAATCAAGAACTTTAATCACAAACCATTTATGCATAACATTAACTAACACAATTTTATAAAGCTTTAGGTGGACTCGATGAGTAAACAATTTATTACATTTTTAGTGGTTTTTTTAACAACTACGGTCTTGGGAATGGCATGTAATTCAGCAATCGAAGAGGAGATTGCTGCCTTAAAAGCCGCACCTACTGTTCAAAATATTGAAAAAAATATCAACTCTGAAGAAATAATTAATGAAGGATTAAAAATGACCAAAGCAAAACAATATGACTCGGCACCAGAAATGTCGATTGACGTCACCAAGAAATATACTGCAAAATTCCAGTTGGACGGCGGCAAAGGATTCGTTGTAGAACTTTATCCTGAGGTAGCCCCAATAACTGTTAATAGTTTTGTATTTCTTGCTAGAGAAGGTTACTACGATAATACTACTTTCCATAGAGTCATAAGCGGATTCATGTCTCAGGGTGGTGATCCCACTGGTACTGGTATGGGCGGACCGGGATATACCTTTGAAAACGAGTTTGACCCTGAATATAAACATGACTCACCAGGTATATTGTCAATGGCCAACGCCGGAACGAGGAATGGGCAAGCCACTAATGGAAGCCAATTCTTCATTACACATGTTCCAACACCTCATTTAGATGGAATGCACACCGTATTCGGCAAAGTGATACAAGGATTAGATGTGGCAGTAAACTTGAGAGAGAGAGATCCGCAATTTGCTACATTTAATGGAGAAAGAATTATAACTATAGAGATCATAGAAGAATAAAAAAGAGTCTGTTTTAAAACAGACTCTTTTTTATCGCAAATAAGCTTTTACTGGACGAAGGAATATAGTTTACCTTTAACTCCAATCCAAGTTTTATCTGACAACTGCATCTTGCTAGATAAAGGTTTGTTATCGATCCGTATTGAGGCAGATGGCCTATTGGACTCAATACAGGTTTTACCTTTGGTAAATTTGAATGTGACTGACTCAAATCCAGTCATTCCTAGCTCTTTGCCAGAAATTGTATTCTTAAATAATACCTTGCTTACAACTCCGCGTTTTAAGTTGGAAAAATCAATTACTCTTTCATCACGATCGTTAAAAATATAACCTGTCGGGTTAGTCTTGATAGTCCAATTGAGAAAAATACTAAATAATGCAACACCTAAGCTAATCGGAAATACAATTACCCACCAAGGGAATTCCTTGTTTGTTTGTATAGATTCAATTTGAGGCTGATTTAACGCAGGACTATTGTCACTGACAACCGTCACAGGTTTTACTTCAAGCGAACTAACAAATAAAGGGTTTGCTGTGTAGATATAGTTTTGGCCGCCATACTCTAATTGCAAAGCAAAACTAAGTGTCCTCTGACCTGCAGAATCTACAGTAAAGAAAATATCATATATCCAGTCTTGAGAATCTATTGAACCTGTATTAGCTTGAATCTCTAATATACCTTGGGTACTTTCACCACTTGAAATATCCCAAGCTAAGGCATCATAGGCCACAGGATACGGTTGTCCATCAACATTAACGTTAATAGTACCAACCTTTGTCCGTTCATTTAAAGGTAAATCTTCCATTAACAAAGTTTCTATATCAATTGAGGGAAAATGCTGCACATCAATAAATGAATCGCTTTTAAGAACATATTGCATCTTATTCCATGAAAGTTCGAGCATTACATTATGTATCCCTATAGAGTTAAACGGCCCCACAGAGCCCGAAAAATACCCATCTCCAGCGACAGTATCTGAGTCTATACCTGAGTCATTCAGTGTGTATGCTAGAGTTTGGCCTTCAGGAGTAGTTACATATGCATAAATCTTTCCATCCTCAATCTGCATTAAACTAGACCCTCTACTTGCAAAAACAACCAAAGATGACGGTTCGTTAACAGGAATAGGGCCAGAGTTATTCAATGTTAACCGCAACTCGTTTTCAGACGTGCTCCAAACCGTAAAATCTCCGTTAACACTGTTTCCATCAAGTGACCAGGTACCCGGGATTGGATCTTCAATCCTTATTGAACGTACGTATGGAGCTTCTATTATGTAACTGCCATCAATTAAGCTCGAATCAACCCCGTTAGGGTTAGTAAGGCTGATAGACCCATCCATGTTTTCTATGTATATAAAAAATTGAAGGTTCTTCGTCTCCGGCAAGACATCAACAGATACAGAAACAATGTCGTTTAATGTTAAAGTTGTATTGTTCAACCTCTCTAAGCTTGTATTTGTTATATTCGAGGTAATATTAATTGCAGTTTTATTTATATCGCTGTTGTTTTGTATCCGAAAATACTCTCCTCCTGATCTCCTAACAAGAGCACTAGCAAACTCATTAGTTGCATCAGAGATAGACCCAACAGTTATTACATGAAATTCATTAGATTGCTCCGTTAATTGATCAACTAAAGGCGCAATCCTTTTATAATCAGACTCTGTATTATCACTGCCCGAGCCTCCAGTAATCAAAACGACATTACTACCTGCAGAAGGTCGCTCAAGTCCAACTAGAGTATTTGCTTGCACTAGACCACCAAAGATATCTGATTTTTCAGTATTTCCAGATATCAATTCAGAATCAATTGCTGTTATTGAGTCAGCAAAATTATTTGATCCAACACTTGTCGGTCCAATCACAATAGATGGGCGTTCAGTATCAATAAAAGCTACCTTTCTATCGGTGCCCGTAGTAGCAATCATTGCTACTAGAGACCTAACCGAGTCTATGTCATTTTCACTTTGCCTAATCGAGCTTCCATCAACGAGAATTATTGTCATCTGATTATCAGTTGGTTCAGACGCCTCAACCATTATTGGAATCCCAGTTACTGCTATACAAAGGATCAACACGGCAACACAAGCTTTAAGGATCATTACATATCTCCAAATATAAACTATAATAAACTCAAATGTTCCAAACTTGTTTTATAATAGGTAAAGTTGCATGATTTGGATAGTAGATATCAGTGCTGATTTGAACAGAAAACCCATGTAGTATTCTTGTTATAACCAAATTTTTGATGGAATTAAGTTATATGTATAAAACCTTAGGCATAACAATTTCAACTATCGTTTTCCTTTTTGCTTCCTTTAATTGCATGTTAGGTGATAAGCCAGCGGAATATATGATCGGCAGACTTATTAACATAGAGTCTTCGACTATAACTAAAATCAGATCTATAAAGTTAATTGACTCGAATCAAAGAATTTGGAAGTTTGACATCGAAGATGAATTTGGTCATTTTACCCCATCACATCTAAAGGAACATATGATCAGTGGCGACTTAATTAAAGTGCTCTTCTACTCCACTAAAGATTCAAAAATAGTATTGAATATAACTGATCATCCCTAGAAAACGTCTTACTGTAATCTATTAAGTGAATTCCTAATCTTCAATACAATATAAGCGATACCAGAAAACAATATAAGACTTACGGCTATCCATACTATTGTGCCGATCTTAGTTCCGACTATATTCCTATCCTTAACTTCAATTTCCGTGTTGAATTCCACAACTAATTGATCGTTCATTTCCAAAAAAATCAATATTTGCCATACACCTGGCTTTTTTAATAAAAAATTTGTTTTATAATCATCTCGGTTTTGAGGTGTATTTAAAGCATAAGACTCATAAAACTCTTCTCCTGTCTCATCTTTCATCAGTATTCGTACTATGGCATTTTGAATTGTTGTACCAGTTTCTGCTATAACGGGTGATGCTGTTACTAAAATAGTGCCAACAGTAGGCTCCAATGGATTTACTTTAACGGATAACTGAATACCATCGGCGATCAAATCCACAGTCATTTCATTCTGTTTTACGGATTGAGCACTGGTAGTTGGCACACCGAAGCCAAACAGCATGATTGCCAAAAATGAAATAACAATATACGTAGTAATCTTTCGTCTGTACATTTAAATATCTAGTATCTGGATAATTTTTTCTTTTAACTCTAGCTCAGATGCAAAACCTTCGAATTTAGCTACAACAACCCCAGTGTTGTCAAATATTAAAGTGAATGGCTCAGAATTTATGCCCCATTGTGCCAAGAGACCAGATATCTCGAATTCATAATTGCCATCACCGCCTATCTCCACTTTTTCATATACTTCTACATGAATAAAGTCCATTTTCCCTTTAAACATAGTGTTTAATGACGACATTATTTTAATCTGTGGACCGCAAATAGCTGAACGACAAAAAGAAGGAGAGGCAAAAGAAATAATTGTGGGCATTCCATTATTTAACGCTTCGTCAACTGAAATTTGATACAAATCAGGATCTGGTTTTAAAGCGGTTGTTAGTTCACTGATATCACTTACATCATTAATAGTTAAGTTATTCAATGGTGTCGGCTTTGAACCTAAAGGTGGTGCAGACGTATTTTTATTTACTAAGAATCTAGCTGAACCTAAGAAATTATTAGAAAGGAAACCCTCTACTTGTATTGTCCATTCTCCCGCCCTGTCAAAGTTTAGGTTCGAGATATAGACTCCAGCATTTCCCTGTGGCCAAGGTTGAAAAACTGCTTTGGTTTTGTAACTGGATCCTTTTGAGTTTTCTTTAATAGGTGAAAGTTTTACAGAGACTTGGTCAACAATCAAAGGTCCAGATTTACCGATTATTGCAAATGCAAATCGATTTTCGCCAATAGCAATATCAGTGACTGCTACCACAATTTGATAAGGATTATTGCTATGCCCTGAGTGACCTGGTGTGCCATTAACATTCTGGTTGCTTATGTCTATATTCCCATCACAACTAACTGTAATTAACAATAAAACAACATATGAACCAATAGTTATAGCCAACTTTAAAAGTGGAAGCTTATTTATCATTGATTTTGCCATATTTTAACAATTTTCTTCTGCTTTAATCATTTACCTAAATAAAACACTACCCAATATATAGTGGTTTTTGTTGCACTTACGCACATGTCATGGTATGTTTGTGTTCGTCGATGCTCCGACCCTTACCGCCTTTCTCTAAGGGACCCATTAGGCTAGCATCGGCTCCTCCTCGTGGCCCCCGATGGTAGAACATCGGGGGCTTTTTATATATGGTAAGCACTCGTTCATTTTATTGGAATAACATTTGTTCTATTTGTCCGCAGCTTTTAAAAAAATATCATGTATATACATTAAAAACTTTTGTCAAATAATGTATCGAGATGTTTTGCTACTGTGCCGTCCAACCGCCATCGATAAGCAAAGATGTGCCAGTTATAAATCCGGTTTTATTAGAACTTAACCAAAGTACAGCCTCAGCTACTTCTTCAGGCTCTCCAATACGACCTACAGGATGCGATTCACGCCAAATCTTAACCTGATCTGGAGTCTCTTCTGCAAATCGCTCGAACATCGGAGTGTGAATACTTGCCGGGGACACTGCATTAATCCTGATACCTTTGTCAGCATAATTTAAAGCAGCAGATTTAGTTAGACCAATAACGCCATGTTTACTCGCACAATAATCTGGTGAAGCACTAGCAACGTGGCCTGCAATAGACGCCATATTCACAATTACGCCCCTGGAATCAGCAGGTTTTAATGGTTCTTGAGTTAACATTTGCTTGATTTGATACTTCATGCATAACCACACTCCTTTTAAATTGATATCAATTGTCCTAATCCACTCATCTTCCGGATATTCATGAATCATTCCGCCAACTCCAGTGACTCCTGCATTATTGAAAGCGACATCTAGACGTCCATATTTTTCGACAGCGATCTTAATCAATTCCTGGACTTCTAGTGCATTACTTACATCAGTCTCGATGAACTCAGCTGCACCTCCATCTTTTTTAATTCTCTCAACAACATTGTGGCCTCTCTCACTATTTCGCCCAACCAATACTACTTGAGCACCCTCATTAGCAAAAGCTAAAGAGGCAGCCTCACCAATACCTGCAGTACCTCCAGTTACTAAAGCAACTTTTTCATTAAATCTATTTGATAATTCATTCTTACTCATTGTGCCGTCCAACCTCCGTCCACAGGAATTGAACTACCCGTTACAAACGATGATTGACTGCTTAGCAACCAAACGACGCTGGAAGCGACTTCGTCTGATTCAGCAAATCGACCTATAGGATGCATCGACTGCCACTTCTCTACTACTGAAGGATCTGTATTTATAAATCTCTCGATCATTGGAGTTTTGGTTACAGCGGGACATACTGCATTCACTCTTATATTGTATTTTGCATAATCAAGAGCAGCTTGTTTGGTCAACCCTATAACACCATGTTTACTAGCGTTATAGGCAGGAGATGCGCCGCCAACAAGGCCGGCTATGGAGCTCATATTCACTATCGCGCCATTAAAAGCTCTATCCTGTGTTGATTCATACTGCTGGACCAACTGCTTCAACTGGTATTTCATACAAAGAAATACGCCTGTTAAATTTAGTCCAATAGTAGAATCCCATACATCTTCTTCATAGTTATGAGTATCAAACCCTCGTCCTTCATTTCCGGCGTTATTGCATGCAATATCTAATCTACCGAATGAATCGACGGTACAGTTCACCAAGCCAATGACATGTGCTGGGTCTGAAACATTTGCTGGCACAAAAACAGCTTCCCCACCGAATGAGCGTATGTAACTTACAATTTCCCCTCCTCTTTTTTTGTTTGTGCCGTTTACTACTACACGGACTCCCTGCATAGCTAACTTAACAGCTACTGCCTTACCTATGCCTGAGGTGGAACCGGTGACTATTGCAACCTTACCATCTAAATCTGGATACAATCTCAATATTCCTTTCGGCAACTAAAAATTTGCCTGCCAACATTTAATTTAGGAAAAAACATTAATTAGACCTTAAAGCCTCTGTCGGAGACATGTTAGCAGCCCGCATTGCTGGATAAAAGCCTGCTATTCCGCCGATCAAAACCGAAGAGCCAATCCCAATAAAAACAGCAGTTTGCGGAATTACTATAAACCAACCCTGGGTACTGGCGTATATAGCCGTAACTAAAATACCTACTAGTATTCCCATTGCACCACCAACACAAGCTAGAATTAAAGATTCTGTTATAAATTGAACTCCTATATGTAATTTAGTAGCCCCAATTGCTCTACGCAAACCTATTTCACTCCTTCTTTCTATAACAGCAATAACCATAACATTAGCAATCCCAATACCACCTACCAAAAGTGCGACGGCACCTAATCCCATAAAAAGGTTAGTAAATGTAGAGTTGGCTACAGCTCGTGCCTCTAGCACGTCTGATGCGCGACTTACCTGAACTTCTTCAGGGTTTTCTGGGTTTACTGTAGCCGGCATAACAGATCTAACATCCTCTACATGTGCCGGATATGCTCTCACATATATAGTGTCTACCTGTCCATCATGACCAAAATATTCCTCAGCTGCTCCGTATCCAATGATTGCTGCCCTGTCTAAATCAGCTGCCAATGGCAAGGGATTCAAAATCCCAACAAGAGAAAACCATTGTTCCCCAATCCATAACATCTTCGAATCTGCAGTATCCTGAATACCTAACCGCTCTGCAGCAACAGAACCTAGCACAACCACAGGGTATTTTGAGTTTATTTCATTAAGAAATATCCCATTGTGTAAAGTACCACGCTGTGCCTGAAGTAAATTTAAATCTGACGCTATTATAGTTATCCCTTTAGTTCTACCATCATCTATAAGATTGTTTCTGAAAACGGGACCAGCAATCCTAGCCACTGTAGAAACTTCATATACAGGTGTAATCCTACCAAGCATGTCTGCTGCTCCATCAGGCAGATTTGACTCTTCAGCACTGAAACCTTGTCCCGCCTCTATAGTTAGTAGATTGGTACCAAGACTGTCCAATTCTCTTATCAAATCCGCATTGCCCGATGCAGACAAACCAAGAACTCCCACTACAGCAGCTATTCCAATTGTTATGCCTAAAGCTGATAATGCGGATCTTAATTTACGTGTCCTAAGACCAGACACACTCACCTTTAAAGTATCAAGCAATGTTAAATGGCTACTGGGTAAATTGCTTTTTGCTCTCAAGTTCTTAAACAATTTTATAAGCCTAACTTGTCGTCAATCTTGCCATCTTTGAAACTTATTTTCCGCGAGGCTTTGTCCGCCACTTCGTGATCATGCGTAATCATTATTACGGTTGTGCCATCCGAATTAAGCCCAAGCAGTAATTCCAAAACTGCTGTTGTGTTCGCAGAATCCAAATTTCCTGTAGGTTCATCGGCTAAAACAAAAGCTGGTTTATGTACTAATGCGCGAGCTACAGCTACGCGTTGTTGTTCGCCACCTGACATCTCATTCGGTAAATGGTTAACCCTGTGAGACAAGCCTACACGATCTAATATCTCGCTAGCGCGTTCCTTTCTCTGAGAAACAGGAAAGTCAGTATATAGCAATCCATTTTCCACGTTCTCCTGAGCAGTGAACCCAGGAAGCAGAAAAAAGTCTTGAAATATAAATCCTACATATTTTGAACGAACTCCTGATAATTCTTGGTCTGTTAAGTCTGATGTCTCTAGACCATTAATAAAAACTGATCCATTGGTTGGTCGGGTCAATGTACCAATCACATGAAGTAAAGTTGACTTGCCACTACCTGATGCTCCAATTATACCGACGAATTCACCTGCAGCGACCGACATGGAAATGTTGGAAAGTGCTTGAACAGGAGGTGTTCCTTGGTAAATTTTACTTACATTAATAAGCTCTAGAGCTGGAATGGTATTGGCAGAAGGTTCTTTCATAACTGTTATTATGGCACGACAACCTCGGTTCCTTCTTTTATACCAACTCCATTTATTTCCACATACCCATCTGCATATAGACCAGTCGAAACAGGCACTAACTTTTTCGCGCCATTTTCAATAATTTCTATTGCATAGCCTCCTCCCAACACAGCTAATAAACTGGTTACAGGAGCAGCGAGGACATCAGAAGCTAAATTCTTGGTTACTGAAACCGTCACCACAGCTCCTGTCCACTCTGGAAAATTTTTAGCTCCATCAAGTGAAATAACGATCTCTAGATAAGGTTCCCCTTGGTTGCCAGTCGGTATTACAGCAATCTCCCCTATTTCGGAAATTGTGCCTGAAATATTAGTCTCATCAGGCAGCTCTATTGATACAGGAAGACCAAGATCCACAAGATCTTGATTTACTACTTCAATCGAACTACTAACTTTCTGTAATGATTCAGTAATCTCAGCATCTCCAGGTTCACCAATCACTTTTTCAATTGGAATCAATCCTAATACAGAGTTGGTTGTAACAATGCCTGCTCCTAGTTCAGTATGTAATGGAGAGTACTGAACAACTGAGGGTCCAGGCATAAAAAGAACGTCTCGGAATCTTAATTTACCTGTTATTGGAAGCTCCAAACTATACTGCATAGCTTGAATCGCCTTATAAGTATTCTCGTCAAATATACGATCTACTATGACAGGGAGGTTTTGGCCATACCCCAATGCCACCAAATTTTGCTCCAATTGATATATATCGTCACCTTCTGACATTCCCATTTCAAATGAACGCCATGCAGGTAGATCTCCATACATGACAACAGTCGCAACCATAGCCCCACCCAGTTCATCTCTATTGTGTTTTGCTAATTTTAAAGATGCTTTAGCTGACTCTAACGATGCGTATGCATTATTAAGATCAGCTGGTGTTGGATCTTCATCTAATGCGTCCCTCTGCGCTTTAGCTGACTCCAACGATGCTTGCGCATTATTAAGATCAGCTGGTGCTGGACCTTCATCTAATGCTGTCCTCTGCGCTTTAGCTGACTCCAACGATGCTTGTGCATTACCAAGATCAGCTAGTGTTGGAGCTTCATTTAACGAAGCCCTCTGTGCTTTAGCAGACTCTAACGACAAGTTTGCATTATTAAGATCAGCTGGTGCTGGACCTTCATCTAATGCCGTCCTCTGCGCTTTAGCTGACTCCAGTGCCTTTGCGGATGCAATCTGTGTCTCTATGCTGTTTATATAATTTTCATGTGCAATCAATAGCTCGTTGCTCATAGTAACCAATAGGGGTTCATCAAAAATACTCGTTAACAATAAATTCGCTGCCACTGCAGTCATTGCATTTCCAGAATCAGGGCATATTGCTTTATAAACCTCAGATGTCCATACTAATGAGCCTAATTTTTCAGACAAATCACAATATGATTGCCTGGCGATTCTAAAGGTTATCCATTGTGTATCTAACAAAGAATTAGATGTTACTAATGTAGATTCAGCTTGAGCTACTGCACTATCCGCCGACGCTATTTGCGCCTCCGTCGGCCCAGAGATTAATGCCTCCAATAACGCCTCAGCTTGAGCTACTGCACTATCCGCCGACGCTATTTGCGCCTCCGTCGGCCCAGAGATTAATGCCTCCAATAACGCCTCAGCTTGAGCTACTGCACTATCCGCCGACGCTATTTGACTATTCGCAGCAAATATTTCCGTCTCGGTAACAGACTTATAGTACTTAAATAACAAAGTTCCCTGAAGCACATCTTCGCCCTCATCTACAATATAAGTCAATATTCCATTGCTACTAGGCAACACCTGGACCTCAGACCCATATTCAAGCACACCCTCTATTTTCTCAAAGGTTCTTAAATCTTTTCGTTCCAGTAATGCAGTCGAAATAACCGTATTATCAGTTTCGTCTTTAGTTCCTGTTAAATTGAATATATTCTGAGTAGTTAAAAGAACAATCATGACGATAATAACAACGACTAATATGCCAATACCTATTATTGATATTCTTTTAGTCATCGTATTTTATTAGAACCGTTTTATTAGGTATGAATATATTTGTTTTGGCATTATTACCGCCTTGGTCTCTGCCCAAATATAACTCCGCTACATTCCTCCATAGCTTTCTCAACTTTAGGAGTCATGGTGACGCCTTCAAACATTGATTGCATAACTAAACGCGGATCAGTTGAAAACTCGGGGTCAGGCACCTCTATACCGTTTTGCCTTATACACTCTGCAAACTTTAAGAGGTTATCTTCAAGTTCTATTTGGTCTTCCTGAGTCGGAGCTCCTGCAAAAGTTGCGTCCTCCAAAAAAGGAAGACATTCTTCAAATACCTTTACGGTTTGCCCACTATTAATGTCGAACTTAGGGTCACTCATAATACTAATCCTAAGTTGTTCTAAATCAACACTTCCATCAGCATTTAAAGTTGGGTCCGGAATATCGTAACCATAATCTCGCAAACATACAGTAAATTCCGTGGTCATCTCTTCATCGGTTTTAATAGTGTCATCTAAATCTTCCTTAACAGTTTGATCATCAATTAATTCAGGAACGGGAGTATCAACAGTTATAACTCCTCCGGGTGAGTCGCCAGAACTACCACATGCAATACTAATCAATGATAAACATAAAACCACGCCAATTAATGTGAGAAATCTATTGAAGTTCATATGCCCTCCATAGCCATACTATTAGTATAACGAATTGTTGGAGAGTTTGGTTATGTGGGCCCGGCAGGGATCGAACCTGCGACCAATCGGTTATGAGCCGACCGCTCTGACCGCTGAGCTACGGGCCCTGGTTTTTTGCAGAGTTATAATGATGAAAATAATAGACTACTATATTTCAACCAACGATTTATAGTATATCTGTTTTGCCAATAAAGTTTGTCGCCGTAATTAACCGTCTAAAAGCTCTTCAAATAAAAGAGATTGATCTGCGTCCAAACCAACCACTTTGAAAGTTTCATGATACTGAGTACTATTCTCAAGCCATTCGGCAAATTCTTGCGCATCTTCTTGTGACTTATATGTTCTTAATGCTTTAATTTTCACATCAAGATACTCACGTGCCGGCATATAAATATTTGGTTGAGTCTCTGGGCCATCTATATCCAAATTAAATTCTTTAGCAACTAATTCAGGTATTGCTATATATAGTAAATTTACCGTTTTAGAAACCTCAAACTTGTAATTATTGAATGCGTCAATCGCACCTTTATGTATTGCGATATGGTCAGAGTGCTTAGATATCCCTTGGGGGCCAAAAGTAACAACAACATCAGGCTCAATAAATTTCATATAGTGTAGAAGCTTATCTGATATAACTGCTGTTCTTTCCAACTGTACTTCTTGGTCTTTATATCCAAGAAGTATTGGAGGCTTTGCTCCAAACAAAGATAGCACCTTTCGGAGTTCACCTTCTCGCACTGCAGGCAATTGCTCCCTAGTAACTGACAGATTTCCTGTTCCTAATGTACCAAGCTCCCCTCTGGTGGCAGTAATAACTGTTATTTTTGCACCCATCCGAGCGAATTTTGTAAATGTACATCCAGCTCCAGAAGTCTCATCATCGGGATGAGCAAATATACCCAATATAGATTTATTCTCATACCTATTTGTTTTGTTCATTTAAGTTATTGGTAGCACAAAAACTAATACATTTATACGGTTCTGGGCTATATAGAAATAATCCTTTGATAATAAATGTTGTTTTTAACAAGATGTAGAAGATAATAGAATATCTTAATAACTGGCAGGTAAACAGTGAGTATTTCTATAAAACTGAAAAAATCTATGGAGAAAGGGTCCTGGATTAGAAAGATGTTTGAAGAGGGCATCTTATTGAAAGCTAAGGTAGGCGCAGATAAAGTGTATGACCTTTCACTGGGAAACCCTATCTTTGAACCTCCTCCTAAATTTATGGAACTACTGAGGAGTTACGTTGAAAACCCAGGGGTTGGTTTACATAGATATATGCCCAATGCAGGCCTATCAGAAACGAGATCAGCTGTAGCTGAATCCTTAACTAATGAAACAGGTTTAACTTTCAGTAAAGAAGATATCGTAATGACATGTGGAGCAGGAGGCGCTCTTAACATAATAATCAAGACACTTATAAACCCGGGCGATGAAATCATCGTATTTGCTCCATACTTTGCTGAGTACTTCTTCTACGCAGACAACCATGGAGGAAAGTGTGTCGTAGTAGAGCATGACGACAAATTCATGCCAAAACTATCTATGCTTGAAAGTTTGGTAACTGAGAAGACAAAAATGGTGATAATTAATTCTCCAAACAATCCATCGGGTGTAGTCTACCCGACCGCTGTACTAACGAAACTCGGTCAGATTATTAAGAAACTCGAAACTAAATATGGCAGGGACATTTTTATTGTTAGCGATGAACCATATCGAAAGATCATTTATAAAGATGATCCATACAGTCATATTTACTCGGCTCACTCTAATACTATTGTTGCTACATCTCATTCTAAAGATCTAGGTCTAGCAGGTGAAAGAATCGGTTATGTTGCAGTCAACCCATATCACGAAAATAAAGGAGAAATAATCGACGGGTTAACATTCAGTAATCGCGTCCTCGGCTTTGTTAATGCCCCTGCACTTATCCAACACCTTGTTACCAATCTACAAAACGAGACCGTAAATGTTGAAAAATATAAACAGAACAGAGATTTCCTGTGGACCCAATTAACTGACATTGGGTATGAAGTCATAAAACCTGAGGGGGCTTTCTACATGTTTCCTAAATGTCCTATTCAGGATGACGTTCAATATGTGAATAAGCTTAGAGAAAACAACGTTTTAGTAGTACCTGGTTCTGGCTTTGGTTCACCAGGATACTTTCGCATATCTTATTGCGTAGACGAAAACACATTACAGGGATGCATTGATGGATTTAGGAAGGTTTTCTTAGATCACACTTAGAATTAAACTATAGATTTCAACCCGCTCCCAGTTATTGGAATTAATACGGAATCAGACGATTTGATTCTCTTGTTATGTACAAGGGATTCCAGGCCAGCAAAAGACACTGCAGAAGTGGGCTCCATAAATATTCCTTCTTGTTCAGCTATCAAGTTGCGATATTTTATTATCGAATCTTCTGTAACACTAACTGAATCGCCTTTGGTTTCTCGAATCGCATCCAGGATTTGTCTCATTCTAGGAGGGTTTGTTGATGCAATACCATCTGCACAAGTATTTTTCTTTTGGGTAACACTCCAAGAGATTCCATGCACTTGGCTGACTATTGGCTTAACTGCTTCTGACTGTATCGCATAAAGCTTTGGCAACTTATTTAAGCTGCCTGATTGCCAGAGTTCATTGAGTAGCAAATATGTCGAAATTAACAGAGAGCCATTACCAACTGGAATAACAATATGGTCTGGTAAATTTGATCCAAGTTCCATAGCAACCTCTCTGCTAAATGACTTGGTGCCTTCTAAAAAAAACGGGTTAATATTATGAGATGCATATAAAAAGTTTCGATCTAATGCGAACTGCTTCGCCTCCTTCTCAGCATTGTCTCTGTGTCCAGGTATTTTATGAATTTTCGCCCCATAAATGCTTATCTGATCAATTTTAGCTTTCGGGGCATTCTCAGGAATAAAGATATGAGAAGTAATACCAGCTACCGCACTATATGCGGCAACTGATGCTCCAGCATTTCCAGATGAATCTTCTACTATAGTATTGATCCCTGCGGATTTTATAGCACTAATCATTATAGCGCTGCCTCTGTCTTTAAATGAACCAGTGGGATTTGAGTTCTCAAGTTTAGCGTATATTTTTGAAACACCAATCAGTTGAGATGCTTTAGTTAAAGAAATCAACTTAGATCCACCCTCACCTAAAGTCACTATTTTTAATGTTTTTGACATTAACGCAGCATCATTATTTCTAATAGTTAAGGGATATGAACAATCATCACATATTGACATAGAAATATGTGGATCAACAGAAGTATTACAATTTATACATTCAAAATACATAGAATATAGTCTGATTTAAAATAATATATAGAATTATAGATCGGAGTGCTATTTTCAGAAAACCTTAGCCTGCGATATTAGATTCTTAGCAATTGTATATAACAAGAAGGGGCTCGAAGTGAAGAGGACATATAAATTTGATGATAATGATTCAGTAGTTTTTCGTGGAGATGGCGAACCCAGAACAGCAAAAACCCTCCTGCGTAGACTTAATGAATTTAGTGAAAGTCACCAGCTGGTAGATGACGATTTTTCATTGGGAGGCTTGGTAGGAGAACTAGAAACTGAAATGGCCACTATACTCGGTAAACCCGCAGCGATATTTATGCCGACAGGAACCTTAGCAAACCATTTAGCTATTAGAAAACATGCCGGTACTCATGGTCGAGCTGTTGTCCAAGAGCAAAGTCATATATTCAACGACACCGGAGATTCTATTCAGAGGCTAAGTGGAATTAATCTTGTGCCATTAGCTCAAAATAGGGTTTATTTTGATGCAAATGAATTAGATAAAGCATATAAAACTTCAGTTACAGGAAGGGTATTAAATCCCATATCGGTTGTGTCTATTGAAACTCCAGTAAGACGCCAACATGGTCAAGTGGTGCCGTGGGAACACTTAAAAACCCTCACTAAATTTTGCAAAACTCACAATATTCCATGCCACCTTGATGGAGCACGAATATTTATGCAATCAGCTGTAACGGGTAAATCAGTTAAGGAATATTCAGCTCTTTTTGATTCTGTATACGTCTCACTATACAAATATCTAGGAACTCCTTTCGGTAGTATTTTGGCAGGAGAAGAAGAATTTATCGATGGCATGTTCCATGAAAGAAGAATGTTTGGCGGTGGACTAGCCAACGCTTCAATTGTTGCAGCACTTGCTCTAAATGGACTGAAAGGTTTTGACAGCAAATTCTCGGACTCGATAGAAAAGGCCACTCAACTTTTCCAGTCATTAAATAAATTAGAGTTAATAAAAATCCACAAGTTCGAACATGGTTCAAATATACACAGGTTAGTAATCTCAGGAGACGTATCATTAGATGATCTTATATCGGAGCTTAAAAGTTATGGCATTTTTATTTATAAAGAACCAAATAATGAAATATATTTGCATATAAATGCTACTATTTTAAACCGTTCCAACGAAGAAATCGTTTCGGCATTCTCAGATTCTCTGTCTAAATCAAGCGTGAATTGAACTTATTCATCAATACTTGCATGCAATCACTGGCCAATTAGAGTAGTAAAATACAAAAATGTCTGACATAAAAGATCATAACAATACAACAGAATCCTCCGGCATAGCGATTTATAAAGATTGGTTAGTATTGATTTCAACTATGCTGATTATTGGGCTGGACCAATTAACAAAGTACCTTGTCAGAGAATTTATGAACTATGGGCAGTCTATACCAGAAACAGGATTTTTTAGATTAACTTACTATACAAATTCGGGCACTATATTTGGGTTATTCCCTAATATACCCATCATTTTCACTATAGCTTCTGTTATAGCAATCGCCTGTCTTATCTATTTTTACAAGACACAAAAAATGGGTGGGGTTTGGTTACGTGTTTCTATAGCTTTGCTTCTAGGTGGAGCTATTGGCAATTTCATCGATAGGGTATCTATGGGTGAAGTCACAGATTTTATCGATGTGGGAATGTGGCCTGTTTTTAATATAGCGGACTCGTCTATAACTTGTGGGATATTTTTATTAATATTGGTCACTGTTGTGTTACCAGAACTTGGCAAGTCAAAACCTAGTAGAGATATTAAATCTGATTCGGATCACAGCTGAGCAGGATTTTGAGTACAAACATTACACTACATGTTTTGGAAACTGATCAAGGAATTAGACTAGATAAATATGTAGCAGACAAAATAGATGAGGTTTCACGAGCTAAAGTGCTGAAGCTAATACAGGACTCAGCGATTCTTGTGAATGGAGCTAATCTAAATCCTTCATATCGGTTAAAATCTGGTGATATTGTAAAAATTGAAATTAATGAGAGTTTAGCATCTAATTTAGATCCATGGGATTTCAAAATAGATGTTATATACGAAGATGAATCAATTTTAGTTATAAATAAACCTTCAGGAATAGCCGTTCATCCTGCTCCAGGACATTTAAATAAAACGATTGCCAATGCTTTAATTTTCAATAACCCAGACATATCCCAAATTGGAGCATCCTCGCGGCCTGGCATAATACACCGTTTAGATCTGGAAACGTCTGGACTAATGGTAACAGCTAAAACAGACTTGGCCCACAGAAAAATAAGTCACCAGTTTGCTGAGCGAACTGTAAAAAAAGTTTACTTGGCTTTGGTAGACGGAATTCCTAAAGAGTCTGAGGCCGTTATTGATGCTCCCATTGGTCGCAGTCCATTTAATCGGCAACATATGGATATCGTATCGACTGGGAAAGCGTCTGTTACCCAATATCAAGTTATTGAAACATATCCAGCACAAAGTTTATTAAAAGTGTTCCCCAAAACGGGCAGAACTCATCAAATTAGAGTTCATCTAAAATCAATCGGACACACGGTATTAGGGGATCATATATACGGCAAACGTGAAAAAGGTTTGAACAGGCAGTTTCTGCATGCATCCTCTCTCGAGTTTTATCATCCAGTTAGTAATCAGGCGGTAACCTTTGAATCGAAGCTCCCATTAGAACTGACTCAATACTTAGAAAGCTTGAAATCTTCAATTAATATGAAAGATACTGCATAGATATGAATAATACCACTCCGCGTACCAGATTTGCTCCAAGTCCCACAGGGGAACCACATGTAGGTAATATTCGCACAGCGATATTCGCATGGTTATTTGCCAAAGCAAATAATGGTTCTTTTATTATAAGAATTGAAGATACAGATCAAGCTAGACTTGTAGAAGGTGCTATTGATTCAATACTTCAATCCTTAAGTTGGCTTGGGATAAATTGGGATGAAGGTCCAGATAAAGGGGGCAAATATGGTCCTTACATGCAATCAGAAAGACAGAAACTTGGAATATACTCTCGAGCAGTCGAAACCCTTTTAAAAAATGGAAAGGCTTATTATTGCTCATGCAGTTCAGAGAGGCTTGATCAACTACGTAAAACCCAAAGCAAAGCTGGCAAGCCTCCTGGGTATGATGGATACTGCAGAAATAAAGATGAAAAACAAGTATTAGATGAATCTGTACAACAGGTTGTCCGTTTTGCTATGCCTCAATTAGGTGTAACTAAAGTTACAGATACCATTAGAGGAAATATAGAATTCGAAAATTCACTGATCGACGACTTTGTTATTCTAAAGTCAGACGGTTTTCCTACATATCACCTAGCAAATGTTGTTGATGATAATGCAATGGAAATATCTCATGTGATTAGAGCAGAGGAATGGCTTCCTTCATTACCTAGGCATATAAACTTGTACAAAGCTCTCGAGTTGGAACCGCCAATCTTTGCTCATGTACCAATAATATTGGCATCTGACCGAACTAAGTTAAGCAAGCGACATGGAGCTACTTCGATAAAGGAATTTCGATCGAATGGATATCTTCCTTCTGCTATGCTGAACTTTCTTTGCCTTCTTGGCTGGTCACTGGACGATAAAACCGAGATATTCTCAGAAAAGGAACTAATCAATTATTTTTCCATAGAGCGCGTATCAAAATCCTCAGCTGTATTCGACAACCAAAAACTAGAATGGATGAATGGCTATTACATAAGAGAGTCCGATATATCTGATCTTATTTCTAATCTCTTAAACTATTGGGATGATTTCCCAGTAGAGACTTTTGACATTGAACCAACAACTGCGAAATTGGAGGCTGTGGTCCCGTTAATACAGGACAGGATAAAAACATTGCAGGAAGCAGGACCCATGATTAACTTTTTATTCTCGAAAGGCATTTCTTATGATGCAGAACTTTTAATTCAAAAAAAGATGGATTGTAAATCGACTATCGGAGCACTTAATGAAACTTTAAGAGTCATCGAAAAAACGGATCCGTTCAAAGCCAGTAATATTGAAGATTCATTAAGACTACTTGCAGATAGGTTAAGTATTAAACCGGGCCAACTTTTTGGAACTTTAAGGATAGCAACCACCGGGCAACGAGTATCTCCTCCTTTGTTTGAAAGCCTTGAAATAATTGGAAAGGATACAACAATCGAATCTATAAATCTGGCAGTCCAAAAACTAAATACATACGGAGATGTAAATTGAAGACAGGAATAGTTATTTTCCCAGGGACTTGGAGCGATAAGGATTGTATGCATGTATTCCGGGATGTTTTAAAACAGTCTACGGAATATATATGGCACCAAGAAACCGACCTAAGTCAATACGATTGTATTGTAATACCAGGAGGTTTTTCATACGGAGATTATTTGAGGGCTGGAGCCATAGCACGATTTGCTCCCGTAATGAAGTCCATTACTGATTTTGCTGCTCATGGCGGCCTGGTAATTGGAATATGTAATGGTTTCCAAGTGCTATGTGAAGCGGGATTATTGCCAGGAGCATTAATGAGGAATGATCACCTTCAATTCCGGTGCCAATGGGTGAATTTAAAAATAGAGAGTGACTGCACTCCATTTACAAAAACCATAGACAGATCGAGCACACTTAGAGTACCCATATCACATGGTGAAGGGCAATATTATGCCAGTTCGGATACCCTAAAGGAGTTAGAGCGAGATGATCGAATAGTATTCAGATATTGCGAACCTAACGGAGATGTAACTAAAGAATCCAATCCAAATGGCTCTGTCAACAATATTGCAGGAATAGTTAATATTAGTAGAAACGTTTTGGGCATGATGCCACATCCAGAAAAAGCCTGTGAAGACATTCTTGGCTCATCAGATGGTCTGGGCATTTTTCAATCGATCCTTAATTCCACATCCAAATAGGATTTCATTTGAGCTACTTAGACGGAGTAATACTGGCAATAATATCTACAGTAGGATTCGGTGCAACCGCAGTTCTGGCACAATCTGGAATGCAGCATGTTAAGCCAGCAAGCATAACCATTATTTCGCTTGTGGTCGGAAGTATAATAGTATTTATAGTAGCGTTTATATTAGAGATGGATGAGCTTACATCCATCTCAATAATTGCTCTGCTTTTTATATTATTAAATGCAGTCCTATCATATCCAATTGGACGACTTTTTAACTTCATTGGAGTTAAATATGCTGGAGCATCTAGGGCGTCAAGTGTAATAGGAATAGCGCCTTTAATTACAACCGGTTTAGCGGTATGGCTAACCGATGAAAAACTGACTTTCACGATACTTATAGGTACTATATTGATTCTTATTGGTATTACTCTAATACTTAGTGATAGACCTATCCGTACCACTATAAATAATTTTAATGATGACAATCAAAGAAATATTGTGGATTAGATGCATAAAGTTATAGGTAAGTTATCAAACGTCTTAACAGGCCGTATTTCTGGAAAACTCGATAATAGTTGGATTGGCATTACAGCAGCTATAATTTCCGCATTGGGATACGGTTCAGGAGCGATAGCAAGCAAGCATGTTGTTACTAACCACACCGGCCCTGTAACCGCCACAGCGTTTTCATTACTTTTTGGTGGCATATTGGTTTTTGGATTATTCTATAGAGATTTGAAGGTTGATTTTAAATGTAGTCCGACAAAGGCATGGATACCGGTTATTTTCACTGGAATATCAGCATCAATAGGCGTAACATTTTGGTTTCTATCGATGGTTAGATTACCATTGGTGGTATCTGCACCACTTGTAGGAGCATACCCATTAGTATCTATAATCCTTGCTTGGATTTTCATACGAAAATTAGATATGGTAAGTTGGAAGACAATTTGTGGAGCGGTACTAGTAGTAATCGGGATAACATTTGTTAGCATTGGTTAAAAGATGAAAATCACAGATAAACAATTAAATGAACTAGCTTTATCCAAACAAGAGTACCAACTCATAGTGAAACGACTAGGTCGTGAACCAAACCATTTAGAGCTTGGTTTATTCGGGTCGTTGTGGTCTGAACATTGTGGATATAAACACTCTAAGTTATTGTTAAAAACTTTGCCTAGCAAAAGTGACAAATTATTAGTTGAGCCAGGTGTTGAGAATGCCGGAGTTATTGATTTAGATGATATAGCTGTTGTAATGAAAGTAGAGTCTCATAACCATCCTTCTGCAATTGAACCATATGAAGGTGCAGCAACTGGGGTCGGAGGCATAGTGAGAGACATTTTAGCGATGGGTGCTCGACCAATCGCACTACTGAATTCATTAAGATTTGGCCCTCTGAGTGAGGCATATAGTAAAAGAATATTTGAGGGCGTAGTATCTGGAATATCAGGCTATGGAAATTGTATAGGAGTACCGGATGTAGGTGGAGAAATAGGGTTTTCTAAAGCATATTCAGGAAATCCATTAGTAAATGCAATGTGTATTGGCCTAGTTGAACCAAAATATATGGCCCGTGCGGTTACAGGAGAACCTGGCAATGTTCTTTTATTGGTGGGTGCTGATACCGGTAAAGATGGAATACACGGAGCATCAGGGTTAGCGTCCCAAACTTTTGAAGAAGGCCGTGAAGAACTTAGGCCAACAGTGCAAGTTGGAAATCCTTTTCTAGAAAAGATATTAATTGAAGCTTGTTTGGAATTAATACAATCTGGAGATTATGTGGGTCTTCAAGATCTAGGAGCTGCAGGCCTCACAAGTGCCTCAGTTGAATGTGCATCAAAAAGCAAAACAGGTCTAGAGATAGATATTGATAAAGTTCCATTAAGAGAATCCGGACTATCGCCTTATGAAATAATGCTTTCAGAATCACAGGAAAGGATGTTAGTCATAGCGAATCCTGAACAAGTGTCAAAAGTAAGACGAATTTTTGGTAAATGGGGATTAGAAGCGACTAAGATAGGTTTAGTTACGAACACAGGAAATGTCATCATCAAAAGCAGCGGTGAAGATCAAGCTGATATTCCAGTAGAATTACTTACGGATCCACCCTTGTATGAAGTAGATGGCTCAAAGCCGAATTGGCTTGCATCTCTGCAATCAGTCGATCTGTCAAAAATATTATTACCACCTTTAGGCGTCATAGAGACATTAATTAAATTGTTGGATTCCCATAACGTTAGCAGCAAAAAGTGGGTATATGAGCAATATGACCATCATGTACAAACTAACACAGTTATAGAGCCTGGTAGAGGAGATGCAGCAGTTCTCAGGTTAAAGGGATCTAAAAGAGCTATCGCCACATCAATTGATGGAAACGGTAGATTATCGTTTTTGGATCCGGAAATTGGAGGAGCTATTGCTGTAGCTGAATCATGTCGAAACATATCGTGTACCGGCGCAATCCCGTTAGCTCTAACTGATTGCCTGAATTTCGGAAACCCTGAAACTAACGACGTAGCATATCAACTTAATCGGTCTGTCAAAGGTATTGGTGATGCTGCCAGAAAGTTTGATGTACCAATTGTAAGTGGAAATGTAAGCTTATATAACGAGTCTCACGGACAATCCATTTATCCTACTCCGATCATTGGCGCTCTAGGCATAATTGATGATGTTGAAAGGATCACTGGATCCGGGTTTGTCTCAGAAGACGATGTTGTTTTTGTATTAGGATCTGACCAATTTGATGATAATTATAATAACTTGGCTGGCAGTGAGTTCCTGGAAGTTATACATGGTTTAGTTCAAGGTCAGCCTTCGATCGACTTAGACTTCGAGTTTAACGTGCAAGCTGTATGCAGAAAACTAATTTCAAAAGGATTGTTGAAATCCGCTCATGACATAAGTGAGGGAGGGTTACTATCAACCGTAGCTGAAAGTTGCATTATAGGTGGTATAGGATTCAGAATGGTGAAATTAACCAAACAAAGATGGGATATTGCCTATTATGGAGAGAAACAATCTCAGATTATAATTTCTGTATCACGAGAAAATATAAATAATGCAATTTCGATAATCAAAGCCGCCGGAATTCCATTCATGGAACTAGGTGTCGTAGGCGGAAACACCCTGGACATAGGAAACGATGGGTCGATTTCAGTCAAAACATTAAGCGATTGTTGGTATAGTAGTATTGTGTCAAGTTAAAATAATAACAAGATAACAAATTGACATCGCTTTTCAGAAAATGCTACATTCAAATAGATATACTGAATTCTTGACCAAAAAATCAGATAAGTATTAATTTTTACCTTATAAAATATCCGGAGAATTTCTTTTGCCCAGATACGATTACATATGCGAAAACTGCGACGGAGGTTACACATTTGAATTAAAACAAAGTTTTGATTCTGAACCTGTAGCTGATTGTCCAATTTGCGGTAGTTTGTCAAAAAGACAGTTCAGCTCAGTGCCAATTGTTTTCAAAGGATCTGGTTGGTACGTGAATGATTACGGCAAAAAAAACTCCACCACATCTAGCGCCAGCTCTAATGATACCAAAGAGTCTTTATCAAATAATGGGGCGAATGATTCTAAAGATTCTAATTCTTCTAAAGATTCTAATTCTTCTAAAGATTCTAAGTCTTCTAAACCTACTAAATCTAAAGCTTCTACGACTAAATCAAGTTCATCAGGAAAATAGACATTGCGAGCTTTAGTCCAAAGGGTCTCGCAATCTGAAGTAAAGGTCGATAAAGAAGTAGTAGGTGGAATTAAAAATGGATTATGTATATTTATTGGAATTGCAGAATTGGACGATGATAAAGATATTAACTACTTGGTAGATAAAATTGTCAACCTAAGGATATTCTCTAACCCAGAAGGGAAATTTGATCTTTCTGCGGTAGATATAAATGCGGAATTACTGGTAATTAGTCAGTTCACTTTGTACGCTAACACCAATAAAGGCAGGCGACCTAGCTTCATAAGATCAGCAAATCCTGAGAAAGCAAAAACGTTGTTTAAAGATGTTATAAACAGATTCAAGGGCACAGGTTTAAAAGTCGAGACCGGTAAATTTCAACATCACATGAATGTGTCTTTAATTAACGACGGTCCAGTAACAATATTTATTGATTCTAACAATACAGAAATTTAGTACGTATTTCTTGACCCTATTTCACAATATATTCAAACTCATATCCAAAGCACGTGAGGAATGAGTTAAAGCCCCGACTGAAATCAAATCCACACCAGTCTCCGCAATCTCTTTGACAGTACTGAGCGTTACACCGCCTGAAGCTTCAAGCAGTGCTTTATTATTATTGATATTTACAGCCATTTTCATTGTCTTAGTATCCATATTGTCTAATAAAATAATATCTGGCTCTTGCTGTAGCACTGCACGGAACTGATCTAAATTATCCACCTCTATTTCAATATCTGTAGGCGCCTCAGAATTATCTCTAGACTTCCTAACAACATCTGATATAGATAACCCGTTAATTTCATTGAACTTAATATGATTATCTTTAATTAATATCCCATCTTCTAAATCCATTCTGTGGTTTTTGCCACCACCCATTGTGACTGCATATTTTTGGAAACGGCGTATCCCAGGCACAGTCTTTCTAGTATCTGTTATGACCGCTTTAGTTGATTTAACGGAATCAACATATTGGGCGGTTAATGTAGATATACCACTCAAATGTTGTAACAGATTCAGTGCAATTCTTTCACCAGATAGAATGACACTAGCTTTACCTTGCAACTCGAGAATAATTTCGCCTTTGGAAATTACGGCACCATCTTGAACTGTTTTAGTTATGTTAATAGTTGGATCAAGTTGCCTAAAAACCATTTCTGCAAAATCAATTCCACAGGCAACACCTTGTTCTTTAGCTTCAATAACAGCATTACATTCAATATCCTCGTCTACAACTGATTCGGTTGTAATATCGCGTTCAGCTGCATCTTCAGTAATAAGAAAGTCGATAAAACGATTTATCTCACCTAAAGAAAGTATTGTAGACATGATTTTATACAGAAAGCCGATTCAACTGACATTCAACATTCGCTCTAGAGCTACCAATGCGTTTTTACGAGTTTTTTGATCTACTGATATCTGATTGACAGTAACGCCGTCATTAAGAGCTTCCAGAACCCACAATAAATATGTGGGATGAATTCGATACATTGTGGAGCAAGGGCAAACTACAGGGTCTAAACAAAACACTGTCTTGTCTGGGTGTTCTTTAGCTAATCGATTTACCAAACTAATTTCTGTCCCAACTGCCCATTCAGTCCCGGGTTTTGCTTCTGATATCGTTTTAATAATCAATTCTGTAGACCCATTCATATCGGCTGCTGCCAATACGTCCTGTGGGCATTCAGGATGAACGATTACATTCACCGACGGATGTTTTGCTCGAGCGTTTTGTACTTGTTCAACAGTAAATCTAGTATGGACTGAACAATGACCTTCCCAAAGAACAACTTTAGCTTTCTCCAACTGCTCCAAAGAATTACCACCGCTAGCCTTAAATGGACTCCATACAACCATCTCATCTGATGGAATCCCTAATCTCAATCCGGTATTTCGCCCTAAATGTTGATCTGGCAGAAAAAGTACTCTTTGGCCTCTTTGAAAAGCCCACTCAAATACTTTTGTAGCGTTTGATGAAGTGCATACAATTCCTTCATTTTCGCCACAAAGAGATTTAATAGCTGCAGTCGAATTCATGTAGGTTATCGGTATTAATTTTTCGCTACCGTATATTGCAGAAAGTTCATCCCAGCATTCTTCCACATCATCAATCTTAGCCATATCGGCCATGGAACAGCCTGCCATCAAATTTGGGAGAATAACTGACACATCAGAATCGGTTAATATATCTGCAGTTTCTGCCATGAAATGAACACCGCAAAAGATGACTGCCTCCAAGCCTTTAGTCTCAGCGGCATATTTACTCAAGTTATATGAGTCTCCCCGGAAATCGGCGAATTGTATCACTTCGTCTCTCTGGTAATGATGACCCAAAACCATTATCCTATCCGCGAGTTTTTCTCTGGATTCTCGTATCCTATCTACAACTTCTTCACTTTCAAGAGTTCGATATTCAGCTGGAATAGTTTGCCACCTGACTCCTGCTTTTAATTCTTCAGCCAATGTTTTTGACTTTAAGCTTGAGGTGCTACGACAAAACGCTGACTGTTCAATTTCAGTAATCGGTATTGTTCGCGGTTTGTGTTTTATAGATGTCATCTTGTTTAATTACCAAAAATTACTTTAATAAAAAGTTTAAGATTCTACAGTTAATAATAATTTAGCCTTGCTAACAATATTCCCTTGCAAAGACCAAGGACCTGTTTTCGAGATTTTTACCTGTACAATTTCTCCTATAAGATTTTGAGAACCTTCGAAGTGTACTATTTTATCATTTCGACTACGACCTTTTGCTTTGCGATTATCCACACTTTCAACCAACACTTCCTGAATGCTATTCATGTAACCTTCATTGATTTCAGCTGATATTTGCTTTTGAACAGTTTCTAAAGTAATGAATCTGTCTTTTTTAACATCATCTGGCACGTCATTATCGAATTTGCGCGCAGCTATGGTGCCGGGCCTATTTGAATATACTGCTGCGTGCACTTTATCAAATCTGACACTTTTTATTATATCTAATGTCTCATTAAAATCTTCATCAGATTCCCCACAAAAACCAACAATCACATCAGTGCTAAGGGACACATTCGGCACGAGCCTGCGTATTTGGTCGATTTTATCTAAATACTGATCCCTTGTATAACCACGACGCATGTTGTATAACACGGAATCTGAGCCTGCTTGAACCGGTAGATTAATGTGCTCACACACTTTTTCTAAGCTGGCAATTGACCCAATGATGTTTTCACTCATGTCATTAGGATGAGAAGTTAAAAACCTAATTCTCTTCAAGCCTTCCACAGCAGCTATTTCTTTAAAGAGAAATCCTAACTCAATATCACCTTCTAAATCATGTCCATAAGAATCAACGTTTTGTCCTAGCAGCGTAATTTCTTTTACACCTCTTTGAACAAGCATTTCAGCCTCTTTAACTAGTTCCTCTGGTGATCTACTTTTTTCACGGCCTCTTCTATATGGAATGATACAAAATGTACAAAATTTATCGCAGCCATGGATTATAGGAACATAAGTCGATACGGCGGGCTTTGCCTCTAATATACTTAAGCATCCCTCTTTATCAATGTTCTTTCTTTCACTAATTAAATCGATTAACGGATCAAACTCTTGCGGTCGCATAAAAACATCAACATGGGGAAAGGCTTTATGTAATTCATGAGTTTTTGGCCCAACCATGCAACCCATCAGGGCAAAAATACGGTCCGGTTTATCCACTTTTAAAGGAGCTAAACGTGTGAGGTTACCAACCACTCTATCCTCAGCACTTTGACGAACAACACAACTATTAAGAACAATCACATCGGCATTTTCTGCATCAACAACATTCTTCAAACCAAGTTGACTCATGGCACTTTCCAGCCGCTCTGAATCGGCCATGTTCATCTGGCATCCTACTGTCCAAATATAGTAACTGTCCAACATTTCTAACCTGTATTCCCCTCTTTGGCTGGAGAGAATTCTACTCCTGTTTGTGAACCTATCCAAATCTCACCATCTTCATAATATTCCTTTTTCCAAATCGGGACTATTTCTTTTATACGATTAATAGAGAATTCACATGCAGAAAACGCATCTTTCCTATGTTTCGCGGAAACTGCGACAAATAATGACCCATGACCCAAGGAAACTCTACCTACTCGATGCTGAATTGATACTTTATTAATTTCCCAGTTATCTATCATTTCATGTGCTATTTCAGATAACTTCCTATCTGCCATAGGCTCATAAGCTTCATATTCCAGGAAATTTACTTGTCTTCCTAAATTATTATCCCTCGTTGAACCCAGAAACGTAGCTGTTGCTCCGCTACTTTTATCAGACACAAACTTTATTGAATCATCAAGATTAAGTTCTTTCTCAGTAATAACCACATGTATTCTATGTTCAGCAACTGGTTTTTCCATTTCAATTACCTCCAGACACCGGAGGTATTAAGGCCACTTCATCATTGGATCGCAAAAGATGATCATGATCTTGATATTCATAGTTAACGGCTACTACAATTTTGCTCTCAATCGGTTTTAAGTATGGATATTTATTGACTAAATCAGTAATCAAATCAGATACTGATGAGCCTTCAGGAAGATTCATGACAATATCTTTCTCCCCTATTATCTCTCTATATCTGGCAAACGGTTTGATATTTATAGATATCATGTTTATTCACTTTTATCTAATAATTTGAGAGTCTTTTAGCACCTGGATTTTTTCAGGAGAATACTTCAAAATATCATTTAAAATAAGTTCTGTATGTTCTCCTATATTCGGAGCACCCTGCACTTTCATTGGGGTTCGACTAAACTTGATTGACTTACCTGTAACCCAAACGTTTCCTGCTATCGGATCTGGTACTTCCTCCATGATCTCACTATCTATTATATAGTCCTCGTCAGCGGCGCTTTTGGTGTCATTAATCTTAGCACATGGAACGTTATATTTTGACAAATGTGAGACAGCATCGGTTTGTGTTCTGGAAATAAACCATTTTGTTAGACTCTCCTCAAGAAAATGGGCGTTTTCTTTACGCATTTGACGCGTCTTATATTTTGGGTCATCGGGCCAATGAGTATTATTTAATGCCTCTGAAAGTCGCTCAAACATAGATCTATTTGTGGCTGCTAGAAAAACCCAACCATCGACACACTGATAAGCGTTAGTTAGTCCTGATCCATTACCCTCTCTTTCGAAATCCAGACCTCCGCTAAGGTAAGCTGAAATTGGAATTTCATTTGTTGTAAACCCTGAATCTGCCAAACTTACATTGATACTTTGCCCAATCCCCGACCTTTCCCGTTCATGTAAAGCAGCTAAAGCTCCTATGGTTGCATGAAGAGCTGTAATTCTGTCGATCAACGGGAAATGTGTCCTAACCGGCGGACCTCCCTTTATTCCACTTGTCATCATCATGCCTCCCATCGCTTGCCCGATAGGATCAAATCCCACTCTATTCTTAAAGTTAGTTTCAGGCCCATACGCAGATACATTAATCATTACTATACGGTTATTGATCCGTTTTAGTTCTTCGTATGAAAAACCCATTTTCTCTATAGTTCCTGGCCGAAAGTTCTGAAGGAAAAAATCTGATACTTTAACTAAATCCCTTATAACGTCTTTCCCTTCATCGGTTCGCAAATCTATCGAGAGGCTTTTCTTGCCTGAATTATACTGAACCCAATATATACTCTGCCCACGTACATGTGGTGAGTTTTTACGGCTCTCATCACCATGCAATGACTCAACTTTTATTACCTCAGCACCCATTCTTGCAAACATCAAACCACAGCGAGGCCCGGCCTGGTATCTGCCTAAATCAAGAACTCGTATGTTTTTTAATGGACCGGTCATTAAATACCCTTAATTAATTTACTTTTCCCTTTTCCTCTCCAAAAAATCTTTGAACCCCTCTAAAATTGGTGTCGGCTTCAATTTTCCTGAAACCAGATCCAACTCCATTTCAAACTGTTCACGCCATGATGCACCTATATCTTGTATCAACAATTCCTTTATTCCTGCAACCATATTCGGGTCATTATCTGCTATCTGTATAGCAACTTCTTTCGCTTTAGATAAAACCTGATCACAATCTACCAGATAATTTAACAAGCCAATTTTTAGAGCTTCATCTGCAGACAGTACACGGGCTGTGAATAAAAGCTCTTTAGCAATCGGCCATCCTACTTGCATAGGTAATGACCATGTTGCGTTTAATCTGCCATACGACGCTGCTAGAAACCTAAATTTGCTGAGGTCGCAACCAACTCTAATATCCATACATGACGCTAACACCGCACCCCCTCCGTAAGCTAAACCATTAATAGCTCCTATTACCGGCTTGGGAAAGCTCGCTATCTTCCATGGAAGATATATCTGCTCTGTAGTTTTCTTTGGAAGACCTGAATTAGCATCTGCTTTAACTAACATTTCCTTTATATCGGCCCCTGCTGAAAATGATCTATCTCCAAACCCTGTTATGATAACCGCATTAATTTTTGAATCATGCTCTATTTTTTCCAATGCATCGTATATTTCCATAAACATATCCTGATTAATTGCATTGAGTACTTCGGGTCTATTCAAAATTATGGTGCAAATTGTAGATTCTATTTCTACGATAATTGATTTATAAACCATACTTAGCCTTATTTAAATTTTTACTAACCAAATAAATGTAATTATAAAGTTAAACTTAAAAATAGTGAAAACGAAAAATATATATGAGTATTTTTGTAGATTTGTGTATAATCTGACCGGGTTCAACCAATTAATAAAAAACAATTACGAGGTGTGTAGAAGTGGCAAACGACAAGGTAAAAGAATCAGAAATAGCAGTCCACTGGCAAGAAGAAGGACTTATACATCCTAAAAAAGAATTCATTGATCAAGCCAACATGGCAGACCCTAAAGTTTTAGATAGATTCAAGGCTGAGAATTGGCCAGATTGTTATGAAGAATACGCGGAGCTTCTTGATTGGGACAAACGCTGGAGTAAAACGGTCGATACATCTAATCCTCCTTTTTATAATTGGTGGGTCGGAGGCAAGCTAAATGCCTCATATAATTGCGTAGACAGACACCTCAAGGCACACCGAAACAAAGCAGCTTTAATATGGGTTCCTGAGCCAGAAGAGGAAGATCATCAGGTAATAACATATCAAGAATTGTGGGTCAGGGTTAATGAATTTGCGGCTGTATTAAGAGACGAGTGCGGACTCAAGTCCGGAGATCGAGTAACCCTTCATATGCCTATGGTTCCAGAATTACCAGTAACCATGTTGGCTTGTGCACGGTTGGGCGTAGTTCACTCTCAAGTTTTTGGCGGGTTTTCAGGTGAGGCATGCGGGGATCGTATTGTTGATTCAGAAAGTAGAATTCTTATAACTTCTGATGCATACTATCGAGGTGGAAAACTTCTTGACCACCAAGATAAAGCTGATATTGCAGTTAAACACGCAGAGTCTCAAGGCAACAATGTAGACAAAGTCTTAATTTGGAGAAGGTACCCTGGAAAAGTTTCTTCAAAAGCGGAATTGACTAAAGGTAGAGATTTTTATGTGGATGAACTACTAAAATCCAAAAAGGGAGTAAGAGTTGATCCAGAATCAATGAATGCAGATGCACCGTTGTTCCTAATGTATACCAGCGGGACGACGGCTAAGCCAAAAGGGTGCCAACATTCCACAGGTGGTTATATGTCATATGTAGCTGGAACTACCAAGTACTACCAAGATGTTCACCCAGAAGACGTATATTGGTGTTTCGCTGATATTGGATGGATAACAGGGCATTCGTATATTGTATATGGACCTTTATCGAATGCTGCAACAGCAGTAGTGTATGAGGGATCACCTGCGTATCCTGACGCGGGCCGGCCATGGAGAATTGCTGAACAATTAGGAGTTAATATATTTCATACTGCCCCAACCACTATTAGAATGTTGCGTAAACTTGGCCCAGATGAGCCCGCAAAATACAATTTCGAATTTAAACACATGACCACGGTTGGAGAACCTATTGAACCGGAAGTATGGCGTTGGTATTACGAATTCATAGGTAAAGGAAAGGCTGTTATCGTCGATACATATTGGCAGACAGAGACTGGGGGATTTATCGGCACTACACTACCAGCCTTGCAGCCAATGAAACCAGGAAGTTGTGGACCTGGTGCCCTTGGCATGCAACCTGTTGTTTTAAATGATGATGGTAATTCTGTCGAGCCAGGAAGTGCAGGTAATCTCTGCATGAAAAACCCCTGGCCTGGACGTATGCAAACTATTTACGGTGATCCAGACAGATTTGTGGACACCTATTTTGGTAAATTTGCCAAAAGAGACAGTAAAAACTGGCAAGACTGGCCATATGTTACCGGAGACGGAGGAACTTTATCAGAAGATGGGTACATACGGATTCTGGGAAGAGTTGATGATGTTATAAACGTCGCTGGACACAGATTAGGTACAAAAGAACTAGAATCGGCTGCTCTCACTGTAGAAGCTGTAGGCGAGGCTGCTGCTGTACCAGCTTATGATGCACTAAAAGGCCGGGTTCCTGAACTATACATATCACTGAAACCAGGTTTCGATGCATCGGACGTGGATGTTCAAGTGAAAAACACAATCGAAAAAATGATAGGACCGATTGCTAGACCAAGTCATATATGGGTAACTAGTGATCTTCCAAAAACGAGTTCAGGTAAAATAATGCGAAGAGTAATAGCTGCAATATCTAATTTTATGGACCCAGGAGATACAACTACTTTATCAAACCCTGAAATTGTAAAACCAATAACAAAACAGGTTCAGGCCGCAAAGAAAGCGATGGATGCCGTTCCAGAAGATGAACGTAAAAAACTGGAATTAGAAGTGCAAAGTTTTGGTGATGATTAGAGTGGTCTTATAAACCCGTACTTTCACTACAGATTAAACTCCTTAATATAATCTTCAGCCGTTTTGGGAAGATAAACATTCGATGTGCCTCTTTGAGCTGAGAGTTTAATCTGTTTTGACCGTTCTCTCGAACGATTTTTTTTATCTTCCGTCATATTGTCATAACACTGAGGGCATGAAACATCCTCTTCGTACTTTTTGGATTTTTTATCTTTTGGTGCTACAGGCTCATTGCAACCATGACATAGATCATAAATTCCCGGTTGGAGACCTTTATTCAGAGAAACACGATTGTCAAAAACGTAACATTCTCCATCCCATAATGAATCTTCTTCATCAACTTCTTCTAGGTATTTCAATATACCACCATCAAGTTGAAAAAGATTATTAAAGCCTATTTCTTTCATGTAATATGACGCTTTTTCGCAGCGAATACCTCCAGTACAATACATAGCAATCTTTTGATCCTTATTAGATGACAACTCAGTATCGATATAATCCTTAAATTCAACAAAAGATCTGGTGTCCGGTGAAACGGAACTTTTAAAAGAACCAATTTTCGTTTCATAATCATTTCTTACATCTACAATTATCACGTCTTTTTGACTAACGAAATCATTCCAATCTTTTGGTGATATATGTTGCGCGCGATCTACTTCATTATTAACAGGATTATTGCTAAACGTGACGATTTCTTTCTTTATCTTGACTTTACTTCGGTAAAAAGGCATATTCGGAGTCTGAGAAAACTTAATATTAAGATTATGAAAACCCATATTATCTAAATATCCAATAAACTCATCGGTAAAGTCAGGTAACCCTGCGATAGTACCATTAATACCTTCTGAGGCTATGATGATCGATCCTCGTATTTTATTCTGAGTACATAAAGATTTTAGTGATTGTGATAGTGAACTTAAATCACTTACTTTTATGAATTCATAAAAAGCAGCCACCTTAAATTGAATCATTTAATGAAATCCTTACCAAAACAATCAGTGATTTTGTCATGGTACTGAGGCCATGATATTAATACACAATCATACGTTTGATTCACTTTCCAGTCGATATCACTGCCTGATGCATCGGTGACTTTTAACCCTAATTGCTGGCACACAGCTACTCCGGCAGCAATATGTTCAACACCAGCATTAAAAAATATCTGAGCACCTAGATGTCCACTAGCTAAATGAAATAAACTATATGGAGCTGAACCAAAAGATATTAATCCTCCGGTTTCCCCAGCCCAAGTAAGATTATTTCCTATGGTCCCCCATGAACCTCCGACAGAAACTCCTATTAAGGTATTTTTTAAATCGCTTTCAGGGCCTGATGGCAACCATGGCCTACCATTACGCGTCACAGTTTTTGTTGACACGGTTGCTAATCGTTCCTTTATAGAAGGCATTGTTATCACACCTAGAACTAAAGCCCCACCTGGTCCAATCAATGATATGGATATACCAAATGTTGCTAAACCAGATGCATAACAATTTGTACCGCATAACGGATCGACTAACCATGAATATTCCCCTCCACCATTTTCCTCAAATCCCTCTTCGGAATAAATATCAGCTGGCGCATTTATACCTGACAGTATTTTTTTTATTGACTTATCAGACTCTAGGTCAGCATCTGTGACTAATTCCCCGGGAGCTTTCTCCCAAGAAGACAGTCCCATTGCTTTAACAGCAGGATTAATGGAGCTGAACTTAGACATTAATACTTCCGATGCAGCATCCGACGCGATCAATGCAGCTTTTAGATATTCAGCTATCGAAGTTGGTATGAATTCGTTATTATTTTCTTGCATTTGTTATCTCATATTGATGATGCGCCTGATAATTGTAATTTCAAAACTCGTACCATTCTGGAACAACAGTAGTTATTAGTTATCAACCTGCTATAAAATTTATCGCATCATCTAGCAATATATTATGGTAAATTATCTTACATTATGAAGTTACACTATTCACATGATTTGCAGTCGCCAAAAGAATCAGCTTTTGACACTTTAATGGATCCATTGAATTTAAAAAACTTTATCCCTGGATGCGAGTCATTTGAATGTATTAATGAAAATTCTTACGAGATTTATAGTAGATTCAATATTGGCCCCATAGAAGTTCGTCATACAGTAACTATGAGGCTTGTTGATTCAAAGAAACCTGATTCAGTTAGGATCGTTATTTTTGGAGAAGGCACCGGAAGTAGTATAAATGCAGAAGGAATACTCTCTTTTGAGGCAATTGCCGATCGGACAAGAATAGTTATAAATGGTAAAGCACAAATTACAGGATTGCTTGCAAATTTAGGATCTGATGTATTGGAGCAGTCTGTGAAAACTTTGTTAAAGGAATATTTTAATTCATTAAAATTTAGAACCACGATATGACAAGTAAAAAGCATTACATCCATGTGACACTAGAAGCAGGCATCTTAAAAGTGATTTTAAAAGATCCCGAAACGAAAAACGCAATGGGATCTGAAATGGCAGAGCAATTAATCAACACACTAAATGATTTTTCTAAAGATAGCCAGAGTAAGGTTTTAATGATCACAGGCGATAAAGAGTCTTTTTGCTCAGGAGCTAATGTACGCACAATGAAAGCAAACGCTGATTCTTTTATTAGTGAATCAACCCTAGACACTGATCCTTGGAAACAACTTGAAAAGTCTATTAAGCTTAATGCAACAGAACCGCAATCAGATGAAATTGAAATAGTCCGAAATATTACCAGACATATATTTAATCTTAGAAAACCTTCAGTTGCTGCTGTAAACGGACCTGCAATTGGTTTTGGAACAGGACTAGCTTTAAGCTGCGATATTCGCCTGGCAAGTACTAATGCTATTTTTAGAGAGGCATTTGTAAACGTTGGCCTAATACCTGCAGATGGATCATGTTGGTACTTACCTAGAATGATTGGTCTCACTAATAGTTTTCTATACCAATATACCGGAGAGGTCATTACTGCTAAGGAAGCTTATAGACTTGGCCTGGTTTCTAAGTTAACTGAGCCAGATACATTAATGGATGAAGCTGTTCGACTTTGCCAAAAATTAGCAGAAGGACCTTCGTATTCTATGGCTATTATCAAACGTCTAATTCAACTTTCTTCAGACATTAATTTCGAAGAGAGTATGGAAATTTCTGGAATTGCTCAAGGCATTGCAAAAAAAACAAACGACCATAAAGAAGGTGTGTCTGCTTTTTTGAAAAAACGAAAACCTTCGTTTAATGGTGATTAAACCTTATTTAGTTGCTTAAAAACCATTGAATTACATCATGAAATTCATCTGGCGATTCCTGATGTAACCAATGACCAGCATTTTCTAACTCTACCAGCCTGGATTCTGGAATTGTTTCTGCCAACTCTATTGCGTGAGTGTGAGTCAGGTCTTGACTTAATCTACCTCTTAAAATTAATGTAGGACATTTAATCTCAGTCCAACCATACCATAAATGGTTCTCCATATAAGTCGCATAGGAGGAGGTGTCATGTATATAAGCCCTACTTCCATCTAACCCACCGCTAGTTAAATTCCTCGCTTGCCTATTAATGCTCTCAAGGTCCACTCTTGGTCGTTGAGCTGACAAAAATGTGATTGTTTCTTCTATCGATATCCATTTAGTAACATCTGAAATAGAACTCTGTTCTAAATCATAAATAATAAGATTAGATACCATATATGGGTTTTCAACCGCCAATTTTGCTCCCATTCTTGATCCAGCTCCATGGCCAATCACAATTGATTCATTGAGATTTAACGAAACTGCTAGACTTTTGATGTCAGAGTATAAATCGTTAAAGCTGTACTTGGGATCTGAAGGCTTATCGCTATGTCCGTGCCCTCTTAGCTCAATTGAATAAACCCGATACTTATCCCTAAACCTCGCTGCAATCAGATCCCAAGTACGAGATGAGTCACCCAAATCATGAATGAGCAACATCTGGCGACTACTAGTACCTCCCCAATCAAGGTAATAGGTTCTTAGTCCAGCAAAATGATGGCTTTTACGAGTCGGTTTCTGTTTCATGAAAAGTGGGATTATATATAAACTTAGTAAGAATCACGGCCACACCAAATCTCCAGATTGATATATTTCGTTAACAAACTCTGATCTGTATGCGTTTGTGTAATCGAAATCAGCCTGAAGTGCATCGTATTCCATTAGATGATCATATAAGGATTCCCACTGTGAATCTGCCATGAAACCAAGTCCGTTTTTATCAGTCAATTCACTTGTTGCATCTTTGATCTCAGTCTCAAGCATGAATTCTTGGTGCTCTGAAGTACTATCAGGGGCATACTCTAAAACTATATCTATTGCCAAAGCTGGATTCTGTATTGCAAATTCGATTCCTTTTAATGTGGCCTTAAGAAAACGTTTAACAAGTTCAGGGTTTTCGTCGGCATAGTCATGAGTAGTGATATAGGTTAATCCCAAAGTAGGAACCCCATAGTCGTATGGATCCCAGAGTGTAACCCCATGGCCCATTGATCTAATGGTATCAGGCTCGTTAGATTTAAAAACCGCGAGAATATCAACTTTTCCTTCAATCAATATTCTTGGATCGAAACCCACACTAACTTCTTTTATATTTTTCCTTATTACTGACTCTGACTCAATCATAGCAATATAGTCAGAAGGTATGGATATTTTATATCCAAAGGTTTTACCCTCCCAATCTTTTAACGAGTTAATGTTAGAATCCTCTAATGCTATGTATCCTTGTTGACCTCTTTGCCCGATTAGTGCCACTGAAGTTAAAGGTGCACCAGAACTAGATATTTGTTTAAGTACAGACCCTGCATCGGCAGTAGAAAACTGTACGTCACCTGACAGCAATAATTTGACGTGTTCTCCAGATGAAGCATGTTTGATATCCACGTTTAGACCTTGCTGTTCAAAATAACCATTTTTGTCAGCAACATAGACTCCGACAAACGGTAGATTTGCTTGAGGTTTATACCCAGCCATGAAAACAATATCTTCAACCGTTTCATTATTTGTTGCACACCCAGCAAACATTCCAATGGCAATAACGAGAGCCATAATACTTAATTTTACACCCAATGTTATATTCCTTTCACACAGCCAGAATTTTTACCCAATATCATTTTCTACTTTTTGACTATCGTGCCAAAATAGTAGTTTTTTTTCAATATACAAAACCAACGTTGTTAACAAGATTCCCATCAATGCCAACATAAAAACTGCTCCAAACAATTGCGGCATATCCAAATTGTTATTAGCTCTAATTATCATGCTTCCTAAACCTCTGTCACCTGAAAACCACTCCGCCACCACAGCACCGATCACTGCAAGTGGAATAGCAATCTTAAACGATGATAATAAGTAAGGGTATGAATTTGGAAAACTTGCTTTGATCATTATCTCAAATTTGGAAGCATTTAAAGACTTTAACAGGTCGGTTATATCGCTACTAGTCGCCCTCATACCAGCAAGACAATTTACCAGTACAGGGAAAAAGGTGATTATCGCTGCGATTAGTAGTTTAGGAAGTAATCCAAACCCAAACCAAATAACAAACAAAGGAGCTATTGCTATTATAGGTGTCACTTTAATCAATATAGCTAGTGGCAACAATCCACGCTCCAAAAAACGCGATTGGTACATTACTGTTGCACCTATTATCGCAACAGCAGCTCCTAGAATAAACCCTCCGATTGCTTCTCCCATTGTCACCAGGGTGTTAAGGCAGTATTCAGAAATATTAGTTACAACTTCTATAATGATCCTTGACGGAGGGGGTAATAAATAAGGTTCTATTTCAGACACCCTAACAGAAATCTCCCACAGCGCGAATACTAATGCGAACACAACTACTGGTGGACCAATCCAGTATAGCGACTGCTTTGCCCTGTTAATCAAGTCTTCACGCATTTATATGAACTTCTAACTTGGTTCACAAGCTGATTGAACAATACACTCGATTCCATCTTTTCTGACCTAGTACGACCTAAATTCACATTTACGATCTTCATCGCACCAGCAGCCGATTTAGGCATAACAAAAACTCGATCCGATAAAAGTACCGCTTCGGTTGAATTATGCGTGACAAACAGTACAGTTGGTTTAGTTTTATCCAACAATTCTAGAAGTTCGTAGTGCATAGTCTCTCGGGTTATCTCATCCAAAGAACCGAATGGTTCATCCATCAACAACACTTTTGGATTAATTGATAGAGCTCTTGCCAATGACACTCTTTGCCTCATCCCCCCAGATAGTTGGTATGGGTAATGATACTCGAATCCATTTAGTCCAACTAAAGAAATGAGTTCTTCAATAGTTCTATAATGCTCATCGGTAATTGCCTTATTAACCTCCGTAGGCAGCCTAATATTGTCATAAACTGTGCGCCATGGGATCAGTGCCGGGTCCTGAAACATATAACCAATATGTTTTTTACTCTGTGATATTTCTGGAGAATCGCCATCAATTACAACTGTACCTGAATCTGGGGGCAATAAGCCAGATATAATTTTCAACAATGTAGTCTTACCACAACCACTAGGCCCTACTATTGACACAAATTCCGAATGCTTTATTACAAAATTTACTGAGTTTAGAACTTTATTCTCAACACCATTTTTAGAAACGTAACTTTTTGATACGTTATATACCTCAATTCGGTTGTTCATGAGATTATCTCCAAAGATCTATCGTCAGCTTTAATATCTAATCCACTCATATTGCCCAATACTAGCAATTAAGTCATCGATTTAAATCCGCCTCAAAATAGGGTCTAATTTGCTTAAGAAGTGGGTTTCTTTTCTAATTCGATTTCCAACAAAGATACAACCGCCTTATATTCATCGCGGACTATATCACTAGTTAAAACTGTGGGCTTACTTTCATCTCTATAGTCCGAATTCAAACTTAATTTGCCAAGGAAAGGCAACTCGAGTTCGTTACAAATTTCCTCTCCAGCTCCAGTGCCAAAGATTTCACCAGAAAAGTTCTCTACCACGCCTAGCACATCAACTTTTAAAGTTTTAATCATATTTATAGACCGTTTAGCATCTATCATAGCTAACTCTTGTGGAGCTGTTACGATTACAAAACCGTCCAAATCTAAAGTTTGCATTACAGTTAAAGGCCCATCTGAAGTACCAGGAGGAAGATCAACTATTAGAAAATCTAATTCACCCCATACCGTCGATTGCAATAATTGATTTATTGCATTATGGACCATAGGGCCACGCCATATTATTGCCTCGTCTTCCTTTTGTTGAAAAAAGCCCATTGACATCACAGAGACTCCAAACCTACTCGGCGGAATCAATCTCTTATCTTCAGCCATTTCAGGAGGTTCAAATATCTTCATTGCCCTAACAACATTTGGACAATCTATATCTACATCTAAAATGCCTACAGATTTTCCAGCCTCAGCCAGGCTGACTGCTAGATTTACTGAAACCGTAGTTTTCCCGACTCCTCCTTTACCACTGTAAACACCTATTTTATTCTTAACAGATTCTAAAGCCGAACTAATTGCCCTCCGTTGTTCAAACTGTCGCTTCATCGATTCAATCTTCGCTCGGGCTTGTGGATTCTGCGCCGGATTATTAGGTTTCTGTGTCATTATTCTCCTCTTTATTTAGTACTGTTATGTGTACCAACAATTCTCAAGTAATATAAAAAGGGGCCTAAATGACCCCTTTTTATTTGTTATTGGCGAATTTAGCCTTAATCGATACCTAACTCTGATCTACCTTCCTCTGAAATCATGTCAGGCGTCCATGGTGGATCGTAAACTAATTCAACGTTCACGTCGTCAACTCCATCTAGCTCAGCCACTCTCCATTCAGCTTGCTGCGCAATATAAGGGCCCATGCCACAGCCTGCGAATGTTAGTGTCATTTTTATATCAACATTTCCTTCATCTACTGCACAATCATATATCAAACCTAAATCAACCACGTTTATCGGGATTTCCGGGTCATAAACATCACGAAGTGCTTCCATTACAATGTCTTTATTCAAGACAGTTGTTTCGCTAGTCATAAGTTCATCTCCATTGGTTTTATTTGTGATTATTCATAGTTAATAGGTATGAATTACGTCTAAGTAAATTTTATTTTGACACCTGAACTAATGTCAACGCAATTTGATGTTCGTATTTATTTTTTAATCTATTAGTACTTTCCTTAGGTCTACAATTTGATCCCGTAATAAAGCAGCTTTCTCAAATTCGAGCTTTTTAGCTGCATCCTTCATCTGCAGCTGCAAATCACTTATTAATTTCACCAACTCATCTTTAGGCAGATTCCCTTGAGAATTAATAAACTCGTCCTTCTGTACAGTTTCACGCACACGTTCTGTAATGTCATGAATTGTTTTTCTGATTCCTTGAGGAGTTATTCCATATTCTGAATTATAAGATTCTTGTATTACTCTACGTCGATTAGTTTCATCAATTGCTTTTTTCATCGAATTTGTAACTTTTTCTGCATACATAACAACGTAACCATCAACATGGCGTGCAGCCCTTCCAATGGTTTGAATTAACGCCGTTTGAGACCTCAAATAACCCTCTTTATCAGCATCTAGTATCGCGACTAAACTTACTTCAGGTAGATCAATGCCTTCACGAAGTAAATTTATCCCAACAACCACGTCATAAACTCCTAATCTCAGGTCTCTCAATATCTCACTACGCTCTAAGGTATCTATCTCGGAATGCATGTGATGTGTCTTAACACCAACTTCTTGTAAATAATCAGATAATTCTTCTGCCATCCTCTTTGTTAAGGTAGTAATTAAACAACGTTGATTCTGTAAAACTCTCTTTCTGATTTGATCAAGCAGGTCATCAATTTGTCCATGTGTAGGCTTTATCTCAATAACTGGATCTATTAAGCCCGTAGGCCTAATTACTTGTTCAATTACATTCTTACTATGTTCCATTTCGTATGGACCAGGAGTTGCCGACACATAAACGATTTGATTTATATGAGATTCAAATTCCTGGAAACTCAAGGGACGATTATCCAGAGCAGAGGGCAACCTAAATCCATGCTCAACTAAAACTTCTTTTCTAGAACGGTCACCTCCATACATCGCACGTATTTGAGGTAATGTCATATGAGATTCATCTACAACAACTACGAAGTCATCCGGAAAATAGTCAATGAGCGTGTATGGAACGCTACCCGGCTCACGTCCAGACAAATGCCTGGCATAATTTTCAACTCCTGCACAATACCCAGTCTCTCTTAACATCTCGATATCATACAGAGTTCTTGATTCTAACCGTTGTGCTTCCACTAATTTTCCTTGATTATGTAGAGCTTTTAATGTTAAGTCCAACTCTTCTTGAATATTATCTATGGCGTTTTTAAGTTTCATTTCAGAAGTTACAAAATGCTTAGCAGGGTAAATTTCAATATCTTCCAATTCAGTCAATATTTCTCCAGTCAATGGTTCGAGTGATACTATCCGATCAACTTGATCTCCCCAGAATTCGATCCTCACTCCTAAAGCTTCTTCATAAGCAGGCATTAATTCTAGTGTGTCTCCTCGCACACGAAATCGACCTCTAGACAAATCAAAATCATTTCTTTCATATTGCATATCAATTAACTTACGTATCAGTTTTCTTCGGGAATGATTTTCACCTTTACGGACGTAAGCAACAAAAGATTCATATTCTTCTGGAGAACCTAATCCAAAAATACATGAAACTGATGCGACAATTAATACGTCTTTCCTAGTTAATAAAGCTCGAGTAGCAGAATGTCGAAGTTTATCTAGCTGTTCATTAACATCAGCATCTTTCTCGATGTATGTATCTGTTCGAGGAATATAAGCTTCAGGCTGGTAGTAGTCATAATAACTAACAAAATATTCGACCGCATTATTTGGAAAAAACTCTTTGAATTCAGTCGCTAGCTGCGCTGCTAAAGTCTTATTATGCGCAATCACTAATGTCGGACGCTGAACTGAAGCAATCATGTTTGCAATGGTAAATGTTTTCCCGCTACCTGTAACGCCTAATAAAGTTTGATGTTTTACACCTTTTGAAACACCATCACTTAGCTTTTTGATCGCTTCAGGTTGATCACCAGTGGCTTTAAAGTCAGATACAACAGAAAAGGAATGTTCCATCATTCATCCAGAAAGATGCTCTAACGCAGACCTAACTCGCTCCTCCATCGGTAAATCTGCTTCTGTTTCACTAAGCCTGACTGCCTCTCGAGCTTCATTAATTGAATAGCCCAGTGCAGTCAATGCTTCCAGCACTTCCGTCGAAGAATCAACTGAATCCATCGATGATAAATCTTTAGCTAACTGTCCTTTTAACTCAAGAATTATCCTTCCTGCGGTTTTCTTTCCAACTCCAGGAACCCTACTGAATGCCAGTTGATCTTCTGTATTGACGGCGTGCCTTAAATCACTAACTGAAAACATTGACATAATGGCAAGTCCTAACCTAGGGCCGACTCCATTGATCGATATGAGGGACTCAAAGCTAGACCTGGATTCATCGGATTCAAATCCATATAGTGTCATACTGTCCTCTCGAACTTGCATGCTAGTAAACAAACTAACAGTATCCCCAGTTTTTCCTATCGATGAAATTGATGAATTTGGTACGTTAACACGGAATGCTATGGGTCCCAGGTCTATATCCAGCCAATCAATACCAATCTTGATAATTTTGCCTTTAATATTAGTAATCATATTCCATCACCATTTTAAATTTCTACGATATCGCGATAACGAATTGCATTATAGTGACATAACGCAACAGCAAGAGAGTCAGATGAGTCTGTACTCATATTATTGTCATTAAGACCTAAAATAGCAGCAACCATCGACCTCACTTGTTCTTTTGAACTACCTCCATAATCAGTTACTGATTTTTTTATTTCCATAGGACTATACAGCGATAGTTCAATGTCCTTTTCTGCAGCAACAATCATTGCTAGAGCCTGAGATTGCCCTATTGCTAAGGCTGACTTAACATTTTTACCAACAAATGGGTGCTCTATCGCAATATTATCTGGCTCCCAATTTGTGACTATTACTCTTAGTGAGGTCAGCATCGAGGACAATCTTTTGGGCAAGACATGATTTTTAGGGGATTTCAATGTAGATGAGTATAAGTGAATCACTTCATCTTCAATAACTTCAACAATCCCTACCCCCATATTAACTGTGCCGGGATCAACACCAAGAATCCGCATTAGAGCTTAACTACCATATTGATCTATTGCTTCCTGAGGAAAATCTCCATTCGAATAAACTCTTTGAACATCATCCAGGTCTTCTAATTTTTCCAAAAGTCGTAATGTGGGTTTCGCGTTTTTAAAATCAAGTTCAACAGTGTTAACCGGAATCATTGATACTCCAGACGAAGCGATCTCAGTTTGGTTATCATGCAAAGCCTGCCGAACAGAGTCAAATTGTTCCACTGGAGAGTATATCTCAATCAACGAATCATCTATATCAAAATCCACCGCTCCCGCGTCAATGGCTAACATAGCAATATCTTCAGAAGCACTTGGGTCACATTGAACTATAAATACAGCTTTTTGCTCAAATTGCCAGGCAACGGAACCAACTTCTGCTAAACTACCTCCGCCTTTTGAGAAGGTTGAACGAACATCAGAAGCTGTTCTGTTTCTATTATCAGTTAGGGCTTCTAGTAATATGGCTGTTCCTCCTGGACCGTATCCTTCATACCGGATTTCGGTCAATTGATTACCTTCTGTGAGTTTACCAGTACCTCTTTGTATAGCACGTTCGATAGTATCTGAAGGCATATTAGCATCTTTTGCATGTTGAACCGCCATCCGTAATTTAAAATTCGATTCTGGATCACCACCTCCTGCTCGAGCAGCAACAATAATTTCTTTAGACAACTTAGTAAACATTTTGCCGCGCCTAGCATCTGTAACGGCTTTAGCATGTTTAATTGTCGACCATTTAGAGTGACCTGACATTTACTTCCTCTCTAGTTGTATTAGGGTTTAAATTATATCTTGTGGATCTACTATTAAAACTTGGGTTTCTAAGTTCACTTCTTTTATCACATCACGTATTGCAGGAAATAGTAATTCACCTCCACTAGAACAACTCACCACATACACATCGTTTGCACCGGTTTCGATGATTCTGTCTAAAGTCCCAATGTGAAGTCCATGCATAGACAATACTTTTAAACCTATAAGCTCATAGTGATAATAGTGCCAATCGGGTAAATCTTTCAACTCAGATGAAGATATTTTTAACTCCACTCCGATTAAAGCTGAGGCTTTATCAAGGTTATCAAATGAATCAAACCTGACAATCAACATATCACCGTATTGAGAGGTTTTTGCACGAACATCAATAACAGTTAATGAATCATCGTCGTGCAAAAGCACAGAACCTTTATAAAATATACTTTCTGAACTGCCAAACCTTTTAACTTTAACATGGCCATTAAGACCCCAAGTGCCAACAATAACGCCTACAGTTACTTGTTCGAAGTTTGAGGTGCCAGGTTTTTGTGAACTGACCAATGGAATGCGTGATGAGGTTCGAGTTTACAGGCTCAGGCTAGAGAATTTCTAAAACCGCTCTAGTGCCATTTTTAATTGATGCGACTCTTAACAACGTCCTTATTGATTGAGCCACACGACCTTGGCGACCGATCACTTTACCTTTATCAAATGGTGAAACCTCGAGCTGAAGTAGAACTTTGTTTCCGTCTTCTCTGCTCTCCGTCACTTTCACTTCATCAGGATTAGAAGCAATTGATCTTACAATGAATTCCAACAATTCCTTCATTCTTATCTCCCTATAAAAACCTTAATCTTCTTTTTTATTAGACTGGTTTTCATGAGTTTTTATAATTCTAGACACTGAATCTGTAGGTTGAGCACCTTTAGCCATCCATGCCTGCGCCTTGATAGTGTCAATAACTATTGTAGGAGGGTCTGTTTTAGGATCGTACAAGCCTAATTGTTCAATGAATGACCCATCACGAGCTTCTCGCGAATCAGCTAAAACTATTCGGTAAGAAGGTTGTTTTTTTCCTCCTACCCTTTTAAGTCGAATCTTAAGCAAAAAATCTCCAATACAAATCTCAGTTTCTGAACTATAATTTAGTCTAGTCTTAGCTATAACTAGCTGTCAACGAGGTATAGGGCCGGTATGAGGCGAATATGTTGAATTGTTTTTATTAACCGGCTGCTTGCATAGTGAAAGCTTGTATTAGCGACTGATATCACAGTATAGTTGTATCATTATCAGGCATTATTTTATGCAGAATTAATTAACTTAATTCTTAATTTAAAAAAATTTAGCATATTTTGATCCATAAACAATATGAATCAAACGTGTATATAGGATTTACAAATGAAAGTGGTTTTTCTTGAAGATGTAGAAGGCGTAGCTAACGGAGGAGAGGTTAAGGATGTCAGACCTGGATTCGCTCGCAATTATTTAATACCCAAGAATTTAGCAGTTATAGCAACTCATGATTCTCTTCAACGTTTAGATAAACTTAAAAATCAGGCTGAGAAAGATAGAATCAAGAAATTAAATGATATGACATTACTGGGTGAAAAACTAACGGGTACAAGATTAGACTTGGAAATGCGGTCTGGACCTGGCGGCAGACTTTATGGCTCAGTCACTAATACAATCGTAGCAGATAAACTTTCAGAATTACTGGAAACTGATATTGACAAAAGACTGATTACAATACCAGACTCAATAAGAAATGTGGGCTTGTTTATCGCCAAAATAAGATTGCATCAAGAAGTTGATATAGAAGTGGAATTATTAGTTCATCCAACCGATATAGACCCAGAAACTTTTGTACAACAATTAGCTGACCAGAAATCGAGCTCTGATGAAATAGAAGCTATTGATATCGAATCTTCCAGCGAACTAGATTCCACGTCTGCTGAACACTTCTCAGAGGAAAATAATGAACCACAACATTCAGATGAAACAGAACCTGAATCAGACTCGAACACGGAAAGCATCGTGGACGAGAAAAAATCCTAAGGATAGTTTTTAGATTTGTACGCGGAGAGATTACTGCCACATGATGCAGATGCTGAAGAAGCTGTAATCGGAGCTGTCCTAATTGATCCGACTTCTCTAACACAAATATCGTCGTTTTTAAGGCCTGATGATTTCTACCTATCAAGGACCCGTTCAATTTATGAATCGTTTATAACACTTTTTGACCGAGGTGAGGCAATAAACCAAGTTACCGTTGCCCATGAGTTGTCTCTGAAAGAATTACTAGACGATGTAGGGGGTTCTAATTATCTGGGGCAAATAGTTAGAACTGTTCCAACATCAGTTCATATAGAACATTATGCAAGAATAGTACAAACATCCGCGGTAATGCGTCAACTGATCTCTGTTGCGGGCGACATAGCAAGTATAGGGTACGAAGGATCCTCCGATGTAGATGTATCACTCCGAGATGCTGAGACGCTACTGTACGGAATTCGTACTAATAGAGCTACTGGTGATTTCCAGCATATTCGCACCATTCTTGATGAATATATGGAACAAACCGCAAGTATAGATTTTGATGATGCGAACCTTACACCAATACAAACAGGATTTCCGGACCTGGATAAAATACTTGGGAATGGACTTGCTCGATCTGACTTGATAGTGCTAGCAGCTCGACCCAGCTTGGGCAAAAGTAGTCTGGCATTTAATATTGCAAGAAACGCTGCTGAAAAGCAGATACGTACTGGCATATTTAGTTTAGAAATGAGCTCTGAGCAAATCGGAAATCGATTGCTCTCAGCTGAAGCAGGAGTAGATAGTCACAGGTTAAGGTTGGGTGTTTTGAGTGAATCAGAGGAAAGGCGAGTATTAGATGCTATTGGAGTGTTATCAGAACTACCCATTTACATGGATGATACTCCTATACAAGGCACAGTAGAAATTCGAGGTAAAGCTAGGCGCCTGCAGGCTGAAAGAGGATTAGATTTAGTTATAGTTGATTACATGCAACTAATGGGTGATTCCAACCGCAGATCCGACAATAGAACACAAGAATTAGGAGATATATCGAGGTCATTAAAGGCATTAGCGAGAGATCTAAATGTCCCAGTCTTGGCTCTATCTCAGTTAAGTCGTGCGCCCGAGCACCGTCCTTCCCACAGGCCAATTTTGTCAGATCTACGCGAAAGTGGCAGTATCGAACAGGATGCCGACGTAGTAGCTTTTATATATAGAGAGGATCATTATACAACCAAAGAAGACTGGGAACGAAGAGAACCTTCAAGACCATATCCTGAAAACATTGCAGAAATAATTGTGGCAAAACATAGAAACGGTCCTACAGGTGCTGTACCCCTGTACTTCCGCAAAGAATTAGTAAAATTTGAGAGTTTAGAAAGAAGGTCTAGGTCTAGAGAATTGGTATAAAAAAATACGAGAGTATTTAATCTGCCTGCACACATGAAAGACAAGTCTATGCACAATAAAAATTACAGGTCAGGGTTTCCCAAAGGAGTGCACTTTACACCAGTTCCCAGTCCTTTACTTGGCCCCATGCTAGAACAAATCGGGGATTACAATGACCTTGTTTGTATTTTAAGATTCATTAACTTAATTCATCTAAAGAAAGGTAGTCATAAGTGGGTAGAGGAAAATTTGTTGATTTCTGACCAAGTACTGCACGCAGTAATCGGATCCAAAGAAAAAATCCAGGATTCTATAAATAAATGTATTAACAATGGGTTTATACTACGTGCATCTTTGAAAACAGATCGGAAAGCTCGAATACTAGTCCTCAACACCTCCGATGGAAAAACTAATATCGACCGTATAATCAATGAAGAACATGACACTAAGGTAGATGTAATTGAAAACAATAATCCTACCGAAAATATTTTTAGTCTGTACGAAAACAATATTGGTACTCTTAACCCTCTAATAACAGAAGAGTTAAAATATGCACAGCAACGTTATCCCGATGATTGGATTAATGAAGCTTTCCGAGAGGCGGTAAAGAATAATGCTAGGTCATGGCGGTATATTGAAAGCATACTAGAAAATTGGCAAGTAAATGGGCGATCCAAAACTAATAACCCTAACAGGAGACAAAGTGGACGAAATCGGCGACATATTAAAGAAATTGGACAAAGCGCCAGCAAAAGATACTAAATCAGAAATCAAACTTCGAAAGACAGAGGATGTAGAACTCGAGTGCGATCGATGTAGCGACTTAGGCTGGTTTACAGAAGATGTCGCAATTGATCATCCAGACTTCGGTAGATTTGTAACTTGCACGTGCCAACAAGATGATTTACTTGAACAGGACAATTCGCAATTAATTCGGTATAGCAATTTAGGATATTTAGTAAGGTTTGACTTCGAATCTTTTATTCCTGAGTTTTCAAGTGTGCCAGATATACAATCTCTGATTAAAACTGCTAAGGATGCAGCCCTAGATTACACAGTGTCACCCCGTGGATGGCTAGTATTAGTTGGCCCACATGGTTCAGGTAAAACCCATTTGTCTGCTGCAATCGCTAACCAATGTATAAAGAATGGCCATATTGCAATTTATATTGATGTGCCAGACTTGATGGACCATTTAAGAAGTAGCTTTGCGCCCGATACACCATATTCGTATAGCGAGCTCTTCGATCGAGTTCGCAATACTCCACTGCTAATTCTAGATGACTTAGGTAGTACATATCCTACTCCGTGGGCATTAGAGAAATTGCAACAAATACTCAATCATAGATTTAATGCCGAATTGCCAACAGTTATAGCAACGTCACAAGAACTGAGCTCATTGGATTCTTATATTAGATCTAGATTAAAAAGTGAACACCTTTCAAAAATTATTAGGTTAAAGCCTTCAGATATTGGGTTTGGTTTAGGTAGCATCCCTAAAGACCTCCAAGACAGGATGACATTGGATTCATACAAAATAAGTGGATCAGGGTTAAATTCCAAAGAAAAAGCAAGCTTAAAACTAGCCTTGGAAGTAAGTAAAACATATGCTTCATATCCTGATGGCTGGCTGACCTTGTCAGGTTCCACCGGAGTTGGTAAAACTCATCTAGCAGTTGCCATTGGCAGTCAGCGAATTCGCGAAGGAGACGATGTTTTCTTCGCCTTCGTTCCTGATTTGCTCGATTACCTGAGAAGTAGCTACACGCCAAATAGTGCAGTTAGATATGATGAGATTTTTGAAAGAATCAGAAACGCTGGCGTTTTAATTCTTGATGACCTCGGTCAAGAAAGAGGAGGTCCCTGGGCAGAAGAAAAATTATATCAATTGTTAGTACATCGACATAATCTCAAATTGCCTACGATAATAACAACACTAGATGACTTTATGGGCGAACTTGGACCTATACGTTCTCGGGCAGCCGACAAGGCGGTGGGATATGTCCTAACTATATTAGGAAAAGACTTTCGGCGCCGATAAAGAGAATGATAAAACATCACTCTAAATAATTGGTGTGTCTTAGATTTTAACAACTCAACTTCATGAATTAGTTCAACATATGAAAAACACAACTTGCATACTTTGCGAAGTGGCCCATGGGCGGTCTCCTGGTAAAATCCATTATGAAGACACCGAAATATCTGTGTTTGATAATGTGCTAGATTGGGCTCCTGTTATGATTTTGTTAGTCCCTAAAGCACACATATCTCAAAGCCAGTTATGGCAGGATAAAAATCTGTTCAATAAAATTTCAACACTGGCTGTAGACATAGGTAAAGAGATGTGTCCAAATGGATATCGATTATTATCCAATTTTGGAAATGACGGGTTACAAACCCAAGCACATGGACACTTGCACTTAATAGGAGGGAAGCGTCTAGGTTTTTATGTGGATTTTTAAAATATATTCTTATTAGATGTGAAAATCGGCATAATCTCATCACCTAATAATCGAATGGTTTTTTCAACAACTCGATAATCCATTTGTCCTGTATTCACCTTTAGCATTAGATTATTTACCCCTGCTTCACGAAGATCATTAATTTGATCTTTAACTTTAGCAACTGATCCAAAAATAAACCCATCCTCAAGTTTTTCGTGCTTGAGGTGTCTTTGTCCTTCTTTTGAATTAACCCATTCAGGTGAATTTAATTTTATTCTTGCGTCGCTAATAAATGTCTGTTCTATTTCCAAATGTTGTCTAGCTATTTTCTCAGCTTCGTTGTCAGAGTCAGCTACTAATATATCTGAGGTAAACCATATATCGTTTACAGCTGCCTGAATCTCTGACTCGGTATAGCCGGACTTTGCAGCCTGTTCTTTATAAAGAGTTAGTTTTCTAGTAATGTCTGCTGGTTTGCCTCCTGCAGTAAGAAAAGGTCGACACGAACTCGCCAAATTACTTATGCTGCGTTCGCTGATGGCAGAACGCATTATTGGAGGATGCGGTACAGAATATGTAGCCGGACGTATTGCTGGAAACTTAGTATTCCAATACTTTCCTGAATAAGTTACATCTTTTTCCGTCCAACACTTTATTAATAGTTCTTCTGCCTCCTCTAAAGCGCCCGCTCCCATATCCATAGACACATCAAACCCCTCATATTCATAGTGATTTGCAACAGAGCCTCTGCCGAGTCCAACAATCAATCTACCTTTACTAAGCTGATCTATAAGAGAACATTGCGCTGCAAGCCTAACAGGGTTGTGTAATGCTATTTCAAGAACGGCAAAGCCAATCTTTATATTTTTTGTACACATAGCAACCGCTGCGGAAAAAGTTACAGGATCTGCAAAAGCTGATGTTCCATCAAAATGATGCTCATTTAACCAAATTGAGTGAAAACCTTTTTCTTCACACAATTTTATTTCACTCAAAACTTCATATATTAATTTGCCATCATAATTTTCAGACAAGCTGATAGGGAAAACCCAGTTACCAAATTTCACTATATTCCACCGATATTGTTTAGATTAATTTTGTGTTATATCAATCGAACGTAAGAACGCTTCTTGCCACCTTACCTTCACCAAGAACTTGAAAGGCAGTATTCACATCATCAATATTGAAACTTCGAGTAATTAATTCATCTAACTTCAATTGACCAGACTGATACAAAGATATTAGCCGTCCAAAATCAATGTGTGGGCGCGCACTGCCATACATTGATCCAATAATTTTTTTCTCCCACATAATATCTCTTGCATCGATTGTAACAGGAGTTTCAAGAGGAGCGTGTCCTACCCATACTGCTAAACCTCTGTTTCTAACTGCATGTATTGATTGAATGAATGGTTCTGGTACTAATCCAATTGCTTCAAAAGCGTAATGCACTCCCAGTCCACCTGTAAGATCTTTTATCGCTTCAACAGGATTTGTGTCTTTAGAATTCACAGTGTGGGTAGCACCAAATTGTTTTGCTAACTCTAATTTATTATCTAAAAGATCTACTGAGATAATAGTTGTTGCTCCAGCAATTACTGCACCTTGTATCACATTAAGACCTACCCCTCCTGCACCAAAGACAGCAACACTAGAACCAGGATGTACTTTTGCTGTGTTTATAGCTGCTCCAACACCTGTCATAACTCCACACCCAACTAGAGAAGCCTGAGGAAACGGCATTGTTTTATCAATTGCAACCGCGGCTTGTTCAGTTACTATGGCATGAGTAGACATAGTACCTAATCCTGAAAGAAAGGATATATCTTTATTTGTTGAAAACGTACGAGCAGTTCTAGTACTCGCAGGCGGTTTGTAACATACATTTGGTCGTCCAATCTGGCATGCTTCGCATAAACCGCAACTCGGCATCCATGAGAGTATGACATGATCTCCAGGTTGAAGCTCTGTAACACCCGGTCCAATCTCTTCTACGATGCCGGCTCCTTCATGACCAAGGATGACAGGTGTTGGTATAAATGACCACTCGCCTTTTACAACATGCCAGTCAGAATGACATACTCCACTTGCCATCATTTTTACCAAAACTTCGCCATTCTGTGGCGCCCCCAATTCCATATCTTCCACTACGACTGGCTGATTGTAATCATACAATACAGCTCCCTTAATTCGATTCATTGCAATATCCCCCATAGTTTGTTTTAACTTTTATAGGTTTCTAAACCACCAATTAGAAAGTATGGTTTGAAGGAGTGTAGCAGTGCATATGATTCAATACAATATCAAACCTAAAATTCTTTCGACATTGAAAATATTATGTGAATTTCCTCACTATGTTGACATCGTAAATTGCTTGTGAGAAAGTTCCCAAGCAACAACAGGTTGGTATTGTTATACAGCTATGATTCGTTTTTACGATGCGATACTACATTGCCGATTTACTGTTAAAAAACTTTGTAATATAGCTATCAAGGTAATAAGGAGGCCTATATGCTTAGTAGATTACCCTTGTTGATTGTGGTTATCTGTGCTTTATCTTTATTTATAGTTGCTTGCAGTGAAGATGAAGCAGCTACTACTTCTGACACAGGAACAACCACGGAAACCACTGAAGTAAGTGAAGCAACCGACGAAACAACAGAACCAGTGAGCGATTCGACGCTAAAAACTCTTGGAGATATGAAATCAGGTGAGAAGTTTGGCGGAACCCTAAAGGTTGCAGCTCAGGCTAGTTTAGAAACACTAGATACATCTTTCTCAGGAGCCTATGTAGTTACAACAATCAGCGCTCATGTTTGGGAAAGACTTTTTGAGAGAGATGCCGGCTTCAACGCAAAACCGCAAATGGTGTCTGGCTGGGAAGTTGATGATGCTGGAACAACATATACCTTTACGTTAAGGGACGGCATGACTTTCCATGATGGATCGTCTGTAACATCAGGTGACGTTATCCCCTCACTAAAAAGAATGTGGGAAACTACCGCAGCTGGTGATATGTTAAAAGGCCAGATGGTAGAAGATGGTTGGAAAGAAATTGACGACCATACTTTTTCTTTGACTTTTAAACAGCCAATGGGTGTAGTAATTTCAGGAATGGCCGCGCCATGGCCTCTATCCAACATATGGCCAGAGCGAGTTGCCAACACTCCTGCCCAAGAGGACTACGGAGAAGAAAATGCAATTGGCTCGGGACCATATAAAGTATCTGAGTGGGTACGTGGAGACAAATTAGTTGTAGAAAGATTTGATGCTTATGTACCTCGAACCGATGAGGCAGGCAGTTATCTGGCGGGTTCGAAAATTGCCTACATCGATACAATTGAATGGCTAGAAATACCATCTGAGGAAAGCAAAAAAGCTGCCTTGCAAACAGGTGAAATTGATGTGTGGGATGGAGCTGGCTTGGATTTCTATACCGAAATGGTTGATGACCCTAATATCGATGTCGCAAAATATGATAAACATTTCTGGACCTATGATTTCAATGTGACCTCGACAGGACCAGCTAGCAATAAAATGATCAGACAAGCATTGCAAGCTGCTACAGACATTGAAGCCTTGGCAGCGTCAATGGGACCTAGTGATCTTTGGTCACTTTGTCCATCGAGGTACCGATGTGGGACTCCACTTGCCAGCACGGTTGGTGAAGAATACTACAACGAAAAAGACGTTGAGAAAGCAAAGAAAATGATAGCTGAATCTGGTTATGCTGGAGAAACTTTCTTGCTTATGAATCCGAATGATTATGCAACTATTACTCCGATGGGACAGGTGTTAAAGCCTTTGTTCGAAGAAGTTGGTCTAACAGTTGAAATGCCATCAATGGATTGGGCCACTTTGCTATCGAGATTACCTGATCCAGATTGGGATGCAATTACAGACTGGTGGGTTCAATGGGCTTCTCCAGACCCTGTGGCTGACCCAATGCTTTCAGGAACACTGTATTTTGGTAACTTCGGAGATGATCCAGAGGTAGAAAGGACAAAGGCATTGAGACTTCAATACGCTTTTGAGCCTGACGCATCAAAACAGATGGATCTTATCGGAGAGATGCAGCTTGCACTGTATGATTCTGCACCTCAGGTAATGCTTGCTCAGTGGGCATCCATTTACCCATACAGCAAAGTGGTTAAAAACTTTGATGTACCGGTATTTCCAGTTTATATAAATGCTTGGTTAGATAGGTAAATCGAAACTAAACAGGTAAGAAATATAAGTTAAGAGCAAACAAGCTCTTTGAGTATCAACTCAAAGAGCTTGTTTGTTAATTCAAATTGACAGTTGAATTATTAAAAGTAAAACAAGTCAATCAGGTCATACAAATATTGAGGGATTAAAGTAAGTTTTAATGAGTGGATATATAATCAGAAGATTATTAGCAATGATACCAGTTCTACTTGTCGTAGCGTTGGTAGTATTTGCGTTAATCCATATAGCTCCCGGAGATCCCGCAGCATTAATCGTAGGTACACACGCAACAGAAGAAAAGTACGATTTAATTAGAGAAAGCCTAGGACTCAACAAGCCAATGTATATTCAACTAGGAATATGGTTTGGAAATCTTTTCCAAGGAGACCTAGGTGAATCATTGTTCGGAAAAACCTCTGTCACTGAAATGATTGGACAGCGTATAGTTCCAACATTTTCAGTTGCAGCCTTTACTTTAATATTTTCTATGGCCATCGCAATTCCCTTAGGCATAATTGCTGCATGGAAGGCTAACAGTTGGATAGATCGGTCCGTGATGGTATTCACTACACTTGGTTACTCAGTACCTTTATTTTGGCTTGGTTTCATACTTATGTGGGCTTTCGCTGTAAAGCTGAACTGGTTTCCAGCAATTGGTTACACGGCTCCAACTGAAAATGTCGGGGATTATTTCTATCACATGGTACTACCTGTACTTGCTACCGGTTTAGTAGTGATGGCTCTTATTGGCAGAATGACTAGGGCCACAATGCTGGAGGTACTCTCAGAAGATTACATAAGAACGGCGCGTTCGAAAGGGTTAGCAGAAACGCGTGTATTACTATCACATGCGTTGCGAAACGCAATGCTGCCAATTATAACTGTATGCGGAATTAGCTTAGCTTTACTGTTGGGTGGAGTTGTGGTGACAGAAAATGTTTTTGCTATACCTGGAATGGGCAGACTTTTAGTAAATGCTTTAAGTCATAGAGATTATCCAGTGATTCAAGGAACAGTATTAGTTTTTGCTGCTATAGTCGCTGTAATAAATCTATTAATAGATCTGTCTTACGGGCTACTAGATCCTAGGATTAGATACAAATAACTTATGAATAAAAATCAAACATCAACTTCAGCCTGGGTTAAACCTCCAGACTTAACTATAAAGGACAGGGTAAATGACCTGCTGGCGCTATTAAAAAGACATCCGAATATGGCTGTAGGTCTTTCTATATTTTTGTTTGCGGTACTTATCGCTATTTTTGCGCCAGTACTATGGACATCTGATCCATCTATGCCTGCTCCTTTAGAAAGGTTCACTGGGCCTTGGACAACAGGTCATTGGTTTGGCACCGATAATATAGGGCGCGATATTTGGTCAAGAGCACTATACGGCAGCCGGATTTCATTAACCGTTGGAGTATCTGTTGCAGTTATAGCGATAAGTGCAGGAACTATAATTGGTATAACCGCGGGGTATTCTCATAAATTTGACATGGTTGTCATGAGATTCATGGACGGGTTAATGTCAATTCCTTCAATAATATTAGCAATCGCGCTAATGGCATTATTGGGGGGAAGCGTACAAAATGTGATTATCGCATTAAGTATTACGGAAATACCTATAGCCACCCGAGTAGTCAGGTCAGCTGTTTTAAGCTTGAGAGAACGAACTTACATAGAAGCTTCACGATCAATTGGTGCTACAACACCTCGTATTATGATTAGACACATTTTACCTAATATCGTGGCTCCATTGATTGTGCATGCCACATATGTAGCATCTGCGGCAGTGTTGTTAGAAGCATATTTGAGCTTCCTTGGAGCTGGCCCGCCTGAAGAAATACCAAGTTGGGGCAACATGGTGGCAGGGGCTAAGGACTACCTTAGTAGAGCCCCGTACATGATAATTTTTCCTGGATTATTTTTAACATTCACTGTTCTAGGAATGAGTTTATCTGGAGATGGTCTAAGAGACATATTAGACCCGAAAATCAAACGTAGGTCGTAGAGTGACATTCGTTTTTGCTAATTAGTGTTAAGGAGGGATAAATATGACTGAGTTAACTGATTTAAGATCAAAAGTTTTAGGGATAATTGATGATTTCTCTGGTACTGCGAGCGTTAGTGCAAATAATTTAACCACTGGCGAAGTATTGAGTATTAATGAAAAAAAGGTACTTCCTGCACTCAGTGCCATAAAAATTGGAATTATGGCCGAACTTTTTTTTCAAATCCACGAAGGTGAATACAATTTACTTGACCGAGTGAAAATAGATGCTAGCGATCTTAGAGGAGGAACAGGAGTTTTCAGAGAAATGGAAACCCCCTTTGAAGTCACATTAAAAGATATTTGTATGATGATGATTGTAGTAAGTGACAACACTTGTACTTGGAAGCTTAGTTCTATGTTAGGTATAGATTCTATAAATAAACGAATGCGATCTCTTGGGCTGAACGAGTATTCACTAAATCATGACTTGGGTCCAACAGCATTTGATGATATGCAAGGAAAGGATGTCAATGCATACTCCGAGTGCTCAGCTAGAGATTTTACCAATCTTGTAACATTGATGGCTAAGGGGGAGCTAGTTTCAAAAGAATCATCGGATGCAATGCTTGATATTATGGGACGGTGTCAACATATAGAGTGGCTAGGCAGATATCTTCCATTAGACCAATTCCCAGCTGAATCCGGAGTTGAACCTAAAGTTAAAATGTACAACAAACTTGGAGCTTATTTACACGCCCGTTGCGATACAGGACTTATTAAATCCGAAAATAGTGATTATGTTATTACGGTTTTCGCTTCATATAGTAAGGATAAAAGTTTACTTTTATGTCCTCATGAAGGTTCAAGATTGATAGGAGAGATATCAAAAGCAGTATATGACTTTTGGGGTTAAGGCGCGTTATTTAGGCAATTATTAAAACAATTATTAATACTACGATAATTACAAATCCTAAACCTAGTATGAAATAAGCTAAAAGCTGTTTATTCATACAAACCAGCCTGCAAACTCCGAGACTTTACTTTGATTAATTTTCCCATCAATATAGTCTTTAAATGCCTGTTCTAAAATGCTAACGCCTTCATCCACTTCATCTGTGGTTAGAACCAAGGGTGGCGTTATTTCTAATACATTTCCAGAGTTACCCACATAATAAAGTAATAAACCTAACTCCCAGGCTCTATAAACAATACTAGATGCTGCTTCCCGATTGGGAATTTTTGAAAACTTGTCCTGTACCAAGTCTACACCCTGTATTAAACCACGGCCTCTAATGTCGCCAACTATTCCATAATCTCCTAATGCAGAAACCAATTTATCACCCAGATATTTTCCTGTAATTGCTGACTGCTCAACAAGATTTAGTCTTTCTATTTCATTCAAGGTCTCAAATCCAGCGATACAGCACGCTGCATTACCAGATGTCGTAAATCCGGCAAACCCACTATCCAACACATCAGCTCTGCCTACGACCGCACTGAGTGGTAATCCCCCTCCTAATGACTTTCCAAGCAATAATAAATCAGCTTCAATACCATAATGTTCATATGAGAACATCCTGCCTGTCCTCCCTAACCCAATCTTTATATCATCAATGACTAATAAAATATTATGGGAATCACATAATTTTCTAAGAATGGGCATAAAATCGTCTGGCGGCACAACATCGCCACTATCGCTTTGTATAGTTTCCACAAATATAGCTGCTATATCGCTAGGTGGACAAATTGTTTTAAAAAGATAGTCCTCAATAAAGGAAGTGCATCGCTCTGCTAATCCTATTTGATCACCAGGAAAAGGTGACCTATACGTGTCTGGAAACGGGGCTTTTATAACATGCGGGCCATACTTAACTCCTCCTGCCCCTGGCAAACCAGACAAGCCCATTCCGGTATCGTTTGTGCCGTGCATAGCACCAATAAATGACAAAATTCGACTTTTGCCAGAACTCGCCAAGACCATTCTTTGTGCAGCCTCTGCAGCATCTGATCCTGACAAACCAAACCAGGCCTTTTTATGGAAATCGCCTGGCATTAACTGGACAAGTTTTTCTGCTAATAGCAAAGCTGGTTCGTTAATACTAGACACTATCCCTGCATAACTTGTATTTTCTAACTGTTTTTCTATAGCAATTTGTACATTTTTATTATCATATCCTAAATTAGCTAAAGCCCAATTGCCTCCGAAATCAAGATAACTGCGCCCTTTATCATCAATCAAACGTGATCCGGAACCAGATTGAATAACCATAGGGTTATACCTAACCTTGGTTGAGTTGGCAATCAACATATTATCTTTACGTACTAGATCGCTACTGTGTTGCATTTAATTCCCCATTTTCGAGAGCTTATTAGAACCAATAATATTGTATAAGTAACGTTTCAGTCCATTATCATAAAAAAGTTAAGTTAGTGGTCAGATTGCTGTCATTCCTCCATCCACTATTAATTCACTTCCTGTCATGTATGAAGAATCATCTGATGCTAAGAATAATACTGTCTTAGCAATTTCAGAGGGCTCCGCCAGTCGGCCAAGTGGAACGTTTTCCGTTACCGTTTTTCTTATGCCAGGACTTGATTTCCATATCACCTCAACCATTGACGTGTCTGTGGTAGCAGGATGCACAGAATTTATCCTTATATTATCTTTTGCCGTATGAAGAGCTGCAGATTTTGTAAATAACCTAACTGCTCCCTTCGAAGCTGTATACGCACCTTCAAAAGGGCTACCTGTGATACCTGATGTAGATGACATATTTATGATTGAACCTGAACCAGTAGCTCTCATTAGCGGCAGCGCTAATTTAGTTCCAATAAAAACCCCGGTCGCATTAACATTAATTACATTCTGCCAATCAGACAAGGTGGTTTCTTCTATATCTTTCAATAGGTATATACCGGCATTATTTACAAGAATATCTAGCCTTTGGAATTTAGTTTCGACATGTTTGTAGAGATCACTCCAAGATTCTTCTTTGGTTACATCTAATCTAAAATATGTGACTTTGTCAGCTTCGGGATTTATTTCGTTAATTGCTGCCATTGCTAAATGTTCCGACAGGTCTGCTATGATTACTTTTGCTCCCTCTGCTATTAGACACCTGCAGATTTCTTTACCTATACCTCCTCCCCCTCCAGTTACGATGGCAACTCTGCTATTTAATTTTTTGTAACTGCTCATTATCGTCACCTTTCTGAAATTCAAATCATCTTGTAATTATTTATGATTTAATTAAAACACCGCGACCGGGTTAACAGGGGAACCCGTACCTCCTTTTACTATAAGTGGGTTTATTGTCACCATGAATTCATAAGTTTTATTGTCATTACAAAACTTAGCTAAATTATCTAATCGAGCTCCATCGACAATTGCTAGTCCGTAAGCATGAATAGCTCCATGGATAGTCCAAGCAAGATCATATTCATTTGGATGAGCATCTTCCATATCCCATAACAAAACCGATATATCATTATCTCTGATAAATGGGAGGCACGATGCGTGCAATCCCGGATATCCATTTTCCATATTACCACCATAAGGCCCATTTTCAGCTTCATAAGCTTCTTTGCCACAATAAACAAGCAAAGCGTCTCCTGGACTTAGTTTTAAGTTTTGAGAAGCAGCAATGTCTTCTAGTTCCCATCCATGTACTGGTTGATCTATATCAACATAATCAGTTCCTCTATGTCTAGGTACGTCAATAAGTATGCCTCGCGTTAAAATGCCTCTCTGCCAAGCCTCAATACCACCAAATGTTGCGCCATCAAATGTCAAAATTTCATCCGGTTTCTTTCCTTCCCACATGCCATATCTATCCCATACATGACATAATGCGTCGAGGTGTGTAACGGTTAATCCGTGTTGGAAAAGTCCAATATAGTCTAGAACACCGCCGCCCTCATCAATCCAATCCAATTTTTTTAGATAGAAATCTACAGGTCTAGCGTTGGCAGATGACGATTCTACCGGCAAAGCATTTGATAATGATATTGACTCCCCGGTTTTAACCAAACGAGATGCTTCAACTATTTTCTTCGAAGTTATCAGATTAATAGTGCCTGCTGATGGGTTTTCTTTCCATCTTCCCCAATTCCTTCTGTCAGACAGGTAGCCTTCGACTTGTTGGCGGGTGGGAATTTCTCGTCGCATTTTTCGTCCCCTTTTTAATATATAGTGATCGATATACTATACACAATAAATTGGTACCGCGTACGGGATTCGAACCCGTGATCTCCGCCTTGAGAGGGCGGTGTCCTTGGCCACTAGACGAACGCGGCATATTATTAACAATGCGATTTGGCTGGGGATCGAGGATTCGAACCTCGACTTACAGATTCAGAGTCTGTTGTCCTACCATTAGACGAATCCCCATAAGAAACTTTTATTTTAACAAACTTTTTTAACTTAACTTACATGTTGAATTTAATGTCGAAGAGTAAATTGTTGCTTAGTCAATGATGCCAATTCTATCGCTGCCAATGCGGCTTCACTGCCAAGGTTGCCTTTATCTCCCCCAGATCGAGACTTTGCTTGATCTAAATTTTCCGTAGTTAGAATTCCAAATGTTATCGGTATATGATGATCTAAAGAGACTTTAGTAATTCCTTCGGCTACTTGTGTCGAAACTATATCATAATGAGAAGTTTCTCCTCTAATAACACAACCAATAGCAATCAATGCATTAAAATCACCTGATCTAGCCAACAATTGAGCAGTATAAGGCACCTCTAACGCTCCGGGTACATCAATAACCTTTATATCGCTATCTTGCACTCCTAAATCAATCAAAGTTGTTTTTGCGCCTTTTAGCAAGTCCGATGTAATTGAAGTGTTAAACCTAGAAACAATAACCCCAAACTTTAAGCCAGTACCATTCAATTTTGAATTGTCTTCAGGCAATTGATTTGGTTGAGTTTTGGTCATTTATTCCTCTTGGTCTTTTTAACTGGCTCAATCAAGTGTCCCATCTTTAACCTTTTGGTTTCCAGATATTCTCGATTCTGTTCATTGGGTTCAACATTAATAGGAACTCGCTCGGTTAGCTCAAGTCCATAGCTTTCTAAACCAACAACTTTTTTAGGATTGTTGGTCATCAATTTCAATTTCCGTACTCCAAGTTCAACTAAAATTTGTGCTCCCACTCCATAGTGTCTTAAATCGGGAGGAAAACCCAAAGATATATTTGCATCGACAGTATCCAATCCATTGTCCTGTAGATTGTACGCTTTTAATTTATTATGAATCCCAATACCTCTACCCTCCTGCCTCATATACAAAAACACTCCGGATCCTTCTTTATCAATATTCTGTAAAGCGATTGAAGCTTGTTGACCACAGTCACAGCGAATACTTTCGAAAACATCACCAGTTAGACATTCGGAATGCACGCGTACTAATGTCGGACTTTCGGAATCAATCTCTCCTTTAATCAAAGCAACGTGTTCATCGGAATCCACCTTGCTCTTATATGATATAGCTGTAAATTCACCATAACGGGTTGGCAAGCGTGCCTCAGCCACTCGTTCTACTAATTTTTCGTTAATCCTTCTATAGGCAATAATGTCAGCAACTGAAACCAGGTTCAGGTTATGTGTTTTTGCAAATTCCTTTAACTTTGGCAAACGTGCCATACTTCCATCAGAATCTATGATCTCACAGATTATTCCAGCGGGTTTTAAATTTGCTAGTTTTGTTAAATCAACAATAGCTTCCGTTTGGCCCGCTCTTACCAAAACACCTCCTTCCATGTATTGTAATGGGAAAACATGTCCTGGACGTGCTAAGTCATCAGGTTTAGTTTCATCGGAAACCAAAGCTCGAATTGTCGCTGATCTATCGTGCGCTGATATCCCTGTAGTCGCTCCGTCTAATACATCTACAGAAACAGTAAAAGCAGTCTCATGTCTAGCCGTATTATCTTGAACCATCATCGGTAATCTCAATTTTTTTAGTCTGGATTCAGTTAAAGGAGTGCATATCAAACCCCTCCCCTCGACGCTCATAAAATTAATGGCTTCCGGAGTTACAAGCTCAGCAGCCATTGCAAGATCACCTTCGTTTTCTCTATCTTCATCATCAATAATAATCACCATCTTGCCGTTTCTAATATCTTTAATAGCGGTTTCAACAGGCGATATAAATGTATCGTTTTGATTCATAAGTAAATACTACTAGAAATATCTAATGTTTTTAACTGTTTATAAGTTTTTCGGCGTACTTAGCGAATAGATCCAATTCTAAATTAACAGAATCGCCTACGATCAACTCGCCTAAAGTGGTATTTTTTGAAGTATGAGGAATTAATGCTATTGAAAAAGTTTCTGGCTGACACTCTACAATTGTCAAACTCACTCCATCCAATGCTACAAACCCTTTTGTTACCATATATCTCATATCTAAGGCGGCTGCCTTAAAAGTTATTATTTGTGAATCTGATTCCTCTAGGATCGATGCAACCTGTACAGTATTATCAATATGACCTTGAACAATATGTCCATCAAACGAACCAGTTACCGGAACCGGCAATTCCAAATTCACTTTCGAATTAACCTTTAAATATCCCAAATTTGTTTTTCTTCGAGTCTCATCAACTATGTCAACGGTAAATTGCTCATTCAAAAATGATGTAATAGTTAAACATGCGCCTTTTACACTTACACTGCCTCCAATTGTCAATCGATCCGTAAATTTCTCTGCTGAAATGGAGACACTATTCCCATCTATTGAAGTGACAACTCCGATAGTTTCTACGATTCCTGTAAACATTATCTTTTAAGGATATCCGATAATAGCAATATCATCACCAAATTTCTGGATGTGAGAACTTTTAAACTTCAACGACTCTGAAATATTATCAATACCAGATCCCGCTATAGGGCCAATTGAATCAGACCCTCCTATAACTATTGGAGCTATAAATACAACAAATTTATCTACAATTCCTAGATCTACAATATTTCCTGAAATACGACTTCCTCCTTCAATCAAAATTGTGTGAATTCCTCTATCTCGTAATATCCGTATCACTGCAAGCAAATCCACCCCATTCTCGTTTCTAGCAACCTTTGTGACACCTATGCCTATAGACTCCAAATGTTTTTGTTTATCGGGCTCTATTTCTACACAAGCTATTAATGTGTCCCCTCCATCATTTAAAAGCTTTGATTCCAAAGGAATCCTGCCATCTGTATCAATCACGACACGCAAAGGCTGCATATCCAAGTTTTCTCCATTCACATCTCTGGCAGTCAACTGTGGGTTATCCGATATAACTGTTTCAATACCTACAATCACAACGTCTGACCTATATCTCATTCTGTGGACTTCCTCTCTAGATTGCTCTCCTGAAATCCACTTTGATTTACCAGTTGAAGTGGCAATTTTGCCATCAATGCTCATTGCATATTTTAGAGTTATAAAGGGATCACCAGTAACAATATTTTTTTCATAACTCTCCACAAGTTCCTGAACCTGAGATACCATTTCTTCAACTTCCCACATGAGAACTTCAATTCCAGATTCTTGTAATTTATTTATTCCTTGCCCATTCTCGTTAGGGTTAGGATCTAAAATAGCAATATGCAATTTAGATATTCCAGAAGAAATGATTCGGTCAACACATGGTGGAGTCCTGCCAAACAAACTGCATGGCTCCAGAGTCACATACATTTCAGCGCCCATTGAAGCTTTGCCAGCTTGTTTCATCGCTACAACTTCGGCGTGGTCGTTGCCTGGTTTTTGAGTTGAACCCAATCCAACAATTTTACCCTCACTAACTATGACCGCTCCGACAGGAGGATTAGGTGCGGTTTTACCATAAACTGATACAGCAGCAATAATTGCTTGCTGCATGTAATCAATTTGCGATCCCACGATATATCATTCCTGAAAGTTTCTATGCATACGACTAGCTGTTGGCTCTGTTTGACCTAAATATTTACTGTTTAGCGCATCAGATCCATAAACGTTTTCGGCGGCTGTGCTCAGTCTCAAAAAAGACAACTGGCCAATAGGCATACCAAAGTAAAGAGTTATAGGTAAGCTAGCAACATTACTTAATTCAAGGGTTAAATGGCCCTTCCATCCAGGGTCAACATATCCTGCAGTAGAATGGATTAAAAGGCCTATTCTACCCAACGAACTTTTCCCTTCCAGTCGAGCAACGATATCAGCCGGAATCTCAATATGCTCTAATGTTGATGCCAATACAAACTCACCTGGATGTAAAATGAATGGCTGATCTTTTGTTATCTCCTCCGGTTCAGTTAGATCGCTAACGTCTTGGCGTACATCTATGTAAGGCAGTCTAGAGTTCCTAAAAACTAAAACTCTTCTGTCTAGCCGGACATCTACACTGGCAGGCTGAATATTTATTGGATCAAGGGGATCAATAACTATACGACCTGCTTCGATTTCTTCTTTAATTGTGCGGTCACTTAAAACCATAACTTTTCACCTTATTTACAATTCTAGCAACGGTATTTCAACCTGAACAATAATCTATCATTAATTAAATAACAATTAATATAAATTCTTACATAAGATCTCTTAACTGACGATTTCTAAATAGTGAATTATACGTTTGTGAAACGTATAATTTATTAAATAACTAAAACTTTGCCATGTCAGACATCAAGAAAATACCTACAATTAAAAGCTTCATTAAAGAAGTTTTTCAAACTATTATTTTAGGTATAGCCATATTTGCTATTCTACAAGTCAGTCTTCAACCATATAAAGTTGAGGGCAGTAGCATGCATCCCACAATGGAATCTGGTGATTTCGTGATTGTTAACAAAATAACTTATTGGGAAATACCTTTTTATGAAAGTATTAACCATCAATATCTTTTCACTGGTCCAAGGAGAGGTGACCTGGTCGTTTTTGATTACCCTTTTGATCCATCTCGAAAATTTGTTAAAAGGGTAATAGCAATTCCGGGAGACACCTTAGAAATTAAGTCTGGGTCGGTAATTATCAATAGCAAGGTTATTAATGAACCATACGTGTATCACCCCTCTTATGACAATGTGCGTCCAATTACGATACCAAGAGGCTCTTATTATGTTCTTGGAGATAATAGACAAAACAGCCAAGACTCAAGGTCATTTGGTTTAATTTCATCTGAAAATATTTCAGGTAAGGCCTTAATAAGCTATTGGCCTATTTCTAATTTAGTTGATGATCTAAGATAATTAATAATCATCTTAAAAACGTATATCAAAAATTGCACCAAAAGTGTTGAATAGACAATAGAGTCAATTTGATTAAATAAATTCTCGCACTTTCCAGGGCCTGTAGCTCAGTTGGTCAGAGCACCGGACTTTTAATCCGGGTGTCCAGGGTTCGAATCCCTGCGGGCCCACGCTTTCCTACAAGACTTCGAGTTATTTATAGCAGATGAAAGTCACTTGTATGGAAATAGGATCCATGCCAGACTTACAATATTTGATTCTAGTTAAGACAAACATAGAAACTTGGATATTTAAAATGAAAATGCCATATTTAAGTAAAGAGGAATTAAAAGCTAAAATTGATTCTTTGCCCAGAATAAATATCGCCTTACTTCCCACACCACTGCAAGAGGCTCACAGGTTATCTGAAAAACTTGGCGTGCGTATATTAATCAAAAGAGAGGATTTAACTGGTTTAGCCATGGGCGGCAATAAAGTTCGACACATGGACTTCTGTATGGCTGACGCTCTGCAGAAAGGTGCTGACGTTTCTTTAAATATTAATCCGTGGATGTCTAATAACGCCCGCATTATTGGAGCCGCTTCTAAAATGGTTGGTCTCGATTATATTAATATTGCTCCTGCAAGTAAGTTTCGACCAATACAAGGTAACCTACTGATTCAGGATATTATAGGAACAGATTTACACCTTTTAGATACAGCTAATCATGATGAGGTCAACGAATATGTTGATAAATTAGAAACGAAGTTAATTGAACAAGGTAAAACTGTTTACAATCATGTTAAAGAACATATGTCTCGATCATCAGCAACAATCTCATACATGGAAGCGACATTAGAGATTGAAGAACAATTAGCCAATTTTAATGTTGCGGAAAATTTAGAGGTTTTTGTAGCCAGTGGAGGTGCACAGGGTGGATTAATGCTAGCTTCACAATCATTAAATTTACCATGGAATGTACATGGAGTAATTGTAGGCAAGCCTGAAGAATCGTACGCAGACGTTGTGACTTGGTCGAACAATGCTTTGAATCATTTAGGCTTTACAGAACGCTTAGACTGGAGTGATGTAGAACAGCTCGATAAGTATATAGGGCCAGGCTACGCAATTCCTGGGGATGATTGTATCGAAGCAATAAGAATGGTGGCTGAGTTAGAGGGCATTTTACTTGACCCTGTTTATACAGGCAAAGTAATGGCAGCTGTGATTGATTACGCCAGAACAGGTAAATTCAAGCAAGAGGATACTGTTTTGTTTATCCATACTGGAGGTCTTCCTGAACTATTTGATTTTGCAGATGAATTAAAACGACGCGACTAGACATAGCATTTGTTGATAACATGTGAATTCTGGACTTAATTACTATAAAAAATGGAGGACTTTTTATGAGCGTAACAATGAACCACACGGGAGTTGTGGTAACTGATATAGAAAAGGCCCTGCAGTTTTACTGCGAGGGAATTGGACTTGAACTTAGATTCCAAGTTGAAGCTGGTGGGGCTGAACTATCCCAGCTACTTGGGTATGATAACGTCCAAGTAAAAGCAGCATTCGTGGGAGGAATTGATGGCCATTCAGTTGAGATAATTGAATATTTGTCACCAAAAACAGAAGTAAGAGATTCAGGTGAACAGCATAAGAGAAACGCAACAGGTGCTGCACACATATCATTTAACGTAACCGATATGGACGCTATCATTGAAAGAATAGTTCCCATGGGCGCAGTTTTAAATAATCCTCCGGTTGCATTAATGGACGGGTTTAGGAGCGTATATTTACAAGATCCATGGGGTAATTGGATTGAGCTTGATGAAGATGCAGTCCATAATCAACAGCAATTTTCTATTCATCAGAGAACTTCCGTAAACCCTTCTCCAGGTGATGTGCGGCTCTAATACAAGATGAATATCGGTTGGATTGGAGTAGGAAACATTGGCCTTCCGATGGCACGCCATCTAATAGATGCGGGCCATCGGCTAACTGTACACGATTTAGTAAAAGATAATGCCCTTCCATTATTAGAAATGGGCGCGACTTGGGCTGATTCTCCTGAAAAGGCTTCAACATCAAATGAAGTGGTTGTCATGTCGCTCCCAATGCCTGATGACGTAGAAAAGGTTTGCTTTGGTGATAACGGTATACTTAATGGACTGAAACCAGGAAATATAGTGGTTGATATGTCTACAAATTCACTGGAGATGGTACGCTCAATCGAAAATAGATTCCGAAAAAATGGCATTGAATTCCTGGATTCTCCTGTCAGCGGTGGAGTAGAAGGTGCAAATTCCACGGATCTAGTCGTTTTGGTGGGAGGATCTCAAAATACATTTAACAAAGTTGAGTGTTTATTAAAGTTAATCGGTAAAAATGTTAACTTTTGTGGCCCTATAGGAGCTGGAACCATATGTAAATTGAGTCACCAATTATTAGCAATGTCAATATTGCAAATTGGTGGAGAAATATTAACCTTAGGTATTAAAGCTGGAGTTGATCTAGACATTTTGGCTGACTCAATATCCAAGGGGGTTATGGGTAAGGTTCCCCCGCTAGGAAGATTCTATCAAGACGTCTTTAACGGAAACTTAGAAGGTACTGATACAAGCTTTTACCTTGGGCTTGCCGCTAAAGATATCAAGCTTGCCAATGACATGGCCAGACAAATAGATGTGCCTTTAACTATCGGTAGTGCGGTTGAAGAAATATTGGTTGAAGCTATGAATAGAGGTTGGCAAAAGAAAAACTTTCCTGCGATTGTTCAGCTACAGGAGGAAAAAACCGGAGTTGAGCTACGCACGAATAAATCTGTACAAATAGATTAGCTAACTTTTTATTGCACCTTAATTTTCTTAATAAACAGTTCCACAGAGTCAGCAGATTCAGTTCTGTCAATATTTTTAAGTATAAGAGAATATCCAAATAAAGCATTAGAGGGGACGCCGACGGTCAATTCAGTAGGAAAAGGCATCAGTCCTGGCCCCGTTATCCCAATCATTATTTTACCTTTACCTGAAACGTTACATAACATTCCTTTACTACATTTACTTTCATCAAAAACTTCGATGAATTGTATTTTGATTTGGCTATCAGGCAGAACAATTATCGGATAATCTTCACTTGCAGAGTATTGCTCGTCTTGAACAACTTCTTTATCGGTGATTTCTGTACATCCCACTGTTACAACTATGATTGCGAAAATACCTAACGCAGTTATACTACACTTAATAAATTGCCGATATTTATCAAATAATGTATTCACTATGCTATCAATTTCTCCAGGGTTTTCTGATTTAGCTCCAGACCAAGTCCTGGAGCGTCAGGCAGTTGTACATAGCCTTCGGAAATTTTATATGGCTGTTTGAAAAGTTGGCTTGCTTGTCCAGAAAATTCGGTAGAATACTCATGAGGTCTCACAGCAGTTAGGTAAGTTGAATAAAGCTGTAAACTAGCTGCACTCGCAATTCCAGCCGATGGACAATGGGGCATTACTAGCTTCCCATAAGTACCAGCTAAATCATATATGCGTCTTGATTCAGTTACACCTCCAGCAAGCACTATGTCTGGTTGTAAAATATCCGGGTTACCTAACTCTATCAGATCCCTAAACTGCCAACGTGTATGTTGCTGCTCCCCAAATGACACAGGTATATCTAACGCCCTTGAACATTCTTTCAAACCTTGAAGATCATGTTGGGCTACGGGCTCTTCGAAATGAGCAGCACCCATATCCTCTAATATCCTACCCTGTTGTATTGCAACCGAAGGCGAGTAGCCATTATTGGCATCAAAGCTTAATTGCATGTCTTCAGGCAAGAAATTCCGGCAAACCTCAAACCTCAACATATCTTTTTTAGGATCTCGGTCAAGACGCTGTGAATCCCAATCCATACGAATCTTAAAAGCTCTATACCCATCCTCAAGTGCTTTTTCCATCTTAGATCTCATTTCTAATGGCTCTTTCAGCCTACCCATGCCCTGACTAACATATAGTTGTATCTTGGTTTTAGCTGCTCCTCCAAGAAATTTATATAGTGGTAGTCCAACAGCTCTACTAGCAATATCCCACAAAGCTATATCTAATGCTCCGATAGCAGATGTCTGTAAACCCATTGGTCCAAAACGGGTAGTGTTATAAAACATTTCATCCCAAAGAGAGACAACATTTGTGGGGTCTTTGCCTTTGATGAGTGGGCTCAATTTATGCTCAATAAAAGTTTTGGTCACAATTGGATCCACGATATAACATTCACCTAAACCTTTTATTCCCTCATCTGTTTCAATTTCGACGATTAAAGCACCGGTTTTCAGAGGTATGGTTTTAACATTAGTAATAATCATTCAATTTAATCCTGTTATATTTATTGGCTTGCCTGACTGAGATGACTTATAGGCAGCGTCTATTATTTTGTAAACTTTTAAAGCATCTTTGGTTCCTATGGGTACCCTCGTTTCATCCATAATTGAATCTATCCAATCTTGCATTTGTATCGTATACATTTCCATATAGTCTGGAGAATTTGGAACGATTCTTTGTGTATTCTCGTGTTCGGGCAATATACTGCTTTGAATCTCGATAATCTCAGAAGGCCACTCTGACCTAATCCTACCATGTGTACCATATACATCTAGCACATCAAATATCTGTTGAGTCCGAGAGCTAACCGTTACAGATGCACTAACACCATTTTCAAACATAATATTAAATGCAGAATCTTGGTCCGATCCTAGTTGTTCATCCCAACGGGTTTCGGAATACACATTTAACGGCATAATATCACCCATCACCCATAAAATTTGGTCAACGATATGGACACCATGCCATCTAAGTTGGCCTCCACCATGCTCCATGCGACCATTCCAAGAGACTAGCTGACTACCAGATTTATGCCCATGAATCTGAATTACCTCGCCTAAAACATCTTTTCTAAAAAACTCTTTAAAACGTTGGCGTCCTGGGTTATATCTCATACAATATCCGACCATCACGGTTTTGTTTGATTGCTTTTCTTTTTCTATGATCTCTATTATTTCATTAGAATTAACACCAGCGGGTTTTTCAACAAATACGTGAACTCCAGCATCTAGGCCAGATATTGTAGCTGACTTTAGTTGATCATGAGGTAATGCTATAACAACCGTATCAAGCCTTTCTTTATCTAGCATATTTATATAATTATCATATGCTTTGAAATAACCATCCTCTGAAGCTGTTGCTTTAGAGGACTCAATATTAGTGTCTGAACATGCAACAAGAGTTACTAAATCTCCCATACCACGCAAAATCTTTGAAAGTCTCTGACGCCCATGGCCTCCGCATCCGATTAGTCCCATTTTGATTGTCATAGTGTTTACCTACTTAAATATCAGCTTTACTTATAACAGAAATAGAAAATCTCATGGTTCTATTATTTTATGTAGCTTATTAACTTCTAGGTCTTTGATTATTTGAATTGTTCCATTCGGCCAGTATACAACTAGCTCATTAACTAAATCCGCTTTACCAATGCCAAATTCTAAATCAATACTGTCCATAGATATGTAACTAGAGCCAGCTCTGACTTCCTGCACTTGAATTAATTCTTTACCATCAATTATTGTTCTTACGTATACCCTCGCACCAATTCCATCCGCATTACTACCTGTACCATCTATTGCCATACGACCACGTAATAATAACTTTATCCAATTATTGTCACCTCCTCCGTTAATCCAAACAAATACAGGGCCAGGGCTTTCCATTATAGAACTTTCTGTCCCCTCCCAAATTGGACCACTACTATTAGTAGCTATCAGATCAACATATCCGTCATTATTAATATCACCATGAGCCAAACCCTTTCCATTTTCATGAAACCTGGACGATATTTTCCTGGCTTTCATAGAAAATATTGAGTCAGGATCATCAAGATCTTTATAATTAACACCTACAATATCTAACACCTGAGCTCGCACAGTTATATCTTCAAAATTACCTGCTCCATCTCCCATTAACAGCCTACCTGCTCCTTGGAACGCCTCACCCCCAGGCCCCTGCCCAGATGCAACCGTAGACCCAAGCCAATATAAATCTTGGTCTCCATCGTTGTCCATGTCAAAAAACGTAGCACCAAAACCAAAATCATAAGCTTGTATACCCGTGGGAACTTTTTGTAACGAGTTGATTTTACTAATCTCCAAGGAATCCGGAGGCATATAAGGACTAGGTATAACTGATGTGGAAGCAGCAATATCCGTGAACAAACCAACAGTACCAACCCCCTCAATTTCCTTGATGCCATCATTTCTAAGTAAATAATGTAGACAAGTACCCCATATGAACCGCTGATGGTATTCACATGACCCACTTGGTCCTCTCATCGGTGGTCGGGTATTGGGATGATAACCGATATTCGTTACAAATACGTCTAGATCTGCATCTGAATCAATGTCTCCTATAGCGAAGCCCATCCAGGCTCCAACTTTATCCAGACCTAAAGCTCTAGAAATCTCGGTGAATTTAACACCCTCAGCATCTGTGTCATTGCGGTATATGCGAAATATATCTCCATCGCTAGCAATAAACAGATCCGGATCAGAATCATCATCATAATCAAAAAACATAGAACTATGTGTTTGATAAGTCGGTTCTCCTATTTGGTTACCCTGCTCATCAGTCCATGTAGGATCCCATCCTTCGTACCATTGATTATTAGAAGGATCTTCGAACAAGATAGGCTTACTATTAAAGTCACGCATAACTATTTCAGTCCCTCTCACGCCTGCAGACTCCGCAACTTCAGTGAAAGTTAAATCCTGGTTATTTATATATAAAACGTCATAATGCCCAGGGTGATTCGCGCCTGAGAAAGTGCGGAACTCTTGAGCCATAAGATTACCGACAAAAATATCCAAATAACCGTCTAAATTTACGTCTGCGCATGAAATAGAAGTCGCCGACCTAATATTTATATCGTTTCCAAAAGCTTGTGCAGTGACATCTGTAAAAGTACCGTCCTTATCGTTAAGTAATAATGAATCCGCACTCCCTTTGATTCCATCGGTTGATCGAAAATCCAGTTCATCCATAGGATCACCCCAGGCACCAACATACAAATCTTGAAACCCGTCGTTATTGAAGTCACAGGCCAAGGCGCCAGTACTATGACTATCTAATAAACCTACTCCCGCATACTCAGTTACATCTGTAAAAGCATTGTTCCCATCATTTCTTAATAGTATGTTGGATTTTTCTGCTTGTGATGTGAAATAGAGGTCATGATCATCATCACGATCAAAGTCGAAAACCACAATACCTGGCCTATCATTCCATAATTTCCAGTCATAGCCTAAAACTGTTTCCGCTATGTTAGTAAAGGGAACTATCAAATCTTTTTCATTTGGCTCTAAATTGGATGGGGACTGTCTAGCAGCTTCTCCACGAATCACGATGTTTCTTATGGATTCTCCCCAAGATTCTACAAGTGTAGAATCGATACGATCGTTCATTTCCCCTTCAATTGTCTCACCAGTCACACTATCAATACATACTCCTTGAACGCAGACTATTTGCGGAGTAATACTAATCTCAACCTGAGAACCTAAATTAGATTGCTCATCTATGATTAAATCGTCATTACAGGCATATCCGACTGTAATGATAAAGATAAATAAAACAGCAGTGTTAAGTGACTCATGCTTTAATTGCTTTAAATTGTTTAGAATACTAATCATTAACCATCGATACTATTACTAACATTGCTTTAAAAAAAATAGGCCCGAGCACATTGCTCAGGCCTATTAATTTATCAGATTATATGCTCTAAGTTCCTGATCGAGACAATTTTGGATCTAATATATCTCTTAAGTTGTCACCAATCATATTGATTCCAAGCACCGTTAGAGTTAAAAATCCTCCTGGTATACCAACCACCCACATCGCCTGAGAAATAGTCCTTCTACCGTCTGCCATCATTGATCCCCAAGCTGGTGTTTCAGGGTCAATTCCTGCTCCAAGGAAACTTAGTATAGCTTCAGTCAAAATTGACCCAGCTATGATCAATGTTCCCGTTACCATTAACGGAGCTATAGTTCCAGGTAGCACATGGAACCATAAAATACGAGGAGTTTTGGCTCCTATTGCTCTAGCAGCCTCGACATAAACCTCTTCCCTCAAACTGAGTACCGAAGATCTAACAACCCTTACTGCTCTTGGGAACGTTACAAACCATATAGCAAAGATAACTATCGGAACACTACCCCCAACCATAGAAACTAGGGCAATAGCTAAAAGAATATGAGGTATAGACATAATTGCATCCATAATTCTCATTATTATCAAGTCAAAAGTATTAAAGTATCCGGCTAACAATCCAAAGAATGCCGCGGTCACAGCAGACAATGCTCCTACGGCAAACCCTACTGCCAATGAAACTCTTGTTCCATAAATGGTTCTTGACCAAACATCGCGTCCAACGAAGTCAGTTCCAAACCACCACTCGGAACCCGGCTCTTTTAGTCTGTTAGGCGGATCAACGGCTGTTGGATCAATCGTCCATAAATATGGGGCGAATATCGCGAACAGCGCCATCAAAATCAAAATCCCTATTCCGACCAACAGCATTGGGTGCCTACGCTTTGTCCACTCTAGCTTTACAAGAAATGGCCCCCATTGTTTCTTAACCTGATCAATTACAGGTTGGACTACACTTAATGTGTTTTTCATTTGTTCTTGCATTAGTATTTAATCCTTGGATCAAAGAGTGCATACGACATGTCAGTTAGCAGGTTCACAATGACCTGAAGAACTGCGATGGTCAACATACAACCTTGTATTACTGGGTAATCTCTACGAACAATCGAGTCAACAATTAGTCTACCCATGCCTGGAATAGCAAAGACCTGTTCGGTCACTACTATCCCTGCGAATAACTCTGCGATACCCCAACCAACAACTGTTGCTATTGGAAGCGCAGCGTTTTTCAATGCGTGAGTGATTAAAACGCCACCTTCAGCTAGACCTTTCGCTCTAGCAGTACGGATGTAATCTTCTCTCAATACTTCAATCATTGTTGCCCTAGTCATTCGGACTAAAAATGCCCAAAACAAGATAGCCGTGCACAAACTTGGAAGTATTATGCGATGAAGGAAGTTTCCAAAATGTTCCTCCGGCGGCACATAACCTGCCGCAGGAAACCACGGGAGTTCCAAAGCGAATGCTTTTATCAAAAGAAATCCTAGGAAAAATATTGGAATAGAAAATCCTAAGGTGCTAAATATTAATATGCCCCTATCAATCCATGTATTTGCTTTCCACGCGGCTAAAACGCCCAACGGAATTGATATCGGTAGCGTCAATATCTCTGTCATAATCGCCAGTGATAAAGTCGGAACAATTCTCTCTTTAATTAATGTAACAACTGGTTTTTTGGAGTTGATAGACTCTCCAAGGTCCCCTTGCAAAACGTCTCCTAAATAAACGCCCAACTGATAATACACAGGTTTATTCAATCCTAAGTCGTTACGAATAGCTTCAATCTGCCACTGAGGAGCATCCTTACCTGCGATTATTGCAGCAGGATCACCACCAGAAACTCGCAGCACCGCAAACACTATAACCGCTAAAATGAACAAAACAGGTATAGAAGATAGAATGCGCTGTACTAAGTACCTCTGCACGTCAACCTCCAAAAATACATAAAACTACCGATATAGCAATCGCTTGTCTATATAAGAACTCAGACAGCTTCACCGGCGTGCAGGTAATTTACATATCCTTTTAAAGCGTGTCAACCCCCATCTATACCTAATTGGATTCAAATGGGATTTTTAACTTGTATTGGGCAAGCCTAAATATAGCAGTCTATTGACAGCAGTAAGCTATTAAATTAGATGTGGCCTGACTTAGTGTGATAACAAAAAGAGATCACCTGATAAAGAAATATGTATACCGTGCATATGGGAGTTATCATATATACACATAGAAATATTAATCATTGACTTGATATTTCTTGTCTTATTCACGTTAGTAAATATTGCAGCAGGACATTGGCGGGTGTAGTATAGCGCAAACTTGAATAGAGTCAATTTATCTCGGAGAGTGAACACTCCTTTTAGACTAACTCTGGAGGTGTTAAAAAATGGATACGTTCTTAAGTAAATTAGATGCAACGGAGATGGCATCAAAAGTCGCAAACAAAGATATTTCACCTGTTGAACTAATGCAATCTCACCTAGACCAGATTGATCGATTAAACCCTTCATTAAACTCTATAGTTAAATTAGCGGACGACGCCATCGACCGGGCAAAGGAAGCGGAAAATGATTTATATGACAGTCGAAGCGAAATTGGACCACTGCATGGAGTCCCTTACACGATTAAAGACAGTATAGATATTAAAGGTTACCGTACTTCAAGCGGTTCATTACTAACATCAAGTAATATGGCCACAAAAAACGCTCCTGTCGTTGACCGCTTGAAAAATGCCGGCGGTATACTCCTCGGCAAAACAAACACCCCGGAATTTACCCTATGGTGGGAAACTGACAACAAAGTATTTGGAAGAACAAATAATCCTTGGGATTTGACCCGCACTCCTGGAGGATCTAGTGGAGGAGAGGCAGCAGCCATCGCAGCGTTTCTTTCTCCGGTAGGAATAGGAAGTGACTCAGGAGGTTCAATTAGAGTACCGGCCTCATATTGCGGTATTTTCGGCCTTAAACCAACTCATGGAAGAGTTCCTATTACAGGGCACGTACCTTTTACTCTTACCGAACACACCCACATTGGGCCGATGGCAAGATCGACCAAAGACATTGCGCTAGCATTAAATGTTATAGAGGGACCTGATTCTTCCGATCATTACGCCATAAATATGCCGCTTACCAAAACTAATAATCTTGAGAATTCAATAAGCGATCTAAAAATAGCTTGGTACTCTGATGAGCCATTTCAACCAATATCTCAATCAGTGAAATCAGTTGTTGAAAATGCCATTCTCATGTTTAGAGACATGAACTGTAAGATTGAAAAAGTGAATCTTGATTTCCTGTCTACGCTAGATACTATGGGGACATCAGGCAAGATAGCTGCAGTAGAAGGTAATAGAGATTTGGGGCCATTATTCAAAGGTAAAGAAGATTTGCTATCAGTCTCAATGCAAAGGCGATTATCAATACCCCAACCTTCTCATGAAGAATATCTACAAGCTCTTTTGAATCGACAAAAAATACGGCAAGGGTTTATGAATTTATTTAAAGATATAGACATACTGATAGGTCCTGCATCTCCTGTTTCTGCGCCAAAACACAATGAAGTTGATCTCAATGTAGACGGCGTATTAACTCACGGAAGAACTGCACTAATGTCGACGTTAGTCTATGACTTAACTGGGGCACCAGCAATTTCGATTCCCTGGAGCAAAGATAAAAACGGGATGCCGATTGGCATACAAATAATAGGTCGACATTTCGACGAATCCACAGTACTAAATGTTGCATATCAATTAGAACGGATATCTAATATTCGACAAATTACTTACAGTGAAATAAAACAAAATTAATTGACGGAAATGACATTAACTAAGTGAGGCAAAAATGACCAAATCAAAATCCATGGTAAATAACAAGGAATCTTTGAAACAACAGATGCAAGAGGATGGAGTCGAACTAATATTGACTCAGTTCGTTGACATACACGGAGCCGCAAAAGTGAAAATGGTTCCAGTTGAACATTTCGACGACGTTGCTGATGATGGGGCTGGGTTTGCAGGAGGTTCATTAGATGGAATGGGACAAGGTCCAAACGCTCATGACATGGCCGCTAAGATTGATTTGGATACATATACTCCTCTACCATGGAGAAGATCTACGGCTAGATTTGCATCCGATTTATTTGTAGATGGAGAACCGCACCCTTACTGTCCAAGGCAAAACCTAAAGCGAGTTATTAAAAACCTAAATAAGCAAGGTTATGTATTTAACGTTGGAATTGAACCAGAACATTTCTTAGTTACAAGAACACCAGAAGGCAAACTACAAGTATTTGACCCTAATTCCATAGATACACTGGATAAGCCTTGTTATGACTTTAAAGGTATAGCAAACGTTTTCGACTACTTAAGCGAATTAATGCAAGCTGTAAGATCATTAGGTTGGGACGCATATCAAGCTGATCATGAAGATGCAAATGGACAATATGAACTTAACTTTCATTATGATGACTGTTTGATTACTGCTGACCGATATACCTTTTTCAAAATGATGACTAGCCAATATGCCCAAAAGTATGGTGCTATTGCAACCCATATGGCTAAACCATTTGCTGATAGGACGGGCAACGGAGGCCACATACATTTCCATCTCGCAGATGCAAAAACAGGAGTTAATGTTTTTGAAGGCAATGATGACTCGGCAGGGCTTGGACTATCTAAAATCGCTTTATATTTCATTGGAGGAGTTTTGAAACATGCGAAAGCTCTTTGTGCAGTTACTTCTCCTACAGTTAACTGCTATAAACGCCTTCAAGCTGGAACTGCAGTATCTGGATCAAGATCTGGGTTCACTTGGACACCTGCATTTATAAGTTACGGAGACAACAATCGAACTCAAATGATTAGGACAGCAGGACCTGGTCATTTGGAAGATAGAACTGTTTCTTCCGGTTGTAATCCATACCTTGCATTTGCAGCTTATATAGCTGCAGGCATGGATGGCATTAAAAATAAAATTGACCCAGGAAATCCGAATTTGACTAACATGTATGAACTCACACCTACACAAACAAAAAAACTTGGTATAGAAATCCTGCCCCAATCACTGTATGAAGCTTTATGTGAGCTTGAAAAAGACAAAGTTATAAAAGACAGTCTAGGTCCAATTTATGATGAATTCTATGATGTCAAAAAGAAGGAATGGAGTCAGTATCATTCCCAGGTATCTAATTGGGAAATAGATAAATACCTAACATTATTCTAAATGTCTTTTTACATTAATTGCCCTACTTGTGGCAACAGACAAGTGGAAGAATTTCATTACGGCTCAGAACAAGAATCGAGACCAAATCATGATTCTCATGACACGGAATGGAACACGTATTTGTATACCAAAATAAATGCGTATGGGGACGCGTCTGAGTGCTGGTATCACCAGTATGGTTGCAAGCGATGGCTTCTATTAAATCGAGATACTAAAACCAATCATGTTAACTCGAGCATCGATCCTCATATGGAGGCTCAATAGAATGTCAAAAGCAATGAGAACAGTTCGATTTCCATCCGGTGAATTAATTGATCGGTTAAAGCCGATTGAATTTACCTTTGATGGGAAAAAAATAGAAGCATATGAAGGAGACACATTAGGTTCGGCGCTAGCAGCTCAAAATATCAAGGTTTTATCTCGAAGTTTTAAATACCATCGTCCACGTGGCTTAATGTGCGTATCTGGCCAATGCCCAAATTGTCTGGTTGAAGTAAATGGATCACCTAACATTAGAGCTTGTACAACTAAAGTAAAAAATAAAATGAATGTTAAAAGCCAGAACAGATGGCCGACTATTCGATTCGATCTTTTATCAATTCTGGATAAATTGGATTTGCTTCTACCTGTCGGGTTTTATTACAAATCATTTTATAGGCCAAGCTTGCTATGGAGTTTAGTTCGGCCTTTATTTAGAAAAGCTGGAGGACTAGGTCGAATTAACACAGAGTCAACAAAAACCTCAGAAAAAGCTCATAAAACAATGTTTTCTGATGTGGCAATTGTTGGTTCCGGATTATCCGGATTATCAGCCGCAATCGCTGCTGCAGAACATGGATCGAAGGTTTCTTTAATAGAAAAACATGATTACCTGGGCGGCAATAATAAAGATGTCGAAGAAAACGAGTTAATAACGAAAGTCCTCTCAAATAAATCGATCTCAGTCATGACAGGCACTCCCGTATTTGGCTTCTACCCTCCAGACATAATTACTTTAGACACCCCAGAAGAAATGATCAAATTACATTGTAAAAAGATCATCTTAGCAACAGGCTGCCACGAAGTGCCCATTATTTTTGAAAACAATGACCTCCCGGGAATAATGTCCGCAACTGGGACTATCAAGCTGCTTCGATTATATGGAGTAATACCAGGAAATAATGTCGTGATAATAACCGAGACTAATACTGGTTATACTCAAGCTCTAGAACTGCAAAGTTATGGATTAAATGTCGTCGCAGTACTAGATTCAAGAGATAAAACAGACAGTAAAACTATAAAACTTGTTAATCAAGCAGATATACCTTTTTTTGCAGGCGTTAAATCAATTAAAGCCGTAGGGTCACAATCTATCAAAAATATAAAATTCGATTACTGTGGCGAGTGGTATTATCTAGATTGTGACCTAACATGTTATTCTGGCAGACTTCAGCCCGCACTCCAGCTTGCGTTGCAGGCCGGTTGCTCAACAGAATTTGATGCCAATTTAAACACATTGATTCCAACTAGTCCTCCTAATGGAATTTCCTTAACAGGCGGATTAATCGGCATAACCGATAAAGATCAGTCAATTAAACACGGTCGATCAGTTGGAATTGCAGTAGCTAAAGATAAAGGCGATATTCATCTCTCTCTGCAACAGGATACTACCAAAAAGATTGAGTTTGAAAACTTGAGTAGCCGTAAAGGGTTTATATGCTATTGTGAGGACGTCACATCAAAAGATTTATCGCAAGCTGTCAAAGAAGGTTTCACGGACATACAGATCCTTAAAAGGTACAGCACAATTACTATGGGACCTTGTCAAGGGAAAATGTGCTTAACAAACTTCCTGCGAGAATCCAGTGTTATGACCGGCTCCCGTCAAGCTGAATTGGGCTTAACTACGCTTAGACCTCCCATAGAGCCAATAACTCTAGGTTCATTAGCGGGGCCTGGATTTATTCCTGTAAAAAGAACTCCTCTGCATAACATACACTTAGAGCTTGGAGCCAAGATGGTTGAAGTAGGCGGTTGGATAAGGCCATATTCTTATACAGATCCTTACAAAGAAGTATCAGCCGTTAGAAATAATGTTGGCGTCATTGATGTAAGTACACTAGGCAAGCTAGACATAAGAGGGAGAGATGCATCTAAGCTGCTGGACTTTATATATGTTAATAAGATATCAAACCTAAAAGCTGGTAGAGTTCGATATGGAGTTATGTGCTTGGAAAACGGAACCGTATTAGATGATGGTACAGTTGCAAAATTATCAGACAATCGTTTCTTCGTTACTACAACAACCACTAATATTGAAGCTATTGAAAGCTGGTTTAAGTGGTGGTTAGCCGCAGATACAAATTTAGACGTTAAGATCGCTAATGTTACCTCGGAACTCGCCGCAATAAATATTGCCGGCCCAAATGCAAGAAAGATTTTACAGGATTTAACAACCACTAATATTGAGACTGATGAATTCCCTTACATGAGTGCCAAACAAGCTGTAATTTCAGGAGTATCTTCCATAATTATGCGTATCGGTTTTGTGGGTGAGATTGGTTGGGAAATACACTTTCCGTCTGTATATGCTGAATACTTATGGGGAAAACTTTACAGTAATAACGTTAATGCATTTGGTGTTGAAGCACAGCGTATTTTGAGATTGGAAAAAGGACATGTAATTGTGAACCAGGATACCGATTCACTAACTAGTCCTTTAGAAATAGGGTTGAACCACATTGTCCGAAGTCCCAAAGTTGATTACGTAGGCAAAAATCAAATCCATCAACATCATAATCGTGGTGTGAAACGCAAATTAGTCGGTTTCAAAATAGATGGTAAAACTCCAACCCCAAAAGATGGTGCTGCCATACTTCATCAAGGGGTTCCAGTTGGAAGAGTCACTAGTGCCAGAAGAAGTTCTATAAATCAAAACCCAATTGGCTTAGCGATTCTACCGGAAGATTTATGTGTTCAAAACCAAGAGGTTTTGATTTTAATCAATGAAGAGCTATATCTAGCCACAGTTTCATTAGAACCGGCATATGACCCGAAAGGCATTAGGTTAAAAGAATGAAGACATCGCCTGTTAAGCAAAGTGCACTTCATTTTAAGCTGATCGAGAACGGCGCTAATATGATTAACAAAGATAGCTGGAATATAGTCTCACATTTTGATCAAACCAAAAATGAGTTAAAAACAGCGAAAGACTCCTTGGCCATCGCAGACATTAGCCACTTGAGTAAATTTAAAATGCAAACACCCAACCTAGACGAGTTTTTAGTAACTAAAGACCGTAAAATTCAAATAGGTAAGGTTATTAATCAAAATGTGATAAATAATTTGAGTAAACCTGTTCATACTACTGCTCGGATTTCAATAGATGAATTATGGGTTACTTCAACATCTTACGATAGTTGGAGCGAAATACAGGCATTCTATGAAGATAACAATTCAGGTGCTGAATTATTTGATATGACTTCAGCGTTTACAGGGATTCGCATATTGGGTCCCAATGCTCCACTTCTTTTATCAGAATTAACAGATCTCAACATAGGGTTTGATGAATTAACAAACCTTAAAACAGCACAATCGATGTTTCTTCAGATATACGGCTTAATTACAAGAAATGATCTTCTCAATATACCTACGTACGACTTGTTTATAGATCGGTCTTATGCCTTATATGCATTTGAGTCCATAATGAAACTCGCAGCCCGCCATAATGGTAAATTAGTGGGTATCAAATGTATGAGCAAATTGGAGAAAGGTATATGAAACGTTCCACCCCACGTTACCAATACAGTTTCTTTAGTGAACCTGAGGTTAAAGATAGTTATGATGTAGTGATAATTGGTGGTGGAGTACATGGATTATCATTGGCTCACTATTTAGCAAAGTCGGGTATTACAGACGTTTTGGTGTTAGATAAAGGCTATATAGGAGGTGGCGGCAGTGCAAGAACAACTGCAATATTGAGATCTAATTATTACACCGCAGAAGCGATCCCTTTTTTCAGAGAGTCACTAAAGCTATATGAGAATCTATCGGCAGATTTAGATCTTAACTTACTATTCGACCAAATAGGAAGATTAGATATAGGTCACTCAGAATCCGCAATATATGGATTGCAAACCAGAGCGGATTTCAATCGTCTTTTAAATGTAGAAAGTTATATGGTAGGTCCAAAGCAAATTTCTGAGTTGGTTCCTTCAATGGACCTACGTGAAAACAAACTTTATCCCGTTATGGCTGCTTTATATCATCCTCCAGCGGGAGTAATAAGACATGATGCTGTCGTCTGGGGATATGCCCGAAGCGCTAAGAATATGGGTGTACACATAGTGCCTTTCACCAAAGTAATTGATTTGATTATTAATCAAAATTCTATTAAAGGTGTAAAAACTTCGGATAAAGAAATTGCAGCAAAACTTGTAGTAAATGCTACAGCAGGCTGGGCATCGACGATTGCTGAGATGGCAAAAATACGTCTTCCAATTTCCACACACCCACTTCAAGTCGCAGTAACTGAACCACTTAAGCCGTTTCTTGATACTACCGTTTCATCTGCCAACCTCCATGTCTATGCATATCAAACTGATCGGGGCGAAGTAGTAATAGGCGGTGGAGTTGATGCATATCCATCTTATAATATGCGGTCTGGCTTAGATTCAATCCATCATTTAGTGTCAAATACTCTTAAGATGTTTCCAGCCCTGAGAGACGTGCGTTTATTGAGACAATGGAGTGGATTATGTGATATGACACCAGATTATGCTCCGATAATAGGACCTGTTAATGATGTAGATGGCTTCATATTAACGTGCGGATGGGGTAGCTGGGGCTTCAAAGCAGCTCCTATGGCTGGCAAATGCGTTGCCGAACTAATTCTTACTGGCAAAACACCAGAGTTAATAAGACCTTTCAAACTTTCAAGATTTAATAATGGAAAAATGCTAAATGAAAGAGCTTCTGCACCGGCTGCTGCAGTACATTAGTTAATTAAGGAGTTTGACTTAATTCAATAAGCTCTTCACTAAGTTCGCTAATGTCGACATCTTTATCGATCAACTTTTGAAGATATTCATTTACTTTATCCTCGAGACCTAGCTTCGTATACGCCCTGGTTAAATGAGCATATACATCAACTCTTTCAGAATCAAGCATCAACACTTGATCATAATCTAGTATAGCTGAGGAATATTGGTTTAACTGAAAGAGAGAAATGCCTCGGTTTAAATATGCGCTAATATACGCTTCATCCAGATCAACAGCATTGCTTAAATCAGAAACAGCTTTTTCGTAATCCTTTATACGCATAAATGCAGCTCCTCTATCCCCATAGGCTATGGCCATATTTGGATCTATCTGGATCGCATCGGTAAGATCATTAATAGCAGACTGTATATCACCCAAATTAATGTGCGCCAGAGATCGACTATGCAGCGCTTCAGCTCTCATTGGCTGAAGAACCAGGACAGTGCTCAAATCTTTAATAGCCTCATCATAATTCGCAAGATTCCCATGAGCTCCTCCGCGATTGTAATATGCATCTGCATAGATGGGATCCTGTAATATTGCTAAGGTATAATCCTCTATTGCTTTTTCCCATTGCTCCATTAATCCATAAGTAACACCTCGGTTGAAATAGCTTGAGGCATTCCTTGGCGATATCTGGATGGCTTTCGAGTAATCCTCCAATGCAGTCTCATAATCATTTAAACCTCTGTAGGCATTACCTCTATTGTTGTATGAAGGTGCATATGATGGATCAAGTTGCAGTGCTATATCGTAATCATCTATTGCGAAATAAAAGTTTGCCAGTGCCTGCCAGGCATTACCTTTGTTATCATAAGCAATTACGAAATTGGGATCTACTGAAATTGCCATCTCAAAATCTTTGATTGCTTTGTTATATTGACCCAACTTCACATAAGCTAAACCTCGATCGTTAAAAGCAACCGCTAATTGCGGGTCTATATCAATAGCAAAATTGAAATCTTCAATTGCATCATGCCACATATCTAATTCATAGTATGCTAGGCCACGGTTACGATACATAGCAGCATCTGGACCTCCAAGTTCAATTACTTTGTCAAAGTCAGGAATTGCATCATTAAATCGACCTAAGTTAGCATGCGAGACGGCCCTCCTAAGATAGGCATCTACAAAACCGGGATCTAAATCTATAGCCCGACTATAATCTCCGATAGATTCTTCTAGCAGTCCAAGTTTTCGTTTTACATTAGCACGTTTATAATACGCATCGATATTATCTGGAGAGATCAAAATGAGCCGACTAAGAACCTCTACAGCATTATCCAAATCTCCTTGATCAATAAAATTCTCTGCCGATATTGTCAATCGATTAATCATTGCAGGATCATCAAGATTAGATTCCTCTTCCACATACTCGTAAACATTTTCTTGAGACGTGTCAGATTTTCCTCCGCATCCAATAACAATTACACAGGATAAACAGAATAATATTTTAATTAATGTGATACTTGATAATTTCATAAATCCATTTACAGCTTATTAAAGTTGTATATTCTATACAACCTAACTAGATTCCGGTTCAATTATTTCCAATATTTGATCGACAGAAACATTTCTAATGATTTGCTCTCTTCCGCTAGGCCAAAGTATGCTTATTTCTTCTATAAGATTTGCTGATGCAAGACCAAATTCGAGCCAAATACTATCCTGGGAAAGATAACTCCCTCCTGCATAAACCTCTTTTACTTGTGTGTGTGTGTCAGAGCTCCCAAAAACCTTGTAACTGAGGTTTACCCTTGCACCGATTCCATCAGCGTTAGACCCTGTTCCATCTATAGACATTCTTCCCTTCAGTTTTAGCGTTATCCAATGTGCTTTACCTCCACCATTAAGCCATATAAAGACAGGTCCTGGAGCAGCAACTAGGTTTTCAAAGTCACCGGTCCAGATATTGCCACTACTGTTTGTGCCGACAATATCGACATATCCATCTCCATTAAGATCACCATGAGCGACACCTTTACCGTTTTCATGAAACCTAGGACTTATCCGTTGTGACTGTGGATTAAACTCTTTACTTGAAATATCTAGTACAGAGTAGTCTACATCAGCGATATCCAATATTCGGGCCTCAACGGTTATATCTTCGAAGTCTCCTGAACCAGTATTTCTTAATAGTCTCCCGACGCCTGGATAAACATCTCCACCAGGCCCTGCTCCCATATTTTTATTAGAGCCAAGCCAATATAGATCTAAGTCTCCATCATTTTCAAGATCAAAAAAAGTTGTACCGAAGCCAAATTCGTATGCTGCTATACCAGTAGGAATTGGCAACGATCGATATATTTTCTCAGATTTTAAGGCTTCTGGAGCAAGTATCTTGTTAGGAGTTATTTTGATAGTTGAGCCAACTTCAGTAAATATTCCAGACTGGCCTATACCACTTAAATTCCCCACACCATCATTTCGTAGCATGAAATTCGCACATGTACCCCATGCGAATCTCTGGTGGTATTCACAAGAACCTGTCGGATTATCCTGTGGCTTTCTTAACATGGCGTGTGAACCAATATTTGTAACAAAGACGTCGAGATCAAGATCACCGTCATAATCTCCAAGGGCAAAGCCCATCCAAGCACCAGAATAATCAATTCCAAGAGCTTCACCGACTTCAGTAAATATTATTTTGGTTTTAGTGGAATCATTTTTATATATTTTTAAAGTGTCTCCATCATCTGCCATGAATAAGTCAACATCCAAGTCATCATCAAAGTCAAAAAATAGAGTTGAGTGAGTCTGAGGAACCGGCTCACCGACTTGATTACCTAGCCTGTCCACCCTTGTTGGATCCCAGCCCTCAAACATTTCACCTGTTTTTGGATCCTCAAATAATATAGGCTCACCAGAGGTTGACCTCATTCTTATCTGACTTCCAGCAAGCCCTACTTCAGATGCTATCTCTGTGAACGTCAGATCACGGTTATTAAGATATAAAAAGTTAACATGTCCTGGGTGACTTGGACTATTAAATGTCCTGAAATCATGAGCTCCTACATTAGCTACATATAAATCTAACCATCCATCATTATTAATGTCTGTACAAGAGATAGATGTTGCAGACCTGATATTACGACTTTCACCAAAAGCTTGCTCTGAAATGTCTAAGAATTTACCTTCACCCTGATTTAAAAACAATGTGTCTGCATTACCTTGAATATCAGAGGGAGATCGAAAGTCCAATTGATCTTCAGGGTCTCCCCAGGCACCGACATATATATCGGTCAGTCCATCATTATTAATATCGCATGTCATCACACCTGTACTATGGCTAGAAATTAACTCGACGCCAGCTGACTTAGCTATGTCAGTAAAAACTCCTGTCCCGTCGTTCCTATACAAACGATTACTGTGTTTAGCCTTTTGAGTTATATATAGATCCAAATCATTATCATTATCAAAATCGAATACAGCAACTCCAGGTCTGTCATTCCAATTTTCATTACCTTCACTTAAGATCTCAGACGAAGATTCGAGAAAAGGTGTGACATGAGCTACATTAATTTCATTATTGATATCGGTGTCCATTTCCGCAAAATCAAAACTTAACTCATTCGACTCATCTTCTGAAACATTAGTGAAGGTTGGCTGTATGTAAACATCCTGAATATCATCTGTTTGACACGATATATTTGACCACAGTAAAACAAACAATAATGCACTGAAAATTAAACTGAAGCGGATTGAAAACAATATACTTTAAATCTTTCTAGCGGGGTTCCTATATAAGATTAGGCCGACAGCAACTGTAAGCACAAAGAAAACCCCACCAAGTATGCCACCTAAGATCGACAATGTAACACTACCTGCCTTTTTAAGCTTTTTACTAGAGCTACCTGGGTCAATAATTGTAGTATTAGAATCTTCAGGCAGAATCTGAAGTGTTTTTATAAACTCAACGACTGCCGCTTGATCATATTCAGAAAGGTTTTCAAATGCTACTCTTTGTTGTTCAGCTTCTCCCCCATGGAGCAAGATAGCCTCAGAGATAAGAGTCGCTCGACCATGATGTAAAAATGGCGGTTCTGATGCTACCCCCCAAAGTTTTCTTGTTAGCCACTCTTCTGTTGCTATGCCAAGTTGATCTCCACCTGGAATCTGTCGTTTTTGCCTGATTTCATCGGTGTCTAGAGCGGGTCCCATATCATGTCGTTTTAAATCGGTAAAAGCCGGCACCAGTACTCCCCCCTGATCATCTTTCTTCAAAAATGGTCCAGGACCTTCTTGTGTCAAATCTATAGCAAACGGAGCAGAAACATCAGACAACTTTAGTTTTCCTGGTGGATTGAACGGATTTGGCTCAGTAAAGATTGGGTTATCTAGCCTCAAGTATGGCTTATGACAAGTGTTACAGCCTATTTCGTTAAATATAGTCTCTCCATGGACAGAAGCGGTCCTTACATAAGGGTCGTTAGAAAGGACACTGCCCGGAACAGGTAACGTAGCCATGAAGACAACTAACGCAGTAATATCTCCACGCGTCAACTCATCTGCCATACCATCACCATCAGCATCAATTCCATCTCTAAATCTTTCTGATGCCTGCATTCCATGGTGATTATTAGTCGCTTTAACAGCAAATTCCCGTAATGACACGATTACGCCTTTCTGTTGAAAAGGCTTAATAATCAGATCATCGTCCACACCATCAATGAATGAAGTGTCGATAGTACCATCAGGTCTAGCAGTAATTTTCCCGAAATCTACGTCTTTGGTTATAAGCTTAACTTCAATATCCGATCCTGAACTTCTAGCTTTGTTAATAGCATCATCTCGAATTTTATGTAAGTCAAATGTCATCTCACGAGCTAACATTTCAATAAAGCCTGCTCCAAACAACCCAACAGAATTCCTTTCAACTCCAACAGTCTTTAAAGTCAAAGCATCATCGAACCCATCTCCTTCTCCGCCATCAAAATTCACGAAAGGATGAACTTCAGAATCCACAAAAACGTTGGTAACGTTATCGCCTCCACCTCCAACCACAGGTACATTGTGGCACGCAACGCATGCATTAGCATCAGGGCCAGAAATGCGGTTAAAGTTGTCTGGCATAACTCTGGGGCTACGAAAAGGGCTATCTCCAACTCCTGTTGTTTCAGGTCTGCCTGCACCATCTAATGAGTTAAATTGAGCGCTAAAAAGTAATGATCCATGTTCTATTAATTGGTCTAGTTCAATATTCCCGCTATCTATAGCAATCTGACTTACATGTTTACCCACTGTAGGCTGGTCGCCAATAGGAGAATTTTTCACACCATAACTGTCGTTAATACCAGAGGCACAATTTATAGTTAGTGTCATTAGTAAAATAAAAGCAAAAACTGTAGTTAAGCTAAGATTACTAAAGTAACTAGAGCGATGGATTTTTGGGCGAAGTTTGTGATTGCTTAAAAATGTAACCATAAAAGACATCGAGTTTGACTTTCGTTTATACATTTAATTTTATCATGAGAATATCTTATGGAATGTATATCTCAGACAAATAGTTAGTAAATTTAATTTTCCAATAATAAAAAATAGGGCCCACGGAGTTAAACCCGTGGGCCCTA
>VFGV01000013.1 GCA_009392275.1 SAR202 cluster bacterium
AATATTCACTCTAGTAGATTAGAATTTTTGGAAGATGTTGCGCGCGAAGTAGATATTCAGATTTGGGGACCTTATAACGATAATTTAAACAATTACCCTAATATATTGAAATTTTGGAACGGAGAGGCATGGGGCAAGAAAATGTTTGAAATAATCGCCAGAAGTAAAATCACACTCAACCATCATGGAGAAATTTTGCCGTATGCGAACAATTTACGTTTGTATGAGTCTACTGGTCTTGGCACTTTGCTTTTAACCGATAATCTTCCCGGTCTATCAGATAAATTTGAGATTGGCAAAGAGATTCTTGCATATAGTAATTCAGACGAATGTATCAACTACATTAACTCATATCTTAAAGACCATAAGGGAAGAGAATTGATTTCATTAAATGGTCAGAGACGGACTAAAACTAGCCATAATTACTCGAATATAATTCAAGAGTTAACAGAAATTGTATCTAATCAATTGTGAAAAAGCCTAAATTAAAACATCTTAAACATCCATTACGAAGTGCAGAGTCACTGCTGAATATCTTTTTGACTTCGATAAACGAATATCGACTCAATGCGCAGTTTAAAAATATACCAAGAGTAATACGGAGTAAATGCTGGTGTGGGGGAAAGCTAATTGATTACGATATGCATAATAGTTATGGCGTGTGTGTGGATTGCCAAACTTATGTAAATAAATGTCCACCAGATGATTCTAAATTATCTGAAATATACGGCTTAGATAAATATTGGAATGATAGACAAAGGTTTGGTGGTCACCCGACTATCGAAAAACGTGGAGATCTATATCGAGTTGACGGTAGGTTAGATAAGTGGGTTGAAATGGTTTCACAATATGGTCCTCAAAGTGGTGTAGTTATCGAAGTAGGATGTGCTCCTGGTGTGATGTTAAAAGCTCTAGAGGCAAAAGGCTATGAATGTATCGGAGTAGAGGCAAATATTGAAGTAGTTAATTGGTTGAGACAAAATTTGCAGTTGAATGTTCATCAAGGCATATTTCCTGAAATATCTCTTCCGAAGGCCAATCTTTTCCTGTCTTTTGATGTTTTAGAACATAGCATGGACCCAATAGGGTTTATTAATGGAGTATCACAGCACCTTGCAGCAGGAGGCGTGGCCATTATACAAACTGCTATAGATCGTTATGATCAAGCCCCTCCATTTGGTGAACAATTTGAGAAAATATTTGATGATGTTGAGCACACTTATATCTATACTGATGATGCTATTCGACAATTAATTGTAAAAACTGATTTACAATTAATATCTCTTGATCATCGAACTTCTTTGGCAGGTGAAATCATAGTGATTAAAAAACCATGACGAAATTATTATGAATTTGATTGTTGATGGTATAGTTTTCAGGCATCATCCTATAGGCGGAGTCGCAAGGTATTTCAATGAAATTCTACCTAGAATCTGTAATCTGGATGATGAATTCAAATTAACCTTTTTATCTCCATGGGAATACAGAGAAACAATAGGTTTATACAGTAAAGGATCTGTGTTGAAGGTTCCTCCATTTAGTCGACTAACTTATCGAATTCCCTTTTTACGAGGTGTTGGAGGTAGAGTAGAAACCTTACTTGCAAGATCGTTGTCTGGTCTTGGGAATAACTCGATATGGCATTCGACATATAATACTGTCCCAGAATTTTGGCCTGGCATGAAGGTTGTCACAATATATGATCTGATTTACGAAATTTTCCCGCACCTTTATCAGGGACCGCTTGGAGATAAAGTTAGATTTGACCAGAAAAGAGCCGTTGAATCAGCTGACGCGGTTATATGCATTTCTGAAACTACACGTAAGGATGCATTAAACTTTTATGATATTAATGAACAATCAACATTCGTTACATATTTAGGAGTAACAGATAGCTTTAAAGATGATCATAAATACGAATCAAGTTTAAGTATTGAGAATCCTTTTATCCTATTTGTTGGAGAGAGAAAGGGATATAAAAATTTTAATTGTTTACTCGAAGCATTTTCTGATTGGAAAATGCGTGATGAGGTTAAATTGATAGCGATTGGTAAACCCTGGGACTATGAAGAAAAAGAGTTTATCGTGAATAAAGGTATAGATGATAGAGTTGAGGTAATTTCTTCTATCTCCGATGATGAGCTTGCTAATTTGTATTCTGAATCTGAAGCTGTTATCCATACTTCACTTTATGAAGGTTTTGGCTTTCCTATTGTGGAGGCCTTGGCAAAAGGATCTAAATTAGTTGCATCTGACATACCTACTACAAGAGAAATAGCTGGAGATATCCCAATGTATTTTGACCCTCATGATTCAATGTCTTTGATTGACGCTTTGACTATTGCTATTGAAACGCAGTTAAGTGAAAAGGAAATATATGATATTAAGAAACATACCTTCCAATATAACTGGGACAATACAGCAATGGAAACAATTAAAGTATATAAATCTCTGTAAAAGTTAAAGATTAAAAATGGTTTATAAAAAGTTTGTTAGAAAAGCATTTAATTTGATTGGTCTGGACATTCGCAAAGCTAAGCGTGATCTAAAAACTGTATGGTTAGAGTCTTTCAAGATAAAAACTGTAATCGATGTTGGAGCGAATATAGGGCAATTTGCTGTTGATGCAAGTGAACTGTATCCTGATGCAGTTATTTATTCATTTGAGCCTTTACCAGAGCCTTATAGTCAGTTACTTATTAATACCAAGTCGTTTTCCAAATTTAATCCATACAACATTGCTCTGAGTGATCATAAGGGTACTACGAAAATGTATTCAAACGAGTTTTCTCAAAGCTCGTCTATCCTGGAAATGGCAGAGTCTCACAAAAAGGCTTTTCCTCATACAACGAATGCAACTCCAGTTAAGGTGCAACTAGAAACTTTAGATGCAATATTTAATGGCGTAGAGCTTGATACCGATATTTTGTTAAAGATAGATGTCCAGGGGTCAGAGAAACAAGTTTTGGATGGAGGCAAAGAAACGTTACAAAAGGTGAAGGTTATTATTATAGAAACTAGTTACATCTCTCTTTACAAAGATCAACCTTTGTTTGAAGACGTTCATGATTATTTAGCCAAGGTTGGATTTAGATTTCATGGAAATTTAGGTCAACTAATCCATCCAATTGATGGGTCTATTTTGCAAGGCGATTCAATTTTTATTAAAAACACAATCGGTCAATAGTAAATCAACCAATCCTTTACTATCTAACATCTTAGCAAAACCTTTTTAGCTTTAATAAAAACAAAAGGACTTACAATATCTATTTAATTAATCTTGTGATTCAGTAAATGGACGGTTTTGCTGATTACATTTTGCCTATTATCAACGTTTAAGATATTGGTAAGATAGATAAATAATGAACAGTAAACAAAAAATACCAGTTGCTGAGCCGGCAATAGGAAAAGAAGAATTGGATTTTGTTAATGAAGCTGTAACAAGTGGATGGGTATCATCTGCTGGAAGCTTTATTGGTCGGTTTGAGAAATTATTTGCTGAATATTGCGACGCCAAATATGCGTTTGCTACAACCAGCGGAACCAGTGCATTGCACCTTGCTTTAGAATCTCTTGATATTACATTTGGAGACGAAGTAATCGTGCCGACTTTTTCATTTATAGCTACCGCTAATGCGGTTTCATACACTGGGGCAAAACCGATATTTGTTGATAGTGAAAACACGACATGGAATATTGCTCCTGAATTAATAGAAGCAGCTGTTTCAGAAAAAACTAAGGCAATAATACCAGTACACCTCTATGGACATCCTGCAAAAATGGATGCAATTTTACAAGTTGCATCCAAGTATAATTTAAGTGTTATCGAAGATGCTGCAGAGGCTCACGGAGCGCTTTATAAAGGCCGTAAAGTAGGCAATATAGGAACTATGGGATGTTTTAGTTTCTATGGAAATAAGACAATTACCACGGGTGAAGGTGGAATGATCGTTACTGATAATGTGGAAGTGGCAGACAGACTAAAGCTGCTTAGGGACCACGGTATGTCATCAAAACATAGATACTTACATACTGTTTTGGGCTATAACTATAGAATGACCAATTTGCAGGCCGCTTTAGGGGTGGCCCAACTAAATAAAATAGAATCTCTCCTTGATGCCAAGAACCAGATAGCAGTCAGATACAATAAATTATTAAAAACCATTCCTGGTATTAATTTACCTACCGATAGTGAATGGGCAGTACGATCAACTTGGTTGTATACGGTTACGGTTGATAAAGATCTTTTCGGTAAAACTCGCGATGAATTGATGGTATTTTTAGATTCATGTGGCATAGATACAAGGCCGGCTTTTCCTCCAATGCATATGCAGCCAATTTATAATACTGGTCAATCATTGCCGATTGCAGAAAAGTTATCAGAAACAGGGATAAGTCTTCCGTCTTCAGTAAATTTACTCGATTCAGAGATCGATCGAGTTGCTAAAGCAATAAAAACTTTCTATGAGCGTAAGTAATAGAAACTCCTTAAGGTAATGAAAAACAGATCAGTAAAGAAACTCCCAGATAGCTCCATATTAAAACACATCTGGCCATATCAAAATAAAAACTCAGATACGGATCTTTCTTTAGATGACATGGATTTTCTTAGTAGAGACGATCTTCCCATGATTACTGTAATAACACCTTCTTTTAATCAGGGTGAATTCATAGAACAGACAATTAGGTCTGTATTACTTCAGAATTATCCTCGGTTTGAGTATTTTGTTATGGATGGTGGCAGTAATGATAATACTAAGTCTGTGCTGGAAAAATATTCATCCTGGATTACTGAATGGAAATCAGAGACTGACAATGGCCAGTCACATGCAATCAACAAGGGTTTTGCAAAATCATCTGGAGATATTGTCGCTTGGATTAATGCAGATGATATATACCTTCCTAACACTTTTCTTTCAGTTATAAAAGCAGCGATTGAATACCCGAGCGCTGGATTTTTTTATGGCCACTGGAGCGAAATTAACTCAGAAGGAATTGAGCAGAACACGTTCTCGCCTAAGATTCCATCAGTATTAAATCTACTTCGATCTGTGAAAAGTTATGTTGCTCAGCCAACACTATTTTTTAGAAGGACGGCATTAGAAGAAGTAGGATTCGTGGATGAAAACTTACATATGGTTATGGACTTCGAACTTTTATTAAGATTATTGTCTAAATATGAGCCGGCTCAAGTAAATAAGATCTTGGCGTCTTACCGAGTTCACCCTGATACAAAGACCAATACGATGGATCTTTTAGCTTGGCGAGAGAGAGAAATAGTATTTCGCCGCTCACTTTCAAGTAAAACTATTCACCCAGATGCACATAATTATAAAAGCGAAATAATGAGTGTGTTTTTCAGAAGAGCAGCATATGAACACTTTTGTTCGTTAAGAGTTCTCGAAGGTTTAAGGTCTATATGCTTATCTTTGTTTCACAACCCTGTTCAAGTATTAGATTTAAGACTTTGGACCAAATTTTTTAATAGTTCTTAGTCAGCTTTTAAAAAAACCGCGTTTCTCGAGTTCTGTTACGATTCGATTTGCATTTTGTTCAGCAGAAAACTTCACAGTATCTAAAGTGATTTCTGGGTTTACAGGTTCTTCATAAGGGTCATCTATACCGGTAAATCCTTTGATTTCGCCTCTTCGAGCTTTTGCATACATCCCTTTGACGTCTCTTGATTCAGCCACTTCTAATGGCGTAGCTACATGTACTTCAATAAACTTATCCGATCCAACCATTTCTCTAACTTCGTTTCTTGTAGCAATGTAAGGGCTCACTGCAGCACAGATTGCTATCCCACCATGCCGAACTACTTCGGCAGCTACAAACCCGATACGTCGAATGTTAGTATCTCTGTCTTCCGCAGAGAATCCTAAACCTTTGCTGAGGTGTGTTCTAACTACGTCACCATCAAGCACCGTAGACCGGCGACCCTTCTCCATAATCATATTAGTGACTATATCTGCAGTAGCAGTTTTACCAGCTCCACTTAACCCGGTAAACCAAAGACATACACCCTGTTGGTGCATAGGCGGGAAACTTTGCTCTAAGATTTGCGAAACTTCTGGTCTTGTAAACCAAGTTGGAAGTGACTTGCCAAGGGAGAGGTAATCATCTCTAACTTGTGTGCCAGAAATGGAAGCAGTTTTCATTGTGTCATCGACTTTAGAAATTTCTTCGTAGCGATCCTCATCAGGTAGATAAACCACCATTTGGAAAGGTACCATTTTTACTCCCAATTCGGTTTGATGTTCAAGTACTGATTCTTGAGCATCGTAAGGACCATAAAAAGGATTGCCCTTAGAATCAACTCCTGGACCTGCATGATCTCTACCAACAATCAAATGGTTTGCTCCATAGTTTCGCCTTATTATGGCATGCCATATTGCCTCTCTTGGCCCTCCCATTCTCATTGCCAAGGGTAGCAGAGATAATAAGACTTTATCTTGATCGTAATAATTGTCCGTTAAAGCCTTATAGGTTCTAACCCTTGTGTAATGATCAACATCACCAGGTTTTGTCATTCCTACTACCGGATGGATAAGCAGGACACCATCTACTGATTCGGCTGCTCTTTTAGTAAGCTCCTCATGGACTCTATGTAACGGATTTCTAGTTTGAAAAGCTACCACATTTTCATATCCAAATTCTTCTAGTCTCAAGCGTGTTTCGCCAGGGGTTAGCCTGAGTGGGTTGAAATCGCTGTGACTGGGGGTTTGTATCGTTTGGACTTTGCCGCTAATGTTATATTTCCCCCATGTTTCCATTTCAGCGACCATGGGATGCTTTGTATCATCTGTGCCAAAAACCTTTTTCGCATCAGCCTTTTGGTCACACTCATAAATTTCTTCGACAGTCATTATTGCCAGGAGGTCATTTTTTGGACTTCTTAGGGCTATTTGACTATCAAGTTTTACGTCTTCAGTAGAGTTTATAGGTAAAGTTATTGGAATAGGGAAAAGTGTTCCATTAGATAATCTTTGAGTTTCCACCACGCTTTGATAATCTGCCTGATTCATAAATCTGTCTAATGGTGAAAACGCCCCGGTAGACATCATCTCGAAATCACACATCGATCGTTCAGATATCTGTACTGAATTCAATTCCGTAGCCAGATTTTTGAGGTCGGCGATTTCTTCTTCATTTGCTATAAGATTTACCAGTTTTTCACCATAGGGTGTTATTAATTTGTTGTTTGATTTTTTATTACTCAATTTTTTATACTTTCCGTAGATTTAGTTTAATCAGCTTTAGCGGTGAAGTGGATACCACATTCTTTTGGCATTCCTTGTTCCCACCACCAACGACCTGATCTATCGTCTTCATTCTTTTCTATTGGCCGTGTACAAGGATCGCAACCGATGCTTGTATACCCTTGATCATACAAAGTATTGTAAGGGACATCGTTGTCTTTGATGTATTTCCAAACCATTTCGTTATCCCAGTCTGCGATAGGGCTAATTTTTGCTATGTTATTGTGCTTATGGTCTATTGTAATTTTAGGCGTGTCAGTCCTGGTACCACCCTGATGCCGTGTCAGTCCAGTTATCCATGCGTCTACATCACTTAAAGCATTATTCAAAGGGTCCAGCTTACGTTTCTCACAACATAACAGCCTCAATGAATAGCTTTTATAGAACATATTGATACCATGTTTCATTACAATCTTCTTGAGTTCATTACTGTCAGGGTATTGCACCTCTATTTTTGTAGAGTATTGTTCTTGAACTTGGTCTATTAGATCATATGTGGCCTTCGGTAGCCTGCCAGTATCTAATGTTATAACTCGAGTTTCTGGAGCAATTTTGCTCAACATATCTAGAATCACCATGCCAGTAATTTGGAAACTTATGGATAAAACCAATCTTTCCCCAAACGTGTTACTAGCCCATAAAATTACGTCTTCTGCAGACTTGCCATCTAGATCCCTGGCAATTTCAGTTACTTCTGATGGAGAGAAGGTAACTTTTTGTGATTCAGATTGTTTTGTTTTAGGTTTTGTCAATTTTAATTTTTAGCCCAGTTTCAAAGGTAGCCAGCGGCATATCTAATATTAATAATAGATAAACATATATTTGCGGTATTAGATGGGTGTTTCAAAACCAATTATCGCTGATTTATAATGATTTAGAGCGTTCAAGATGTTACGTTAATCTATACTACCGTGCTAAATAGTTTATCTGGCAAAGATTTCTAAGGTCAAGGAATAAATCCATGACGCGGCTATAATTGGTTTTAACAGGAACTAGAATGCTATAATCCGCCAGCATACTATTTAATTTATTAAGGACTAGAAATGCCTCCATTTGATGATCTTAAAGTTTTATCCGGTAATGGTCACTTACAGCTAGCCAAAGACATTTGTAAATATCTTGGTACATCTCTAGCGAGTAGTGAGGCGTTTAAATTCTCAAACGATAATACTTTTGTAAGGATAAAAGAGAATATTCGTGGCAAGGATGTTTTTATAGTTCAGTCATTATCAACTCCGGTAAACGATAACTTGATGGAATTATTGATTATGATAGATGCTGCTAAAAGGGCTTCTGCAGGCAGGGTAACTGCAGTTATCCCGCACTATGCTTACGGCCGCACAGATAAAAAAGATCAGCCTCGCGTTGCTATTACTGCTAGATTGGTAGCAGATTTTCTGTCTGTGGCTGGGGCTGATCGTGTATTAACGTTAGATTTACATGCTGGACAGATCCAGGGATTCTTTAATATACCTGTTGATGAATTGACAGCCATACCAATACTTGCACGACATTTTGAATCTGTAGCTGGATCTGATTTTGTGGTTGTTGCTACTGATGTAGGAGATGCTAAAAGAGCGCGTAGCACAGCTAGGCTTTTAAATTCTTCGATAGCAATCATTGAAAAACAGCGATTAGGGAATAATGACCAAGTCGAAGCAGCAACTCTTATTGGTTCTGTAAAGGGAAAGACGGCTCTAATTGTTGATGATGAAGTGGGTACAGGTGGAACTATCTTAGCTGCAGAGAACGCTTTGATAGCACACGGAGCCTCTGAGATTTTTTGTGCGGTAACACACCCACTACTTTCTGGCGATGCTTCCACACTACTGAAAAATTCTAATATTCTCAGGATGGCTGTTGCAGATAGTGTGCCAGTGTCGGAGGAGAGAAGATGGGAT
>VFGV01000014.1 GCA_009392275.1 SAR202 cluster bacterium
TGCCATTTGCTAGTTTAATTAAGCCAAACTTTTCCCTAGCTTGGTTCATGTCAGCTACGATAGTCCATTCACCTGTATCTGGATCCCAAATCTCTGTTAGAGAGGTAGCATTTCTTTGGTGTGCCGCACCACCTGAAACTAGTACAGTGCCATCGTCTAACTCAACCGCAGCTGGTACTGATCTCCAATAGTCCATTGTTCCAGACTGGGTCCATTTATCTGCAGCAGGATCATATACTTCTGTAGTTGCTATATATTCCATATACCCACTATTTGCTACCTTAGCCACTCCTCTACCACCGATTGAAAGCAGTCTGCCATCGGAAAGCACTACGAACGCAAAATCCTGTCTTTTCTCGAACATTTCACTACCTAGGACTGGTTCGCTAACTCCTGTTGATGAACCTCCTTGGCTTGTTGTTTCAGGTGCGGAAGCTGCCGTGTCTGATGTTCCTGTGTTTTCTGTTGAATCGTCTCCTCCGCATGCAAAAATAAACACGGATAAAGCTAACAGGACACTAAAAGTTAGAATGGACTTAAGATTTAACATTAAATAATCTCCAGATATTATTTTTTAAGTTTAAAAATTCAATTTAACACAATACTGACATAAGTTTACACCAATACTATTGACCTGCGCCTTTTGAGTAGAGTAGTTTGCCATCAACGTATGTTTGTTCTACTTCAATATCTTTGATGTGATCAACATGCGCCTTTGTAGGATCATGGCTCAAAACAACCATATCAGCACGCTTTCCCAATTCAAAAGATCCTACTTCATCATCCCTGAATATAGCGTATGATGAACCATTAGTGTAGTGGCTGATAGCCTCCTCAGCACTTATAGCCTGCCCAGGTTCGATTTGCCTTCCACTAATGTGTCTCCGGCTAGCTGCTGCAGCAATTCCGTCGATAGGCGCGACGGAAGCACATGGAAAATCTGAGCCTGCAGCGATTGTAGCTCCGGCGCTGACCATGTCAGCCATTGGTTGTGCTGGTGCATTTATTCCATAATTTTTTACTCCCTCTTCAAATACATCGCCAATGTTGAAAAGGAAAGCTGACTGGTGGCTTATAATGATTGGCAAGTCAGCTGCTCGTTGAATGAGTTCTTGGGTTGGGAACATAAAATGATCGAGCCTAAGTCTCAACTTGTCGGCATCAGGAACTTCATTTATTGCACGTTCAAATGCATTTATTGCCTGTTCAATAGATCGATTTCCAATGCAATGAATTGCAACTTGCAATCCCTTGCTAGTAGCATCTAGCACTAACTTATCCACTTCATTTTGCTCATAATATATTTCACCTTCAGGTGAGACGCTGCCATCATGATGACATTTAAAAAAACCAAATTCGGGAAATACAGGGTCCATAAAAATCTTCATTGATCCGCCCCTTAATCGATCAGAAACATTATCATTGTCATATTCACCTGCGGCCATCTTGTCAGGAACTCCAAAGAAAGTTTCTCCACCACGCAACTGACGTACACAAATCGGTAATTTTCCTTGACTGTCAGCCAGTCTGTATAACTCAGCGCTTTCGGGCATAGTTTGAGCGTCACCAATACTGGTAACTCCATGAGACAAGTGCATTAGAGCATTCTGTCTAACTAAATCACCAACCACTTCTTCTCCATGAAAATCAATCATAGATCGCATTGTTATTTTATGGATAGAATCCATTGCTCTTTCATGTAAATATCCGGTTGGCTCACCTTTTCTGTTTTTAACTATAGTGCCCTTATGAGGATCAGGTGAGTCTTTTGTAATGCCAGCTATAGCCATAGCGTCACTATTTGCATATAGAGCGTGATATGAAGCATCCATAATGCATACTGGATTATTAGGTGCTGCTTCATCTAACTCCCAACATGTAAGGGGTTCAGCTTCTTTTAAAACCCGTGTGTCATATGACTGACCCCAAATCCATTTTCCTTTTGGAGTGGCAGATGCAGTAGCGCTGATTGCGTCTAAAACTGCTTTTTTATCTTTAAGAGGCGGTGTGCGAGAATCAACTGATACAGGCTCGAAAACAGTCATTGAAAAGTGATTATGTGGATCAATAAATCCAGGGGTAACTGTTCTTCCCTTAAGATGAACGACTGTAGTTTTATCATTAGCCATGTTAGCAATTTCACTATTGTTACCTATAGCTTTGATTTTGTTATTCTCAATCCCCATTGCTTGAGCTCGAGTTCTTTTGCCATCCATAGTGAGAATGTTACCGCCCAGCATTATTAGTTCCATAATTATTTACCTTTATGTTGTTGAATAAGTCAGATTTAATTTAAGCTATATATGATTTAAGAAGATAAATCAAAACATTGGAGTTGAGAAAATTTTAATCCAGAGAATTTTATTGTCAAGAAGCGTTTTCTATGTATCGCTTGGAATCATAATTGGTTTTGCCTTGGCAATAGCATGTGTATGGCTAATATGGGAAGTGTCTTTAAATCAAAACTATATACGTACTAATAATGCGAACCCTATTAATGAATTTGACTTTGAAAAATTTGACATATTAAATCGTCCGACTCTTGGTGATAATGATGCTGTGGTCACAGTTGTAGAGCTTACTGACTACGAATGCCCATTTTGTAAACGTTATAATCAGACGATACTGCCAAGAATATTGTCTGATTATGGAGATAAGATCAGATATGTGGCAGTTAACTTTCCTTTAATTCATATTCACCCCTTGGCTTTTACTGCATCTGTGGCGTCTGAGTGTGCATATCAACAAGGAAAGTTTTGGACATATCGCAGAGAATTATTTGCTAGTGAAAACGGATTAAAATTAGATAATTTATTGCTAATAGCAGAAAGCATTGACTTAGATTTGGTCGAGTTTCAAACCTGCCTCGAATCTGATAATGCTCAAAATATAGTTGATAGAGACATATTAATTGCTGAAAGTTTGGGAGTAACTGGTACACCTACATTTTTCATCAACGACAAAGTTTTAGTAGGGGCAAGACCCTTCGGCTCATTTAAGGTTATGATAGATCTCGAATTAGAAAGTTATGGGAATTGAAACTTGCAGTGATAAACTGAGTTACTGGTTAATAAACGAGGATAAAGAAATTTTACCAGTTGATTTATTTGTGAACATAAACTGGCTGAGTGGAGTCATATGAAAAAGAAAGATATAGTTCGAATTGCAAAAAATTCAGGCGTTAATCTCGTTTATTTCATATATTGTGATAACGCGAATCTTATAAGAGGGAAAGCTACTCATATAGATCACCTTGATCGGCGTATTGATTCAGGTATAGGTTTAACAGTGGGCCAACAGGCGGCGTACGATATGGATTTAGTTGCCGATATCGAAGGAATGGGGACCGCTGGTGAAGCTAGGATTTTACCCGACATACATTCTATAGATACTTTTGTTCCTTTACCTTGGTCGCCTAAAAGAGCTATGTTAATTGGTGACTTGGTCAAGTTGGATATGACTCCATGGGCATGCCCGAGAACATTTTTAAAAACCCAGATATCCAAAGCATCTGACCTCGGGTTAGAAATAATGACAGGATTGGAGCCTGAATGGTACGTGGCAAAATATGACCCAGAATCAGACTACTATAAACCTATTGAAAATAGCCAATCCTTTCATAGCACAGGATTTACTCCTTACATTGATTTCATAGATGACTTAATAGAAACACTAGCAGTTTTTGACATGAAAGTTGAAACTTACTATCCTGAGTCAGGCCCAGGACATATTGAAGTTACTCTACGGCCAGAGGATGCTCTTAAAGCCGCAGACAATCACATTTTCTATAGAGAAGCAGTTCGAAATATTGGTTTTAAACATGCTTTAGCACCTACGTTTATGCCTAAACCATTTTTAGATCAAGCCGGTGCAGGAGGGCATATACATATTAGCGCTTGGGATAAACAGCATAAAACCAATCTCTTTTATACTGAAGGAGATGATTATGCGTTATCAATTCTGGGGCAACACTTTCTAGCAGGTGTAATGGATCATTTACCTGGATTAATGGCTATTTTAGCTCCGAGCTATAATAGCTACCGTAGGTTTCACAAAGGGTCATGGAGCGGAGGAGAGTACCTTAGTTATGGAACTGACAACAGGGAGTCTGCGGTCAGAATACCATCAAGGTATTTAGGTAACGAGATGGGTAGTGTGAATATCGAAGTTAAGCCTGCAGATAATAGCGCTAATCCATATTTAGCTATTGGGTCTATAATTGCTGCTGGAATTGATGGAATCGTGAGAGAGTTACAGCCTAATCCAGATCAGTTTTTAGATTGTGATCCTACTCTTTTGTCAGAAACCGAATTAAGGGCAAGAGGAATACTTCATTTGCCTGCCTCTTTGGCTGAGGCTAATGAAGCATTGGAGAAAGATGAAGTGTTAAATAATGCAATGGGAGATTTTATGGCTAAAGCTTATCTCAAATTGCGCAAAGCTGAAGAAGCCCATTTTGCTTCTCAGTCATTAGACTTCGAGTTAAAGCGTCACTACAACAAATATTAGATATTAGAATCGCTATTCTGAAACTGCGACTCCATCTCTTCTAGGATCTGCGCCTCCATGAACTTCACCGGTATCAGAAATCGTTATTGCATGTACTCCGCCAAAAAGGAAGGTAACATCATCTTCTTTGGTAATTGAATAACCTATATTAGCTAAACCAGATGAAACATCCTCAGAGATTCTCCCTTCCATGATCAAGTCGTCACCGTGATAATGGAATCTAGGGGCGCTTATAGCAGACTGCACATCCATATTGTGCACCAATACATTCAGCGCTACTTGCATTACAGCAGTTATTATTCTGGGTCCAGCTGCAGATCCAATTATTAGAGCAGGTTTGTTATCTTTCAGGAATATTGTTGGTGCCATAGCGCTTCGGGAGCGCTTTCCTGGTTTGATTGAGTTTAGTCGATTAGGAATAGGGTCAAAATCACCCATGGTGTTGTTTAGGAATATTCCGGTATCTGGCACAACTATACCGCATCCAAAAAACGCTTCTAAGCTTTCAGTGCAAGAAACACTATTTCCATGTTTGTCTACCACCGAAAAATGAGATGTCTGGCTGCCGTCACCGCCAAGGGACTCTGAGTTAGACAAGGTTTGCTCTTGCATTTTTTTAATGAATTTATCTGATGTGAATTTTTCAGAATCGATACTTTCATAATCAGGGTCTGCTATCAGATCACGTGCAACGTATACATGTTTTAAGACTCTAGACATCTTATCTATAGTCTCTACAGTGTTGTGACCTGATTTCGCGAGATCCATATCTTGGAATAACGTAAGCAATTGATACAGTGCTATTCCACCTGAACTGGGTGGAGCAGAAGTAATGTAGCTGTACTCATTAAATTCACCTGTTATAGGGGTGCGCAAAACAGGTTTATATAGACTGAAATCTTTAGCTCGCATTGGGCCGCCGTTGGCTATCATGTGTTTTTCTGCGCTCTGGGCGACGAATCCTTCATAAAATTCTTGTATGCCATTTTTAGATACGCGTTCTATGGTTTCGGCCATAGCTAAATTAGTTTTTATTTCACCTGCTTTGAATGTAGAACCATCACTTTTAAGCCAAATGCTCGCAGCCTCTTCACTTCTTTTAAACTTAGTTAAAGCCAAATCGCTGTCAGTGCTCATGACCCAGTCTAAAAATGGAGTGATTTCAAAACCGTTTTTACCTAAATCAATAGCATGATTAGCTACCTGTGACATGCTCATAGTTCCATATTTTTCCAGTGCCAATGCCATTCCAGCAAAAGTCCCAGGAATTGCAGCGGCTTTTTCACCCAGATGGTTTTGTTCATCTACAACATTATTTTGGTTATCTAAATCAAATAGGTCTGCTTTAGCTAATTGAGGTGCATTTTCTCTATAGTCGATCATTATGTTTTTGTTTTGATCAGCTAGATGTATCATCATGAAGCCGCCACCACCTATACCTGAAAATGGAGTAGCACTTACACTTAATGCCAATGAGGTAGCTACGGCAGCATCGATAGCATTACCACCTTGTCTTAATATTGAAGCTCCAGCTTCTGAAGCATGTTTACTTCCTGATGAAACCATGCCTCCATTACCACGATCGTCTCGGTTGGATATTTTTGTGTGATCATATTTTTGCATCAGAATTTAAATAACCTTTTTGAATTGTTGTAGAAAATATCTTCTCCAATAGACTTTGCTTTAGTCTCGGAATATATTCCTTCATCGACAAGTTTGCCAAGTGCAAATCCAGCTGCGTTTTTAGCCGTTACACAATCATGCCATAATGTTTCTGGTCCGCCTTCGCCTCCATCCGAGCTATATATCACTTTAGAATTTGGCACTGATCGTAAAACGTCTGTAAATCTTTCTGCAGACACAGCTTTTTCTAAAAATGCAGGACCTGTTCCGGCTGACAGGTCAAAATACACGTTTGGAAGCACATTAGCCATGTAAGTTGCTTCTTCTGTGAATGGGAATCCACCATGTATCAGCATTACATTACATTCCATTAATTCATCTTGAGTTAATAAGTCCCATAGCATTAAAGGCCTGCATTCCATTGCCACGATATCGCTGTCACCCAAGCCTGTATGAATCATGAATGTAGCATTTAATTTGATGCAATTTACCAACGATCTTCTAATTAAGAAATCGCGTAACTCTTTGACTTTATACCCGTACCATGTAGGCTCATTCTTTCTATTATCGAATGACGCTTTTGCATCCGCTTCTGAAACATTTTTAATATCTAATCCTGTGCGGTATGCGATTATTGATTTAAACGCGATACAGTCATGATTGTTCACTGCATCTGTCATTGCGTTATCGTAGTCCGAAATTAGATTGTCAAAAGAAGTTGAACTATTCAATAAATCTTTGACTAGTGTAGTTAATCGAAACGTTTTCTTTATAAATCCAGGAAAACTTTTTCCAAAGTTATCTGCGTCTTCTAATGAAAATAAAGCTGTGTCGACTCCCATTCCCTTAAGGGAAATGTCATCAATTAGACCTTTTACATATTCAGAAAAGTTATTATTCCTTCGCTTTTCCCGCTCTGTTACAAGTGCAGTAATATTAGGTTCACAGCCTAAATATTTTGAAATATCGTTTATACGCTTATTAAGTGCTCCTGTTGTTAGGGCAAGTTCCGCAACTCGAGATTCTCTTTGTTTTTCATTCATGTAACTTGGAGAAGGACCAATCATCGCATACTGGCTTGTAAGCATATCTTCAGTTAGGGGGCCGTCGTCATATGCGAAACAATGCGCATCAAATACCGGTGTGTCTTTTAAATCTATAAATGTTTTCATTGCATCACTCCAGAAAATAGTGTTTGTTACGTTAATATCCAAAACATTTAATTTCAATATCAAAAACAAACTTTAAGTTGACACAATTATTCAGCTGATTAAAATGGCGAAGAATAAAGAAAAAAAACAGAGTTTATAGAGTAATAATCAAAGAGGCAATTATCATGAGAGTAACAATGAACCATACCGGATTTGTCGTTAAAGATTTGGAACGTTCAAGAAAATTTTATATAGATGGTTTGGGATTAGAAGAGTTAAAACTGTTTGACGTGCAGAGCGAAGAATTAGGCCAGATAGTTGGCTATAAAAACGCACGCATATATGCATCTTATTTAGTGGCTTCCGATGGCCATGCTTTGGAGATAATTGAATACAAGGAGCCAATGACTGCAATTTCTGCTGAAGAGGTTCAATATGAGCGAGCAAGAACTGGAGGGGCTCATTTAGCTTTTTTTGTCGAAGACTGTCATGAAATGTGGGATCGTTTGTGCGAGATGGGCGGTAAGCCTTTAAATCCTCCAGTAGAGGTTTTGCCAGGTATGTGGGAGTGTTATATGCAGGACCCAGATGGTAATTGGATTGAAATTACATCTGATGAAAAACACAATAAACAGCAATTTATTGTTAGACAAAATGTAACAATGCCGTAAAATCTACAAACAAATGTTAATTGTGAATCGTTTTTAGGAGGATTTATTATGGCCCGATCTATGTATCATACCGGATTTGTTGTCGAAGATATGGACCGTGCGGTTAAGTTTTATACAGATGGAGTAGGCTTAGAAATTGACGCTGATATGGATTTGTCAGGTTATGGATTGGAGCAAGTAGTTGGATACGATAATGCCCAAATCCGAGCGGTTATGCTTAAAACTCATGACGGTCAAATATTGGAACTTCTGCAATATATAGAGCCAAAAGGCCAACCCAGGGAACAGTCACAACAATATAATCGCAACATGATTGGAGCAGCACATTTAGGTTTTATGGTTGATGATGCTGAGAAATCCTTCAAGAAATGTATGGAATTGGGAGGTCAGAAGTTAAATCCTGTAGTTAAAGTCCTTGATGGACTTAAAGCATGTTATCTTCAAGATCCTGATGGTAACTGGATTGAGCTTGTTGAAGACAGCGTTCATAAGGCAAATCCATTTACAATAACTCAGAATCGAACAAGGCCTTAGAAAAAACCAATTTTATTTAAAAGTTAATATTCTTTTTGGATTTTCTATTAATATATTGTCAATATTCTGATTAGAAAATCCGCGTTTTCGCATTCGTGGAACGATGCTCTCAAGTATATGGGCATAACCTTTTCCTCCATGCGAAGTAATTCCTGATTTAAAGCATACGTCTTGGGCAATTACTATTTGGCTTTCAAATCCCCACTCAATTAACTGTTCTATTCTTTGCATTCTTTGCACATCAGTCGGTATAAATATTGGCTGATCTGCAACTGCGCCCCAAACCGTATCTTCATTTCCAAACGTGTCATATTCCAGGTATGCACCTGTTTCAGCTACTTGTTTGATAACTTCCATGTCAGGGAACGTGTCTAGATGTCCCATGATAATGCGAGAAGGGTCAGCGCCTGCCTCAATTAAAT
>VFGV01000015.1 GCA_009392275.1 SAR202 cluster bacterium
CAGGGAGCCAAAGTTCTTGTGGTGGATGTCAATAAAGAGAGAGGTGAACGCACAGTTGATGCGATTTTAGACAATGATGGAATAGCATCGTTCTACTTGGCCGATATATTGAATTCAAATGAATGTAAAAATGTAATTGAACGCGTGATCGCGAGTTACGGAAATTTAGACGTGCTCATTAATAATGTTGGAGTCAGTGGTATAGGCTCAGTTACGGATTTGGATGAAACTCAGTACAAAAATGTAATTGATACCAATTTAAGTAGTATGGTTTTAATGTCGAAGTATGCGATACCTCGAATGATCGAAAATGGCGGCGGTTCTATTCTTAACATGTCCTCATTTGTCGCACTCAGATCCGGGGGTTTTGGCCCGGCTATTCCATACGCTTTATCAAAGGCAGGCATAATGGCTTTAACACAGCAGATGTGTCATGATCATGGACCAGATGGGATTAGGGTTAACTGTATTGCACCCGGGCATATATATACTCCAATGGTTGAGAATAGAGTTGATCAAAAGTTACGAGATTTGAGGCGAAAAGCAGCTCCGCTACAAACAGAAGGCACGGCATGGGATATTGCATGGGCCGCTTTATTTCTTTCGTCCGATGAGGCTCGATGGATCAGTGGAGTGACATTGCCAGTGGATGCAGGTTTACTGACTGCATCTCCACTTTCAATGTTGGATAAACTAACAAATTAAGTCTTCTTATCAGATATGGATTTAATGCGATCAATTATTAAGTGACCAAGATCGTACTTTTTCATTTCAGGCACATCTTCTGCACCATGTTTATCAATAAATACAACTTTATTAGTGTCAGATCCAAATACTGAATTTTCCTGTTTTATGTGATTGGCAATCACAAGGTCCAATTTCTTTTCTTTTCTTTTCCTTTTTGCATTTTGAATCAAATTTTCTGTTTCTGCTGCAAATCCAAACTTAATTAGCCCTTTAAAATTAATTGAAGCAATTATGTCTTCACTTTTAGTCAGTTCAAGTTTTAAGCTGTGATTTTCACCCTTTTTTAATTTTTCCAAAGATTTAACTTTTGGTTTCCAGTCTGATACAGCAGCAGCCATAATAAGTACATTCGCCTTTTTAGCATGTATTTTGGTTTGACTTGCCATTTCATCAACTGTTTCTGCTATCACAGTCTCAACTCCTGCAATAGGTTGGTTTTCATTTGAGCTTGTTATCAACGTGACTTTGGCACCTCTATCTCTAGCTGCCTCAGCTATGGCGAAACCCATTTTGCCTGATGAACGATTTGTTATTACACGGATCGGGTCTAAAGGTTCTTTTGTCCCACCAGCTGTGACCACAATTTTGTAATTAGTCATGTCACCATTTTGTGCCATGATTAATTTTGCGTAGTCTATAATTTCGTTAGTGGCTGCCATTCTGCCTATGCCTTGCAAACCAGATGCGAGATGGCCTTTATATGGGCCAATTATGCTAACCCCGCTATCTTTTAACGTTTTTATATTATTTTGAGTGGCTTTATTGGAATACATGTTTCCATCCATGGCCGGAATAACAAGTACAGGAGATTCTGTAGCTAAGTAAGTTGTAGTTACCGGGTTGTCGGCAATTCCCAAAGCCATTTTTGCTATAGTATTTGCCGTTGCTGGAGCAACTATTAACAGGTCTATTGTTTTTGCGACTGACACATGATCCATTCCGATATCTGAACTTGGATCATATAGGTCTAACGCTACAGAATTATGCGTAATGGCAGTAAATGCTATGGGAGTAACTATTTTTGTAGCTCCATCAGTCATTAAGGGATGTACTGATGCACCTTGCTGAACCAGTTTACTTGCTAGGTCCAATGCTTTATAAGATGCAATACTTCCTGTTATACCGAGTCCGATAGAACATTTCTCTAGAGGGTTTTTCATTTTTTGGTCCCTTCCTCATCTATTGGGTAAAGGCCTACTCTTTATCTAACAGGTTATTATAGATTAAAAAAAAGTTCACTATTGATTAAGTTCATATGTAATACGAAGTCCAGTCAGAGTTAAATTAAGATCTATGACATCAAACATACCGTTTTCTATATCAAACAGGTTTGCATGGCCACCAGTGGCTATAACCTTGCTCTCCTCACCTAATTCATCTTTGAATCTGGATACCATACCCTTTACCATATCGTAATAACCTAGAACTAGCCCTGATTGAAGAGAATGGATGGTGTTTTTACCTATCGCTTCTTTCGGATTATTTAGCTCGACTCGACGAAGTTGGGAGGTCGCTCTATATAGCGATTCGGCTGACACATCAAGTCCAGGGGCTATTGCCCCACCCAGGTAATCCCCTTTTCTAGAAATAGCATCGAAAACAGTTGCAGTACCAAAATCAACTACTATGCAAGGCCCGCCATATGTTTTAAACGCGGCTACCGCATCCACTATTCTGTCTGAGCCTACATCTTTTGGAGTGTCATAAAGGACACGGACCCCAGTTTTAACTCCAGCTCCAACAATTAAGGGGGTCTGATTAAGGTATTTCTCGCATAGCTCGACAAAAGTGGAAGTCATTTGCGGTACCACACTGCACATTGATACTCCGGTGATTTGATCAGTATTAACGCCTTTGGCAGGTAAAAGATTGCTAAGTATTAACCCGTATTCATCGGCCATTCTGTATGGATCAGATGCGATTCTTCCACTGGCAATTAATTCGGAGCCATTAAAAACTCCGAGCGTAATATTTGTATTTCCTACATCTATGGTAAGTAACATGATTAAATTATTATAAGTTCTATCTTATCTTTTGTTTAATTTACTGTAGTATCATTTTATATGGTGAATTAAATAAACCTAAATTGTGTAATTTTTAACTTGAAATGGTTATTACAGATTGTTTTATGAGAAAATAATGTGAATCAATAAATGTTTATTGTAGAAATCGTATATTGAAATCCGTTAGGAGATACCACAAAATGACAGTTCAAGACCGGGTTGATGGCCAGAATCAGGCATTAACTCCGTATCAGGTAAAAAGATATAGCAGACATATAATAATGCCTCAGGTGGGGTCTGCAGGACAAAGATCTTTGATTGAAGCTAAAGTGTTAATTGTTGGTGCTGGCGGGCTTGGTTCTCCAATAGCACTTTATCTAGCTCTGGCAGGTGTGGGTACAATAGGTATTGTTGATTTCGATGATGTAGATGTTAGTAATCTTCAAAGACAGATTTTACATACGGACTCAGATGTTGGCAGGCCAAAAGTACAGTCCGCAAAAGACACGCTACAAGCAGCAAATAAAGAAGTTAATGTAATACTTCATGAGGTCCCTCTAATGTCTGACAATGCTATGGAAATCATGTCTCAATATGACGTCATTATTAATGGGGTTGATAACTTTGCTACTCGATACTTAGTAAATGATTCAGCGTATCTTTCTGGCAAGCCTTTAGTTGATGGGAGCATTCTACTTTTTGACGGCCAAGCTACTGTATTTATCCCAGGTAAAGGCTGCTATAGATGCCTTTTCCCTGAACCACCACCTCCAGGTGAAGTTCCTAGTTGTGCAGAGGCAGGAGTACTTGGTGTCTTGCCAGGTATGGTCGGAACTATACAAGCAACAGAAGCGATCAAAATAATAATAGGAATAGGACAATCTTTGTCTGGAAAACTTTTATTGATAGACGCTATGGACATGGACTTCAGGACAGTAAAAATTCGTCGAGACCCAAATTGCCCATTATGTGGTGATAATCCTACAGTTACTGAGTTAATTGATTATGATATTTTTTGTGGTACGGCCCCGGTGCAATAAGCCATTACTGCAGAGGAACTTTCAACAGTGAATATGCTGGGTATAGAAACTATCTATTTTTCACTGTTATAAATCAGATAAACAATCTGCATCATCTTCAAAGGTATTTAAGATAGTTTATGGAGATAGTATGAAAAATAACATTATTGATTTACTGTACAGACTTGGGTTGTCTACGAGTGATAGTCTGCATGTTTTTCATCCAAAGGTTAGAGATAGAGAGAATTTAAATGTACTTAAATGTGGTAAATCAGGGGTCATAGTTTTAGAGGAAATTCTAACGAATCAGTTCTATTATGAGTCTAATGTGAATTATACTCAATCAAGCAAAGTTGAGTTAGTTAATCAGGAGATTGAAACGAAACCCCTTGAGGATGACATTAGAAGGTTTGAATCTTTAAAATCGCTTATTGCAGGTTCTGATGTTTTAGATTTTGGTTGTGGAAGAGGAGGTTTCTTGCAGTTAACTAAAAAAACATCAAGGAAGTCAGTAGGCATAGAATTAAATGAAGTGAATAGAAATAACATTAATGGCCAAGGGATTCATTGTGTAAAGTCTATTTCTCAGTTATCAGATGGTGACAGTTTTGATTTAATAACTTTACATCATGTTTTTGAACATTTAAGTGATCCTATCGATGTATTAAACGATTTACAGAAACACCTAAAAGATGATGGTGTGATAGTTATCGAAGTTCCTCATGCCAAAGATTTATTGCTAGAAACTTTTAATCTTACGGCGTTTAAAGATTTCACATTTTGGAGTGAACATTTAATACTGCACACAGAAGAGTCTTTGGCAGCTTTTGTGAGAGAGGGTGGGTTAGTCGTGAAAGAAATAAAAGGTTTTCAAAGGTACCCAGTTTCAAATCATTTTAATTGGTTATTGAATGGAGAACCATCAGGTCATGATTTATTTCCTCATTTGAATAATCCAGAATTTCATAAGCAGTATGAGAAGTTATTAGTAAATGTTGGTCAAACAGATACAATAATTGGATACTTTGGTGTCTGAGTATATTCTGTTGCTAATTAATCAAAACACCCTCTGCACTAGCTTTTCTATTAAGCATTGCGTCATCAAAACAATCAGTTGCCTTGAATATTTAAATTATTGAATGACTGCGAGTGTTGCAATTGCCTGTTCAGGATTAGATTCAATAGTAGTACCAGGGCTTGGCTCCAAGCTGACAAATACCACCGAATAGCGACCAAACTTCTTAACATAAGGAGCGGATTGATCTCCGGTTAATATCATATCGGACTCACCTAAAGGTCCACTTGGTACTCGTAAGTTTATTCGTATCACTGCTTGCCCAGGGTCGTCGCAATCTGAGCACCTGGTATCCTCTACAACATACATGAATTTAACTGCGATACCCCTTTGTAGACTGTCAGGTGCGACTATTTCTTTGCCTTGAGTCAGCCTTACGGGTACTGCTAACTGCACATTGGTTGTGCCAACCCCGGGCACCTGATCCACCGGTTCAGATAGATTTAATGAGCTAGCGGTGATGGCAGGAGTAGCAGTGGCAGCCACAGAGTCATCTGTTGAATTGATTGTTTCATTGTCATTACCAGATTCGGAAACTTCGTACTCATTAAAACCGTATAAATCTGCTTTATATGTAATGTCAGGTAATTCAATAGTTGTCCCGGTAAAATTAAGTGTTTCTGTTGAAGCTAAAATCCCATCTTCGCCAATGCCACCCATTACTACAGCAGTCCCATCACTTAAAACACTAGCACTATGTCTGTATCGGCCTGTAGACAACTGACCTATCGTTGACCAGCTATTTGTCCTTGGATTATATAGTTCAACTTGTGTTAGCTGACCAATACCGCCTGTGATTAAAACACTACCATCTGGAAGCCTGATTGAACTATGTTCTGCTCTCGGATATTCAGTATCTCCTGCGGATGACCATTTTTTATTTCGCGGGTCGTATATTTCACTAGAAGTTTTTTTGCCACGACCTCCCACTATTAAAACCCGTCCATCAAGTAATTTAGTTGCAGTGTGTAGTGCTCTACCAACCGAAAGCGGCTCTAAAGCGATCCAAACATCTCGCGTTGTATCATACAATTCAACGGTTTTAGAATAAGGGCCATCTTCTTTTCCTCCACCAACAACTAATACATTACCGTCGTTTAGTAGAGTGGCCGTATGATTCACCCTTTCTTCATGCATCGGAGCTATTTCTATCCATTTTTTAGTTTCAGGATCGTATATTTCGCTTTCTTTGACAGAAGATATTAAAACACCTTTCTTATCTATGCTTTTACCACCTGCCACCATGAATCTACCATCGGCTAACAAAACAAAACCCATAGAATCACGAGCGGTATTCATAGGGGTGATAAGTTGCCATTCTTCGGTCTCAGGGTCCCATGTTTCAACGGAATTTAAAGGTACTTTTGCCGCTCCGGTGCCGCCAGCTGCAATTACCGTTCGATCAGCCAGTTGTGCTATTCCGGGAGACCTTCTTTTTTCGTTCATTTTTCCAGTCAACTTCCAGGTCATTGTTGTTACATCAAGAAGTTCTGTGGAGTCTTCAAAGTTTCCCATTTCAACGTTTCTTAGACCGATGGCTTTGCCGCCAACTGCCATAATTCGGCCATCATTAAGGGTGAGAACCGAGAATCTTTCTCTATGCGCGCCTAAATCAGATCCAACTATAAATTGAGCAGTAGTTTGAGATGTTGAATCTATTGAATAATCACTAGCCTCATTAGTTTCAGATATCACTTTGAGCTCATTACTTCTGGTTGTTTCTGAGCATGATATGCTGAGAAATATTGATAAAACAGTAGATAGCAATAATGCTGTCATATGAAGTTTATTGGACTTTACTAACGATAGCTCCATCTTTAAAAACCTCTTCTACATTCCATAAATCCAATATATTGTTAGCAGGATTGCCGTCCACTACTATTAGATCAGCAGATTTATTTTTTTCTATTGATCCTGTTTGATCATCAATTGCACAAGACTCAGCTGAATGTAGTGTTGCTGAACGAATTACGTCCATGTCAGACATGCCAATTGACTTCATGGCCTCCAGCTCATGAGTGAATTCTCCCATTTTGTAATTCAGCCATGCTGAATCTGATCCGGCTACTAAAGTAACTCCTTCATCTTTCATTCTGGACACAAGCTCTGCATGGATTTCATAGTCTTGTTTAAGTCTTTCGTAACCTAGGTTTTCTTGTTCACTTAAACCCGTTGTTTCCTTCAGATTTTCCAAATGCCATACCTGATGTCTTATCGCATGTAATGTCGGGTTAACATAAATTCCCTGGTCCACTATTCTCTTGGTTAACTCTTTATTGTAGTTAAATGTGCCATCTCTTTCATAATGCATACAATGAACTATCGTATCAACTTTTGCATCTATAGCGTTTTCAATGCCTTCCAATGAAGCGCAATGAGCCACAACATGCTTGTCAAATTTATGAACCTCGTCAGTTATAGCTGTGAGTTCTTCTTTGGTGAAAGATGCATGATATCTGAATGACGTCCTTGTACTTCCTCCTGTAGCCGTAACTTTTATAAAATCAGCACCTTCTTTCATTAGCTGGCGAACAGCTGCACGGCATTCAGTTTCGCCAGTAGCAGGGGATCCAAAATAGCTTAAATGGCCTCCAATTATTGCTATTGGCCTTCCGGTCAGTATCAATCTAGGTGTATCTGCAATTCCCATTTCTGCAGCTTTTCTTAACATAAAAGTTGTTTGGTTTTTTGCACCACAGTCGCGAACGGCTGTAACCCCTGATTGCAAATGCATTTTTGCATTTTTAGCAGCCTGTAGTGTTAAAACCTCATCGGGCAGTAAATTTAAATCATCTCCAGCCCTGCCATCACCTAAGCTTATTAAATGCACATGACAGTCAATCAGACCAGGCATTATGGTCTTGTTAGGATATTCAATGGTTTTGATATTCGACTCAGCTGGGAGATCTAATGAAGCGACTGTGCCAGCTGATACTATCTTTGTTTTTTTCAATAAAACAGCTGCGTCGTTTATAACTTCAGAGGTTTGTACATCGACAAGCCTTGCAGCTTTTATAAGAGTATATTCTTGATTCAATTCAGGGGGCTCCAGTTATTTATTATCATTTTCGTCTGATTCTGAATAATCATCAGTTACTTGGGAACCACAATACGGACAGAATTTAGCATCTGATTGGATTTCAATATCACACTTAGTACACAGAATTGAGTCGGAGATGTCAGTATATACAGGCTCTATTGTGTCAGGATTTTCATATGTGCCAGTAATAGGGTTGGACTTCGTATCGTCTTTGTATTCACCTCGCTGGCGAGCAGCAATTATTGCTAGCTCTTCTAATTCTTTCGCTTCATCGTAGTCAGAATATCTGTCTCTCATTTGTATGAGTTTCTGGGTCATATTTGAAGAACTGGGAACATGAGAAAACCGGATGTAATTAGACTCGCCCTTTAATCGGATTGCTACTGTTGTGTAACCCAAGAATTTCCCAAACATTCCGGGGGTATCTGTAATTCTTTGAAATTGTGACGCAGGCAACTCTGCAGTTTGTGTCGGTCCTATAGAGCCCCTTTGATATGTAACTGAACTATCATTAATTACATATAAGGTTTTTCTCCATGATATGTATCTAGGCGCTGTAACAGCTACTCCAAGTACCACAGCAAAGATGGTCATCCCTGTACTCCCAGAGCCAAACCAGAACCATATTGCTAGCACTATCCAAGGAGCTCCGCCCCAAATCCACGCCCATGGAGATTGCTTTATCTCATTAGATTCAGATCCCGGAAATTTATATTCATTGGTCATATTTTGATTTATCTGCCTTATTTATGTTTTTTAGATTCTAAAATTAATAACTTTTATTTTGTAAGAATAAATACTTTCATACTCAATTTTATCTTACGACAATTTTAACCTGACTTATTTGGCTAACTTTGATAATGAACCTTAATTTACCATAATAAGTTAAAAGAATTGTTATAATTACCAAGTAGAACGATCGATTTTATCGATTGATTTTAACGTCTTTTGTAGTTAAGGTGACATGCCACGCGTTTATACAAGATCCGGAGATGAAGGTGATACAGGTCTGCTTTATGGTGGGCGAATATCAAAATCTGATCTATTAACAGAAGCTTACGGAACAGTTGATGAACTAGTTTCTGTGATGGGGCTTGCAAGATCTTTATCGAGATCCGATAAAGTTAAGCAAGTATTAATTACTTTGCAGAAACAACTTTTTCAAATTGCTTCCGAATTAGCAACACTCCCGGAAAATTATGAACATTTAGAAAAAAATTTAGGATTGATTGGCTTGGATTGGGTGGAGAATCTGGAAAAGACAATTGATGAATTCAAGGCCGAAGTTGATCTACCTCCAGCATTCATCGTGCCAGGAGCCTCATCAGCATCTGCAACGATTGATATATCACGTTCGATATGCAGGAGGGCAGAGCGTAGGGTTGTAGAGTTAAAAAAACAGGACCGCTTAAAAAATCCTCAGATATTAATTTATATGAATAGGCTTTCTGATTTATTGTTTATGATTGCCAGATATGAGGACAAAGAATTGCCTTTCGAACTAACTACTGGAGGCTAGTAAGCAATTGCCTCGCAAAAACATAAGAATAGGCATAATAGATTATGCTGCAAGTAATCTTAGAAGTGTTGAAAAAGCATTTACACATATAGGTGCTGAAGTTATCGTCTCATCAAATGCGAAAGAGTTGACTAATGCTGATGCATTAGTTTTCCCTGGCCAAGGTTCCAACGATTCAGCGATGCAGGGTTTAGCAAAGGCATCTTTGATTCAGCCGATTAAAGAGTTTGTAAATAACGATCGACCGTTTCTTGGTATATGTATGGGTCTTCAGCTTTTAATGGAAAGTTCCGAAGAAGGCAATGAGCCTTGTCTAGGGATATTTGAGGGTAACGTTAAGAGGTTTTCGGGACAAATGAAAATTCCACATATGGGTTGGAATAAAGTTAAAATTATTAGAAAACACCCCATATTTAAAGACTTACCAGATAATCCGTATTTTTATTTTGTACATAGTTACTATGCGGATCCATTGGAAAAAACAATTATTTTATCTACAACAAATTATGGAGATGAATTTGTCAGTGCTATTGCGTCAGACAACCTTATAGCTGTGCAATTTCATCCAGAGAAAAGTGGTTCAATAGGATTGGATGTTTATAGGAACTTTTTACAGTTTGCAGAGGCTAATATTTAATGGATATTATACCGGCTATCGATATCATAAATGGCAGCTGCGTGAGGTTGTTAAAGGGTGATTATGAAAAGAAAACTACTTATTCAGACGATCCCGTTCAAGTTGCTCAGGATTGGGTTTCAAAAGGGGCTAATAGGATTCATGTAGTGGATCTTGAAGGTGCCAGATTGGGAAAGAGAGTTGAAACGGAAACTGTCCAAAATATCGTTTCAAGCGTTTCTGTTCCTATACAGTTGGGCGGAGGCATACGGGATATAACAGCTATACAGGAATCTATTGAGCATGGTGTGGATAGGGTGATGATTGGAACTGGAGCAACTAACAAAACTTTAATTCGAGACTTATGCCAAATCGTTGATAATGAAAGATTTTTGATAAGCGTCGACGTTAGGAATGAGGAGGTTGTTGTAGATGGATGGACAAAATCATCTGGCCAAAGCAGCCTGGATTTGATTGCTGAACTTCAGGACTTCGGCGTTAAAAGGATTATGTATACTGATACAACTCGCGACGGAACATTAACTGAGCCTAATTATGATGCTATAGAGACCTTGGTTTCTTTATATGATCTCGAAATTATCGTTGCAGGAGGCATTTCGACAGTAGATCAATTAATTCGGTTGTCTGAATATAATATTGAAGGAGCAGTTGTTGGTCGCGCCCTGTATACTGGAGACATCGAATTGTCTTATGCTATAAGAGCAATGCAAATAAAATAATTAGTAGGTATAAATTTGCCACGAAAATATAATTCAAAACAAAAAGAATACTTATTGTCTCCAGATAGAGCTAAAACCTTAGATACTCACAGAGTAATGTCATTTTTACCTTTAATGGTGTACCAGGATGTAGCAGATGTTGGAAGTGGTCCTGGATATTTTTCTATCCCTTTGGCAAAATTTCTATTCGATGGACAAGTATTAGCTTTAGATATACATAAACAGATGTTGGAAGCGGTTCAAAATGAAGCTGATAAGTTAAAGTTAAGTAATATAACTACGATCCATTCTACCGAGGCTAAGCTTGCTTTAAATAAAGATTCTGTAGATGGTGCACTTTTATCTTTCGTTCTTAGCGATACTTCTAAACCTGAAAAAGTGTTAAAGGACACGAAAAATGCTGTCAAAAATGGAGGATGGATGGCCATTATAGAATGGAAAGATCCTGGATTAGATGGAGGGCCAAATAAAACTAACTTTGTTACAGAAGATCAGTTTAAATCCATGGCTTTAAAGAGTGGGTTTGGGTTCATCGGGAGATATCACGTAAGTGAATCGCATTATATGTTAGTGTTTTCGACTTAAACAAAAGTTTTCTGTCAGAAAACTTTACTGGATTCCACAAATGTTAACCAAGAGAATAATTCCATGTCTAGATGTAGATCAAGGCAAAGTTGTAAAGGGTGTTAATTTTGTTAACTTAAGAAATGCTGGTGACCCGGTTGAATTAGCATCTTTCTACAACGAACAAGGCGCTGATGAATTGGTTTTCTTGGATATTACGGCTAGCTCAGATGGACGAAACACAATGGTTGATGTCGTACAGAGGGTTTCGAAAGAAGTGTTTATTCCATTAACCGTTGGGGGAGGAATTAGGTCAGTAAATGACGTAAGAGTTATGCTTGAATCTGGTGCAGATAAAGTTTCTTTTAATACTGCAGCTGTAGCTGACCCTGATTTGATAAAAAGATCAGCTAATCATTTTGGCAATCAATGTATTGTTGTCGCGGTTGATGCTAGAAGGATTGAAGCTGAATCGAAATTCTCTGCACAAGACCAATCGGGCTTTCATATTAATCCTGACATAAGCATCAAAAATTCTAGTGAATGGGAAGTATTCATATATGGCGGTCGTAAAAGAACAGGCATAGATGCTATTAAGTGGATACAACTTGTGACTCAGTTAGGTGCTGGTGAGTTGTTAGTAACATCAATGGACTCAGATGGCATGCAGAATGGATATGATATTAATCTTTTAAATGAGATCTCGAAGAAGGTTTCAGTACCAGTGATCGCTAGTGGTGGAGCAGGAAATCTTGATCATTTATGCGATGCAATTATTGAAGGTAATGCTGATGCTGTTCTTGCGGCAAGTATATTTCATTTTGGAAAATACACTATAAAACAAGCAAAACAACATATGCATGAAAAAGGAATACCTATACGGCTTTAAAAACTTATAAACACTTAATGTTGAGCATGTAAGGAATAATGAAATGATCAAACTCAATCAAAATGGACTAATACCAGCGATCGTACAAGATAACGGAACAGGCGATATTTTAATGATGGGCTGGATGAGTCAAGAATCTATTGAAAGAACTCTTGATTCTAGTGACTTGTGGTTTTATAGCAGGAGTCGGAATGAGTTATGGAAAAAAGGAGAAACTTCTGGGAATTCCATGAAGGTGAAGTCATTGGCTGCTGATTGCGACGCCGATGCTTTATTGGTTAAGGTGGAAGCCAGTGGTCCTGCATGCCATACAGGAGAGCAAAGTTGCTTCTACTCAGAACCGATTGTTAAATTGCCAGAGATTGAAATAGAAGAGGTTGGGCCAGGTGTCTTGCAAGAGTTATACTCTGTGATTCAAGGGAGGAAGCACTCAAATATGGCTAATAGTTATACGGTTGACTTGTTTGATCAAGGGGTAGAGAGAATTGGTCAAAAAGTTGTCGAGGAAGCAGGTGAAACAGCAATTGCAGCAGCTGTTGGAAAGTCAGATAGTCTACCGGAAGAAGTTGCTGATCTTTTGTATCATACTCTCGTATTAATCGCAGCCTCTGATATAGACCTCAATTCTGTGTGGAAGACTCTCGCATCTCGTCGTGGCTAATTGCTTCTTGCATTGCTACAATAGCTACCTCTATTTGGTCGGGATCAGGTTGGCGAGTAGTAAGGCTTTGAAGAACCAGACCCGGCACAGAGATGATTTTTAGTAGAGGGTTTCCATAGTATAACCCACTTAGTCTGATTGCCTCGTAACTTGCTGCAGCTATTGCTGGTATTAAAACAATTCTTGAAGTGATAAGCCACCACAAAGGATCTCTTGGTATAAATGCGAAAACTATTATTGCAACCAACATAACTACTAGTAAAAATGCCGTCCCGCAACGTGGATGAGCGGTCGGATATTTCGATACAGACTCAGTTGTAAGTCGTTCACCATTTTCGTAGGCATGAACCGCCATGTGCTCAGCGCCATGATACATAAAAACTCTACGTATATCTTCTGTCCTACCAATTATAAAGACATACAACAGAAAGAGAACTAATCTAATTACACCCTCTAATATATTTGCTAATAAATTAGAGTCAACTAAACTCTCGAAGCCTTTACTAGCAAATACTGGGAGTAGGAAAAAGAATCCAATCGCAAATGCTAGTGAGAGAGTCAACATTAAAATTATCGACCCTTTACCGAACTCCTCATCCTCACCTGCAGCGATATTAGCAGAATATGTTAAAGCCTTCATGCCGATTGCTAGTGTTTCAGCCATTACTAAAACGCCTCTGATGAATGGGACTTTCCTGATAAAACTGTTAAACCAAGAACTTATTGGTTCCGTGTGAGTAGAGATGGTTCCTTGCGGGTTTCTAACTGCGACGGACACGATGTGCCGTCCTCGGATCATTACTCCCTCAATTACTGCCTGGCCGCCATATATGATTTTTTGATCCATAATGTTTTGGCTAAATGAGTTCCGATCTATAAGATAGGGAAGGAATTGACAATCTTAATTGCAAAACTTAACCCAGGTTATATCTGCGTTTCATTCGATCAACACGCCCTTCTGTATCCACGATACGTTGCTCACCTGTATAGAAAGGATGGCATTTATTGCACAATTCAACTTTAAGTTCTGGCTTAGTTGATCCTGTGGTAAACACTTCGCCACATGAGCAGACTACTTTAGCGGCACTGTGATATTCAGGATGTATTCCTTGTTTCATAATAAATTAGTCACTTGTAAATATATTTCATCTGTGAATTTTGCTTGGATTGTTAAAACTTAGGCGTATACACTAACGCGTTTTTTATCTTTGGTGTCATGCTCAAATTTTATACTTCCATCTATTAAAGCATACAAAGTATGGTCTCTTCCAATACCAACGTTATTGCCAGGCCGGATTCTCGTACCACGTTGTCTTACAATGATTGAACCAGCTGTTGCAAACTGATTATCATACAATTTTATTCCTAGCCTTTTGCCAGCACTATCTCGTCCATTACGGGTACTGCCAGCTCCTTTTTTATGCGCCATAGTAAAGCACTCCTAATTTACTTACGGATTAAATTAGCTCAAGCTATCTCGGTTATTTTCAAATCTGTGTAAGGTTGCCTGTGACCATTTTTCCTTCGATATCTTGTCTTGGCTTTATACTTAAATACAGTTATTTTTTTCCCTCGGCCGCTATCTACAATTTTAGCGGTGACTTTACTGTTATTAATTATTGGATCACCAAATGTTGCAACGCCGTTAACAGATTTCATTAACACTTCATCTAAAATTATTACGTCACCAGTTTCTCCAGGTAATGTTTCGACTCGGATTAGGTCGCCAGGGCTTACCCTATATTGTTTTCCACCTGTTTTTACTATGGCATAGTCGGACAACGTAATTACTCCAGGAAATGTAAAATTGATTCTTAAGCTCTTAAAGATTGTATAAAATCTACCTAAACATTAATTTTAGAATTCTGTAGGGCTACAGGTCAAGCTAAACCCAGGCTTTATATGAGTCTGTTTACTCTAGCATTAATATAATTTACGTAATATTAAATACTTTCTTAGGGGTCCACTGCTCCAACAATTGATTGTACTTAATTAGTGCTATCAATGTACCGCTTAAAGCATATACTCTAATTAATTCATTATCTACACCAGCTGGAAGTCCCATGTTAATAGATATCGATTGTCCTGTTTGCAACAACTTTATTAAACTTTCATCTAGGCTCACTTTTTTTAAATGTTGTAATGCAGAGTCAGCTGGACTCAGTATTCTTTGGTAATCACTTTCTCTTAATAGTTCTTTCGCTTTATCTAGTGCGATACAATCTTTTATTGAAAACGGCCCCGTTTTTATTCGCCGTAAATCTTTCATATGAGCCCCAGTACCTAATATTTTTCCGATATCATGGGCTAGCGATCTCATGTAGAACCCTTTACCACATTTAACGAAAATTTTTGCGAACGGTTCTTCATATGATTCCAGTATTATTTCAAACACTTCAACTGGCCTAGGCTCTAGAATAACTTCCTCGCCTTTCCTCGCCATGTCATACATTCGCTTACCATTTCTTTTCAAAGCGCTATAAATCGGCGGTATTTGCTGGATTGGTCCTTTAAAAGTAGATAAAGCCGATTGAACATCGGCAAAACTAATTGATCCAGTTGGTTTTACGGACATCTTTTCTCCAAAACTATCGTATGTGTTTGTCTCAGTACCCAGTTCAATTACCCCAGTGTATTCTTTGGTTGAATTTATTAAGAATTCAGTTAACCTAGTTGCTTGGCCAATGCAAATAGGAATTACGCCAGTTGCAAAAGGGTCTAATGTTCCCGTGTGTCCGACTTTTTGTTTGCCAACGACTCTTTTTATTTGGCGAACAACTTCCGTTGAGGTTACCCCGTGAGGTTTATCGATTGGTAGAATACCGTGGATCGATTTGAGATTAAGTTTGTTTTTTGTCGTCTTCATATGCAGTCACGATCTGACTAATTTTTTCCGACAGCAACGATCCCTGAGCAAGTGAATTATCTATACGGAATTTTAATTTGGGTGTGGATTTAATTTTTAATTTATTTGAAATATTTTTTGATATGAATCCTGAAGCGTTATTAAGCGCTTTGATTGTCGATTTTTTTGTCTCGGTGTCACCATAAATACTTATATAAACTTTTGCAGATCTAAGGTCCTTGGCGGTATCAACGTCAATTACGCTAACTAGTGATGTTAGCCTTGGGTCTTTTAGCACGGTTAAAATTATTGAACTTATTTCTTGACGAAGAGTGGAATTTACTCTATCGATACGCCATGTCATTTGATAGGCCTAACTTTTTATTAGCTTTTACTAACTTGCTCGGAGCGATGCGCTTCTAAAATATCACCCTCTTCAAATTCATTGAAGCCATTAATGAGCACTCCGCCCTCGTTACCATTAGATACTTCTTTCACATCATTTTTGAAATGTTTTAAGCTGATTATAGCTCCCTCATGTATATGCTCGCCGTTGCGTATGACATGAATTGTGCATTCTCGGGTTATTTTCCCCTTGTTCACATAAAAGCCTGCTATGGTACCCTTGCGACCAATTTCGAAAGTTTCTCTAACTGCTGCTTCGCCTTCGATTACATCTTTGAATACAGGTTCTAGCAGTCCATGCAGAGCTTTTGCTACATCATCAGTTAAATCGTAAATCACTTTGTAGGTTCTAATATCTATGCCCTCTTGTGAAGCAAGAGCTGATGCGCCAGGTTGTAATTCCGAATTAAAGCCGATTATTATTGCATCTGATGCCGAAGCCAACATAACATCGTTTTCTGTGATGCCACCTGCTGATGCTCTGATGATTTTTATTTTAGATTGTTCATCGTTCAAACTATTGAGCATATTTAAGACTGCATCAACGCTACCTTGGACGTCAGTTTTAATGATCAGGTTCATATATTTCGTCAAACCTGATTCAATTCGTGTATAAGCATCTTCAAGCGTGGTGGATTGATGTGCAGCAGTTTGCTGGTAATCTAATACCATTCGCTTGGCGGTTTTTTCATCAGGCGCAACATTAAATATGTCTCCTGCTTCCGGCAAGCCTGAAATTCCAAGTATTTCCACTGGAGTTGAAGGTCCTGCTTGATCAATTTTAAATCCTTGATCGTTCAGCATTGCTTTAACTCTGCCTCTCAAATCACGAATTGTAATATGATCTCCTACTTTTAGTGTGCCGGTTTGGATAAGGGCGGTTGCAACTGGACCACGTCTTTTATCTAACCTAGCTTCTACCACTACTCCTGAAGCTAATTTTTGAGGATTGCCTTTCAATTCTGCCATTTCGGCTAAAAGCTGAAGGTTTTCAAGTAAATCTGGTATACCATCCTGTTTAGTCGCTGAAACTGGAACGCTGATAATATCGCCTCCCCAGTCTTCTACAAGTAAATCTCTCTCAGAAAGTTGTCTTTTTATTTTTTCAGGATCAGCTTCGGGTTTATCCATCTTATTTATACATACCAACATCGGTACACCTGCAGCAGTTATATGGTCTATAGCCTCCTGTGTTTGAGGCATGAGTCCATCATCCGCAGCCACCACTAAAACTGCTATATCTGTTACTTGGGCGCCACGTACTCTCATGGCTGTGAAAGCTTCATGACCGGGTGTATCGAGAAAAGTTATCAGTTTGTCGTTATGTTTAACTTGGTATGCCCCTATATGCTGGGTAATGCCGCCCGCTTCTGCATCAACAACTTTTGTTTTTCTAATGGCGTCCAGTATTGTGGTTTTTCCATGATCAACATGACCTAAGATAGTTACAACTGGAGGACGATTTACTAAGTCCTTTGAATCATCTACGTCAGTCGATGGAACGATCGATGTGGCATCATGAGTTTCTTCTTCAGGTTCATATACGTCAAATCCAAAGGATTCGGCTACATCAGCAGCAAGTTCATAATCCAATACATCATTAATTGTGTACATGTGGCCTAGTCGCATCAGCTGTTTAATTAGATCAATAGAACCTATTTGCATCATTTCAGCAAGGCTGGCAACTGTAATCGCGTTGGGTATTTCCAGCGCAGGAGGCTCTGCTTCAGCTATAGGTTGGTCAACCGAAATATTTTGAGCAGATTCTTTAGTTTCTTTAACTGTTTTTTTTGCCATGTTTTGAGATTCACTCTTTAAACGATGTTCTTAATTGTTCTCTTATTGCTGCTGTATTCTCTTTTGTTACTACTGTTTTTAGACTGTAGGATAACTTACCAGCTTCAAGTTCTGATAGTCTACAACCTTTCGATGAGCATATATATATGCCTCTGCCATCAAGTCGGGCTTCTACATCCACCTTAACCTGACCGTCTACCGATGCCAATCTAATCATATTTCGTTTCGGATTTTTTCCTCTACAAATTATGCAAGTCCGCTGCGGAGGCTTTTTAGCATTAGTCAGGATATCAACCTCGTTTCATATTGCCTTACAAGAAATCTATTATTAGCGAGTAGTTTTGCCTGTTCGTGGTCGTCGCTTTCTGGTCCCTTTTCGCTTGGCAGGACCACTTTTATATAGTTCTTCTATATCCTCGGCGAATCTAATTTGACCAGGATCTACTGGTACTACAGGCTTACGAATATTCCATACTTCTTCAGATAACTCAGCTGCTGATTTCGCTGGTTCAGTTGGTTCTTCATCTGGTTCGGAATCCAATGTCTCATCCGGAGATGATTCTAACTCAGCCACGGCTGCAATAAGATCTTCTTCTACTTGAGGGTCCTCATCGATTATTTCAGGTGCCTCCGCGTCTTTATCATCTAATTCGGCTTCATCACTCTTACCGACCTCATCTGATTTAATAACTTCGTCAGCATTATCCTCTATCGTTACCTCTGACTGCTCTGTGACTTCTGGTTCGATGGCCTTTGCTTCTTCTATAGGCTCAGGTAATTCAGAGCTGACCTCTGATGGTTTGGTAGTTTCAGTGACAGCCGGCTGTACTGGTTCTTCATCTGCAACTTCAGCATCACTTTTAATATCGACTTTCCAACCAGTTAGCTTTGCAGCCAACCTTGCGTTTTGTCCTTCTTTACCAATCGCTAGTGAAAGTGTACTTTCTGGGACTATCGCAGTTGCTGATAAATCATCTTGAATAAGATCCACTCTCAATACCTGTGAAGGGCTAAGGGCATGAGAAATAAATACTATTGGATTTTCGTCCCATTGAACAACATCAATTTTTTCACCATGTAATTCATTGACAATGTTTTGAATTCGTATACCTCTGAGGCCAACACATGATCCAACAGGGTCTACGCCCTCCTGACTTGCATATACAGCTACCTTGCTTCGTGCTCCGGGCTCACGGGCTATAGCCTTTATTTCTACTGAGCCGTTGTATATTTCTGGAACCTCCATTTCAAATAAACGTCTGAGCAGATCATCATCTGCGCGAGAGATTATTAATTCAGGACCTTTAACAGACCTTTCTAAAGACTTCAGAAGAACTTTAATTTTTTGGCCTACACGGTACCGCTCAGTTTGTATTTGTTCAGAAACAGGTAGGATTGCTTCGGCTCTACCCATTTCACAAACTACTTGCTTGGAATCAACTCGTTGAACATTAACAGTGTATACACCCCCTTCTTTGTCGGCATATTCTTCGTACACTAATTCTCGTTCAGCTTCTCTTAGTCGTTGAAGAACCACCTGTTTAGCTGTTTGGGCAGCTATCCTACCTGCACTGGCGGGGAGCTTTTCGTATGCAACGTTTTCGCCTACGGTGATATCAGCTTGATATTTCTTGGCATCTTTTAATGTTATTTCTAATAAGTCATTTTCGACTTCATCGACCACTTTTTTAAGTAGATAAACGCTGACATCTCCTGTACCCGGATCTAGTTTGACAGATATTTCCTGCCCTGTTGCTATGCTGTCTTTTCGGAACGCTGAAACCAACGCTGCCTCTATAGCAGACAATACAATGTCCCTAGGCAGGTTTCTTTCAGCTGCAAGTTGCGTTAATGCGATTAAGAAATCACTTTTCATTTTTCTACAAATGCCCCATTAATTAAGAAAAGTGGGGTTTGGCCCCACTTTGTTTCCACCGTCATAAAAGTTGTGAGCAAAAGTATATCAAGAAGCACTATTACTAACAATATATCCAATCGATAAAAATAGGGTAATAATTGAAATAAACAAGTAGTATTTATAACTAATGAAATTTTCTCGAAAAATATCAGCCATTCTTCTGTTGTTGACTATCGTTTTTACTGTGAGTTGCAGCAGCCGGAATTCTGATTCGATCTTGGTGTTTGCAGCAGCGAGTCTCGATGATGCACTTCAAACCATAAAAATATCATATGAGGCAGAGTATGAGTCCAGAATAATATTTAGTTTTGGCGGATCTCAAAAACTTGCTAGACAAATATCGTTGGGTGCAAATCCGGACATAATTTTGTCTGCTGGTCTTGATCCCATCACTTTTCTCGATGAGCGCAATTTACTTAATAAACAGCGATACAATGTGTTAACTAATAATTTGGTTCTTGTTTCCAAAGCAGATATAGCCAATCGGATAAAAAACCTAGACGACTTAACTTCTAGTAAAATCTCAAGAATAGCCGTTGCTGACCCAGATACTTCCCCTGCTGGAGTATATGCTTTACAAGCTCTGAATAATTTAGATCTAAATGATAGTCTAAAATCAAAGGTAGTTACCGGAGAAAATGTCAGGATAGCGTTAACATATGTGGAGAGAGGGAATGCAGATGTAGCTATAGTGTACCGGACCGACGCGATCCTCGCAGAAGAGTTGTATGTGTTAGATATAATCCCTTTACAGGCATATGACCAAGTTTTATATGTTGCTGCTACAACTAAATCATCTGGGAATTTAGGAGAGGCTTTGAACTTTTGCGAATTTTTGTTAGGTGAAGGGGCTCAAGAAGTTTTTAAAGATTACGGGTTTTCGTTCCCGTAGTATGCTTGTGTCATTAAACTGAGTGATATCGAACCGATATGTATTTAGAAATTATATTACTTTCATTTCAGGTTTCTATAATCGCAACGCTGATGAATATTGTTCCGGCTGTCGGGGTAGGATGGTTTTTAGTAAAGAGGAACACGCCAATAAACTTTCTACTTGATTTAGTTGTTGCATTACCTTTGGCACTACCTCCAGTGATTATCGGATTTTTCTTGCTGGTTAGTTTAAGCAATGCCAGCCCGCTGGGGGAATTGAGTCAAATTATATTTGGGAAAGATATTGTTTTTACTTGGTTTGCGGCTGCAATAGCAGCAGCAGTCGTGTCATTCCCACTTATGGTGAGATCAATAATGGTAGGAATAGCTGATGTAGATGATCGTCTCGAGCAAAGCGCAAGGATTCTAGGTGCAGGTGCCTGGAGAGTTTTCTTTACCATAACCATACCCTTGGCTTATAAGGGTATTCTTGCAGGCTTGCTAATTGGATTTGTAAGGGCTTTTAGTGAATTTGGAGCTACGATTGTCGTTGCTGGTTCGATTTCGGGTTCAACCGAAACATTACCAGTTGCAATCTATGGACGTATTCTTACTGGCAAAGACGGAGAAGTTTTTGAATTAATTGGAATTAGTATTTTATTCGCTGTTGTTACGTTGTTAATTCATAACTGGCTAATGAATAAATACAGCTACTCTGGGGGCCGTAAATAATCATGAGTTTAGGCAATATCGACGATGTAATAGGGACATTTAATGTAACCAAACGGTATAAAAAATTTAAATTATCGATAAAAGCTGGTTTGCAATCGGGCGTAACTGCCATATTTGGGCATTCAGGTAGCGGCAAAACGTCTTTATTAAATTGTTTATCTGGACTAATTCAACCCGATACAGGATATGTCCGCTTATACGGTACGGACTTATTTGATTCTGAAACAAAAATTAATGTTAAACCTGAAAACAGAAGAATCGGATATGTGTTGCAAGATTCATTGATTTTCCCTCACATTTCAGTTTTGGATAACATAAGTTATGGGTATAAGCTTGTACCGCCGCTGGAGAGAAAAATTGAACCTGATGAGTTGATTCAAATTATGGGGCTTTCCGACGTATTAAGTCGACATCCCTCTGAATTGTCGGGAGGAGAAGCAAGGCGTGTGGCTATAGCCAGAGCGTTGGCAATTTCACCTAAATTATTGATGCTAGATGAACCAATGCAAGGTTTAGATTTTGGAGTACGGGGATCAATAATCCGTTATTTAAATCGTATCAGGACAGAATTAAACATCCATATGATATTAGTCTCTCATTCAATTTCAGAAGTTTTGGCTCTTGCCCAGCATGTGATCGTATTGGATAGAGGGGAAAAAGTAGTAGAAGGGCCAGTGAATGAATTACTGCTCAGTAGACGCATGGCTAATGTAATAGACATATCAGAGCTAGAAAATGTTTTTGAAGCAACCGTGATAGATAATGGTCAAGATACAGGAATAGGGATAATTACATTAGATAGTTTAGAGCTGGAAGTGCCGGCATTCAAAGCTGAAATTGGTTCGAAATCTACCGTGTCCATTAAGGCGGCTGACATAATCATCTCAAAACAGTCACCTCAAGGATTAAGTGCAAGGAATGTGAAAAAGGGTATTGTCAAAGAGGTGTCGAATTCCACTAACGGCACGGTGATTTACGTTGATATAGGGGTAATGTTGCTAGTAGAGATAACGACCAGGTCTTTAGCCGAATTAGACCTGCATGTAGGCTCAGATGTGCATTTAATAATCAAAGCTAACTCGATAGGCGTTGCTGAAATACAGTAATCTGACCAACGGAAAATAGTTAAAGTGGTGTAAGGTATTAATTAATAAACAATTTACTTATGGTTGATGATTTGCATAAATATTTAGCTAGATTGAATTTATCTATGAGAAAAACGCAAAGTTTAATCTGTGTAGGATTAGACCCTGTGATCTCAAAAATGCCAATCTCTGATATCACAAAATTTAACTGCGAAATTATTAATTCCACTTTAGAACACGTCTGTGCTTATAAGCCAAACCTAGCATTCTATGAGTCTATGGGAATAGAAGGGCTAAAACATCTTGAGGCTACAGTTGAATATATACGTCTTTACGCTCCTCATGCAATCATAATTGGCGATGGTAAAAGAGGAGATATTGCAAGTACCAGTGCAGCATATGCCGATGCGATGTTTAATCAGTGGGGTTTTGATGCAACAACGGTTAATGCTTACGGAGGACTTGAATCTCTGCATCCATTTTTAGAATATACAGATAAGTGTATTTATATATGGTGTAGATCATCTAATCCAGGAGCTCTTGAATTTCAAGACTTAATTATAAAAAATAGAGCTAACAAACCTGTTAAGTTATTTGAAGAAATTGCCTTGAGTGCTAGTAAAATTAAATCCAAAGCAGTTGTAGGCATCGTCGCGGGCGCATCTTATCCTCATGAATTACTGGATTTGAGGAGCAAAGCACCAGATATTCAAATTTTGTCTCCGGGAATTGGCGCCCAAGGTGGAGATCTAAAAGCTGTAATTCGAAATGGTGTTGATAAGTCAGGAAGAGGTTTGATGATTAATTCATCTCGATCAATACTTTATTCTTCGCAGTCGTCGACTAATTATGGTAGGGCAGCAAATATAGCTGTAAAAAGCTTAAAGGATGACATAAATAAACTTCTCTGTGAGAATGGATTCGATTGGTAGGTTTTCTAGCACCATTAAATAAAATCAGTTTCGTTGACACTGTGGAAAAGTCAACTTTAGAATTGGGAAGGAAAAGATCGCCTAAGTATTCAAGAATACTTCGGATCATTTTAACTGTATTGGGAATAAGGAGAACACTTCTTTGCGTGAAATGTTGATTGACAGCATCAGGGTTAGTTTAATGAATTATCAAAGAGTGGTTATTCTTAAGGTTAAAGATGCGGACCGTTATCTACCTATTTGGATTGGAGCTTCTGAAGCTGATGCAATAGCGGTTAAACTACAGGATGTAGCAATATCTAGACCACTTACTCATGATTTGATTGGAAGCATTATTAATTCGCTTGGTGCAAAAGTTAATGGAATAATAGTATCTGATCTTGATCAAGATACATTTTATGCCAAGGTTATACTGGCTATTGATGGAGATACCATGGAGGTTGATTCACGCCCGAGCGATGCGATTGCGCTGGCGGTTCGCACATCTGCGCCAATATTTGCTGACGAATCCGTACTTGAAAAAGCTGGAGTGGATATGGATGCAGAAACAGGGAAGCCTAAGCAATTTTCTGGCTCAAGTCATTCAACACCAGTACGTGATGAAGAACTCAAAAGTTTATCTGCATTCACAGAGTTTGTATCAACTTTAGATCTAGATGACCTTGGCGATAGCAAGACTGAAGAAGGTGATCCTGGCGATCAAACCGTGGAATCATAAATGATGAATAAGTGGTGTAGGGATCAAGCTCTTTACCGCAGTTTTTACATTGTGATAAACTTTTCAATCGAAGCTAATTTGGTCAAGGAATATCTCATAAAACGAGATATTGAAACCATTGATCGATAAGGCAAAAATTTCAAAGAAAACTTATCTGGTAGCGAGACTGGTAGGTATAGGTTGGTTCGTTGCAATTTTAATTGCCGGGGGGGCTTTTGGGGGTTATTTTTTGGATAGATTTGTCGGTTCGACCCCTGGATTCACTATTGCAGGAGTAATGCTAGGTTTGGCTCTATCGGTTTTTGGGATGTATAGGATGCTGACTGCGACTTTGGATAATTAGTCTTTAGATTATAAACTTAGTAAATAAAGGTTAAATTAATTTGAAATTGCTTAAAAAGCCAAAACTTCTAATTGCAATAATTGTGTTTGGATCTTTATTTATAGTTGGTCTTGCAGGAGGTGGTTTAGGAGATGCATTTGGTCTTGGCTTCCTCGGTGCCCCTTTAGCTGCTTTGCAGTTGCCAGCTGAGCCTATTTCAAGTGAACCCAATATTGGCGGGTTTCATATAACTAACACTATGATCACCACTTGGATCACGATTGGTATTTTACTGATACTAGGATTTGTTGCATCGAGAAAAATAAAAGAAGTGCCTAGTGGATTCCAAAACCTTTTCGAAGTAATTATCGAATATTTTCAGAAGTTGGGAGTTGGAGTTTCGGGTAAACGCTCAGCGCAGTATATACCACTAGTTCTAACCATATTCCTGTTCATACTGATTTCAAATTGGATCGGTATTCTTCCGGGATTTGGCACCATAGGTTGGATAGAAGATCCGCATCTAGCTATACATCATGCCGAAAAGAAAGATAAAGAGTTATCAAAAGTAAAGCTTAATATATTTAATGGTAGTGGAAATGTTGGAGTCTTGGGTTTCGGTTCTGTTTCAGAAACTGTGACAGCAGAGGAATGGGAACACGATCATAGTATCGTTGAAGATGGGAAGCAAGCAGGTATACTAATACCGTTCCTCCGATCCGCAAATACCGATATTAATACGACGCTGGCGATAGCGTTAGTAGCAATGTTTTTTGTTCACTTTTGGGCTCTAAGGACTTTGGGTTTCTTTTCTCACGCAACAAAATATATTAATTTTAAACAAGGCCCTATCTGGTTTGCTGTAGGTATATTAGAGCTAATCAGTGAAGTTGGCAGGGTGATCAGCTTTACATTCAGGTTGTTTGGAAATATCTTTGCAGGTGAGGTATTGTTGTTTGCGATGGCTTTCTTGATTCCAATTATAGGAATTATGCCATTTTTAGGACTAGAATTGTTCGTTGGTTTAATACAAGCATATGTTTTCTCCATGCTTACTCTAGTGTTTGCTAGTGTTGCTGGGGCGGCACATGATGATCATTAGAATCGTATAGACAGATTAAATTAAATAAACCTTAGGAGGTTAACTGTTATGGAAGGTGATGTAGCTAGCTTAGGAGCAGGAATAGCCATGGGTGTTGGAGCTTTGGGCCCTGGCATCGGTATTGGTCTTTTGGCATCAAGCGCAATGCAGTCTATTGGACGTAATCCAGAAGCCGGTGGTTTGATTCAGCAGAACATGATTTTAGCAATTGCGTTTACTGAAGCTATAGCTATCTATGCTTTGGTAGTCGCTATTATTATTAAATTCGTGTAATAAATTTAGTGGCCGACACAGTTTCGGCCACGCACTAAAATTTTAGAAGGTATTTTATGGATGCACTAGGAATAAATCTGCCTGGTTTAGTAACGCAGCTTGTAAGCTTTGCGATACTGTTTGCCGTGTTATGGATGCTGTTGTATAAACCGATATCCAAAGCAATGGGCGATAGATCAAAGAAGATACAGGACAGCTTAGAGGCCGCAGATAAAGCGCGCGAAGAAGTAAATTCTTCAAAAGAAGCTATGGAAAAGCAAATTGCGGAATCTCGAGCTGAAGGTCAGAAAATGATTGCTAACGCAAAAGATATCGCCGATAAATTCAAGGAAGAGGAATTAGCTAAAGCTCGTGAGGAAATTAATGCAGAAAAGCAAAGAGCTGAAGCTGATATCCAAAGAGAAAGAGACGCAGCTATAGATGGACTGAGAAGAGAATTTGCATCCATAGTTGTGGATGCAGCAGAGAAGATCGTGGAAAAATCTATTGATAAGTCTCAACACACAGATTTGATAGATACGGTTGTTAAAGAGAGTGCCGTATTAAGAAAAGATAAGTGATTATGAAGTTAAAAATTAGCTGGAGGAATAGGTAGAAATGGCCGCTATTGCAATAAAAAGATATGCACAAGCGGCATTTGATATTGCCCTCAAAGAGGGGCAGCTGGATTCATGGGTGACTGATATGGAAATGGTTCAGGATTTGCTTGCCAATGAAGGGCTTGTTGAGATGTTCAATTCTCCAAGATTACCACTAGCTAAAAAACTTCAAGTGTTGGATAAATTAATTTCTGGAAAGATTAATTCATCTTCACGGAATATGATTGCATTATTAGTAAATAGAAACGCAGTGGACGGGCTTTCTGGAATAGTGAATCATTTTAAAGGATTAGTTGATGAACACAATAAAGTGGCCAGAGGAAATATAACCTCCGCAGTTCCTTTAAGCGATAAGCAGTTGAGTAAGTTGCAAGAATCTTTACAGGGATTAATAGAGCATGAATTGATTCTTTCTAATGTTGTGGATAAGTCAATCATAGGCGGGATGGTGGCTCGTATTGGTGACAAATTAATTGATGCTTCGCTGAGGCATAAAATTAATAAGATGAGAAGTGATCTAGTTAGGTAAAATATTAAGTAAATCCGGGAGAAAAAAATGGCAGGTAAGGGACAGGATATAGCGGCCGTAATAAAAAAACAGATAGAAGACTTTGGAAGTGATCTCACACTTGTTGACGTCGGCACCGTTATTGAAGTTGGTGATGGAGTGGCTAGAATACATGGATTGTCTGGAGTTAGTTATTCTGAACTTCTTGAGTTTGAAGGTGGAGTAACTGGTCTTGCGATGAACTTAGAAGAAGATTCTGTAGGAGCGGTTATTCTAGAAGATCCACTATCAGTTCAAGAAGGTTCTGAGGTACGAAGTACTGGGAAAATAATTGAAGTTGCTGTAGGTGAAAAACTTATAGGTAGAGTTGTTGATTCTCTTGGTGAGCCAATTGATGGTAAAGGTCCTACGGGAGCGACTGAAACTATGCCTGCTGAGATTGTGGCTCCTGACGTGGCTTCTCGAAGCCCTGTAAACACTCCTGCTGCAACTGGAATTAAAGCTGTGGATGGAATGATACCTATAGGCAGAGGTCAGCGTGAGTTAATAATTGGAGACAGGTCTACTGGAAAGTCAATGATTGCAATTGACACAATTATTAATCAAAAAGGTGGAGATTTAACTTGTGTATATGTGGCCGTGGGGCAGAAGGCTTCCAAGGTTGCACAGACAGTAGCAATGCTTGAGAAATATGGAGCCATGGAGCATACCATTGTAGTAGCTGCGAACACAGCAGATCCAGCAGCAATGCAATATTTGGCCCCTTATGCCGGTTGCGCTATGGCAGAATATTTTATGAACCAAGGGAAAGATGCACTTATCGTATATGATGATTTAACGAAACATGCATGGGCATACAGACAAATGTCACTTTTGTTAAGGCGACCGCCTGGCCGTGAAGCGTATCCAGGAGATGTTTTCTATTTGCATAGTCGCTTGTTGGAGCGAGCAGCAAAGTTGGATGAAGCAAGTGGAGGCGGGTCAATAACAGCTTTACCAATTATTGAGACAACAGCTGGTGATGTTTCTGCATATGTTCCAACAAATGTTATATCTATAACGGATGGACAGATATATTTAGAATCTGAATTATTCAACTCTGGTATAAGGCCAGCGATTAATGCTGGCTTATCAGTATCTAGAGTTGGTGGTTCTGCACAGACTAAAGCTATGAAATCTGTTGCTGGTGGATTACGTATCCAGTTAGCTCAGTATAGAGAGTTGGCTACATTCGCTCAATTTGGTACCGAGGATCTAGATGAAGCTACACGATCGCAGCTAGCTAGAGGTCAGAGAGCAGTTGAGATTTTAAAACAAGATCAAAATAAACCTTTGACTGTAGCCGATCAGGTGGTCGTCATGTATGCCTTATCAAATGGCTACTTAGATGAGATAGAGGTGGAAAAGATACAGCAAGCGGAAGCATCATTAAATAGCTTTATGCAATCAAGTCATGCTGAGATAGTAAAGAATATTAATGACTCAGGTGACTTGAGCGACGATGTCACTAAAAAACTTGATAAAGCTCTTGAAGAATTCAAAAAGACTATGGTTGGTTAACAATTGGCTTCAGCACAACAATTAAAACGCAGAATTAAGAGCGTAGACAATACTTCGAAAATAACAAAAGCTATGTCTATGATTGCTGCGTCTAAAATGACGCGAGCTCAACAGATGGCTTTGCAAGGCAGGCCATATGCTGAACGCATGATGAGTTTACTCTCAGATTTGGCAGCTCAGCCGCAATTTGAAGATGATCCTCATCCTCTTTTGACACCTCGAGAAATAAAAAAGATAGGTGTTATAGTTATAACTCCGGATCGTGGCCTTACTGGCGGATTGAATACATCTGTAAACCGATTTGCTGCCCAGCATATATTAAATTCTGGGTATGAAGCAGAGGTGGTTGCTGTTGGTAAGAAGGCGAGAGATTTTTTTGGACGAACATCGAATCTTAAAGCAGTTTTTACTGATATGGGCGATAGGCCAACTGTCGATTCTATGGCGCCAATCACAAAAGTTGTTGTCGATGAGTATACTCAAGGAAACATAGATGCTGTTTATGTCGTATATTCAAAATTTGTGAATACCACGGTTCAAAAACCGGAATTAATTACCATATTACCAGTTGAGCCTGCAGAATTAGAGAATAAAGATAAAGTGGGTTACATTTATGAGCCTGATTCAAGCCACGTTTTAAATGAATTATTGCCTCGTTATATTGAAATGGAGATTTATCACTCAATTTTAGAATCCATCGCCAGCGAGCAGTCTGCGCGTATGGTGGCAATGAGAAATGCTACAGATAATGCGCTCGAAATGAAATCTGATTTAACTTTAGAAATGAATAAAGTGAGACAAGAGTCTATTACAAGTGAACTGCTCGATATCGTAGGTGGCGTAGCAGCAGTAGAGGGATAGAACAAATAATTAAGTTTTTTAATTTAGGAGAAATTGATGTCTAGTGGAAAGGTAAGCCAAGTAATTGGAACCGTAGTTGACGTGGAATTCCCGGCTGAGGAAATGCCAGCGATATTTAATTCCGTTGAAACAAAAATAGGAGACCAACGACTAGTACTTGAAGTTGAGCAGCATATTGGCAACAATCGTGTGAGATGCTTAGCAATGGGGCCGACTGAAGGCCTAACAAGAGGAGTAGAGGTCGTTGATACTGGAAGTCCTATATCTGTGCCGGTAGGCGATCCTACATTGGGTAGATTATTCAACACCTTAGGAGAGACACTTGATGGCCTTGATGAGATAAAAGATAGTGAAACATGGCCGATCCATAGGCCAACGCCGTCATTCGAAGATCAGGCTACGGAAGTTGAGGTTCTAGAGACAGGTGTGAAAGTAATGGATCTCATAACCCCGTTTACTAAGGGAGGCAAAATTGGAACATTTGGTGGTGCAGGAGTTGGAAAGACGGTTATTATTCAGGAGTTAATTAGGAACATTGGTACTGAGCACCAAGGGGTGTCAGTATTTGCTGGAGTAGGTGAAAGATCTCGTGAAGGAAATGATCTTTGGCATGAAATGCAGGAATCTGGGGTAATAGATAGTACAGTGCTTGTTTTTGGGCAAATGAATGAGCCTCCAGGGATTAGGGCAAGAGTTGCATTAAGCGGACTTACAATGGCTGAATACTTCAAGGAACAAAGAGGGCAAGATGTTTTATTGTTCGTAGATAATATATATAGATACATCTTGGCCGGGATGGAAGTTTCTGCGTTGCTTGGCCGTATGCCGTCAGCTGTGGGTTATCAGCCAACTTTGTCTACAGAAATGGGAGATCTACAAGAGAGAATTACGTCTAGTAAATCCGGGTCAATAACATCATTGCAGGCGATATATGTACCTGCAGATGACTATACAGACCCAGGTATTGTAACAACATTTGGTCATTTAGATGCGGTAGTAGCCTTGGAGAGATCGATTGCAGAGCTAGGTTTGTATCCTGCGGTAGACCCACTGACAAGTTTCTCAAGGATATTAGAGCCTAGCGTTGTTGGTCAGGAACATTATGATGTAGCTCGAAATGTACAGCAAGTTTTGCAGAGGTATCGGGACCTCCAGGATATTATTGCTATTCTTGGAATGGAAGAATTATCTGATGAAGATAGAACGATAGTTGCTCGGGCTAGAAAAATACAGAGATTTTTATCTCAGCCATTTTTCGTTGGAGAAGTCTTTACTGGACGGGAAGGTAGATATGTTCCAATCAAGGAAACAGTTAGGGGATTCAAAGAGATCTTGGAGGGCAAGCATGACAATTTGCCTGAGCAGGCGCTATATATGGTTGGAACAATAGATGAAGCTGTAGAAAACGCCGAGAAAATGAAATCGGAGCAGAAGTAATTTGCCAACAATGCGCTTAGACATAGTAACTGCAGAGAAACTGGTCTATTCAGACGAAGTAAGCAGTGTTGTAGCTCCAGGTGCCGAAGGGCAGCTGGGCATTTTGCCTAATCATGCTCCTTTGCTGACATCTTTAATGCCTGGAGAATTGAAGGTATTAAAGGATGGCGAAGAGACTAATATAGCTGTCTCGGGTGGGTTTCTCGAGGTTTTAAAAAATGTTGTGACTGTTTTGGCTGATACCGCAGAGCGCGCAGAAGATATTGATGTCGAAAGAGCTGAAGCAGCATTGAAGCGTGCACAAGATAAAGTAAATTCATCAGGATCTGATTTAGATCTTGAAAGAGCAATTCGCGCATTGAAACGATCTCAGGCGCGAGTCTTTGTTTCAAAGAGGAAAAGGTCTTCTAAAGCAAAGTAAACCAGTCTTTTATTTTCAGTTCATATTTACTATGCAACATCGGTTACCTGCGAAATTAATCGAGGTAATAAGTCATTGATTGTAAAGAAAGTACCGGGTCAATATTTCTTACAATCAATCCATTAGGTACTTTTGGCGCGATAGGTGCATAGTTGAGTATTGCTTTTATATTGGTTTCTACTAAGTCTGATATCACATTTTGGGCAATCGTTGCTGGAACCGCCAGAATGGCTATTTTAATGTTATTATCTTTTACAATTGCCTTAATCTCATTCATTGGCAAAATTTTTATTTCGTTTACGGTCTGACCAACCTTAGACTGATCATTATCAAACGCATAGATTATTTTGAAACCTTCTGGCACGAATCCTGGATAATTTATGATAGCTTTACCGAGGCGACCAACTCCAACAATACAAGAATTCCATTGCCTGTTTAGACCTAAGATGTTTGTTAATTCTGCGACTAGCGACTCGATTTTGTAGCCACGTCCTTGTTTTCCAAAACGTCCAAAATAACTCAAATCTTTTCTGATTTGAGCAGGGGTTATTTGTAGCCTATCTCCTAAACTTTTGGAACTTATTACTGTTTGCCCTTCTGTGGACATTTGAGTTAAAGCTCTTATATATAAAGGCAGCCGTAATATCACAACTTCAGGAACGAAGGAATCTTTAGCCATAATCACTTAAATGAGTTTATTTTTGGCTATTTTACGGATTAGTTATATGAGTAGTCAAAGAAAACAATTTAAAGAGATTCGTAAAATCATTTTTGTGGACATGTTAAAACGGTGTTTACCGCATGCCATAGGCATTTAAAAGGAATTCACTTGTTGACAGTATTAATTTGAACTGGTAGCCTTTCATATGCTTTAAAGTCCTAGATACAGCAGGTTATGTGTAAAAACTTTATGCTGTTTATAGGCGTTATTTTTCATCGCAAGAATTAGAATTACGGGTTTTATTATTGGTATGAGCGAACAAGAAACAGCAGATATCAGGCGTGGACTTAGAGATGTTTATATAGATCGAACACTATCGAGTTTTATTGATGGTAAAAAGGGCCAATTATTTTATCGAGGTTTTAATATTGATGATTTGGCTGAAAACTCATGTTTTGAAGAGACAGCTTATCTTTTATTGTATGGGGACTTACCGAATTCTCAACAGTTATCAAAGTTTGATATGTTACTTAAATCATCTCGAGCGATACCAGCGGAGATATTAGAAGTTCTAAATATCGTAAAACGGTCGCATCCAATGGATGCTTTAAGAACGGCTATTTCTGCTAGCTCGTCATTGGAAGAGAACGTTGAAGATATATCGCTTGAATCTACTCTCCTTAAAGGTGTCAAGCTTACTGCTATGGCTCCAACGATTGTGGCATCTCATTATAGGTTGAGTATCGGTAAGGATCCAATTAGTCCTCGAGATGACCTAAGTCATGCCGCTAACTTTCTGTATATGTTATCAGGAGATGTACCCGACCCAGATGATGCTGCACTTATAGATAAAGACTTTGTATTACACGCTGAACATGGAATTAATGCATCATCGTTCGCTGCTCGAATAGCAGCCTCAACAAAAGCCGATATACATTGTGCTGTAACCGCAGGCATAGCAGTTTTAAAAGGTCCTTCACACGGTGGGGCAGCAGAAGGGGTAATGCAGATGGCTCTTGAGATTGGTACAAAGGATAATGCCAGAGATTATGTTAAATCCAGTTTAAAGAATAGAAAAGTTATAGTTGGATTTGGACATCGTGTTTATAGAACTGAGGATCCCAGAGCTAAACATTTAAAAGAAGATGCAAGGAAGCTTAGTGAAAGAAAAGGTGACCCAAAGTGGTTTGCAATTCTTGAAGAAGTTGCTGAGGCAATGGAGCCTTATGCCAAAAAGGGCATAGCACAGAATGTAGATTTTTGGTCAGGTGCAATATATCAAATATTGTCTATTCCAGAGCAGTTATATATTCCTATATTTGCTATGGGCAGAGTACCTGGATGGACAGCACAAGTTCTCGAACAGCTAGACAACAATATACTGTTGCGGCCGCGACTTTTGTACGTCGGTGATAAGAATCGTGAATATATCAAGATGGATAATCGCTAGGCGCTAGAATAAATCTCTTAATTCTGCCACTAATGTCTTTGTTTTAGTAAAGGTATTGTTGATAAACATATATGAGTGCTGCAAGCTTATGAACGGAAATACCGAACAATCAAGCCATGTGATTAATGAGATACGCACCAGGATAACGGAAAAAGGCAAAATCTCATTTTCAGAATTTATGGAAGTTGCTTTGTATTTGCCTGGTTATGGTTACTATTGCTCAGATGAAAAGCAACCGTATCGAGAAGATTATTATACGAGTCCTTCTGTGTCTCCCGTATTCGGAGCGTGCATTGCAATTCAGTTAAGGCAGATGTGGATGTTATTGGACAGGCCGAAAGAAATTGCTGTAGTTGAAATCGGGTCAGGCAATGGTGTTTTATCGCGAGACATCACTAACGCTGCAGGCAAATTGGATATTGAGTTTGCTGACAGTTTAAAATATTTTTCTACTGATATTAGAGATGAAGTGCCCACTCAGATAACTGGCTGTGTAATTTCAAATGAGCTTTTAGATGCCTTTCCTGTAGCACGGTTTAAAATTTTAGACGGCGAAATTCACGAGGTTTTTGTTGCTCTGGATGATAACGAAAATATAGTTGAAATTACAGAAAGAAGTTCTAATTCACTGATAAACGAATATCTAAACTCTTTAGAGACCCCGTTGGCCGATGGTCAAAAAGGTGAATTTAATACAGGGATAGATAATTGGATGGCTAGGGTGTCAGATATTCTTAAGGAAGGGTTTATTATAACTATTGATTATGGATCCTATAAAGATGACTTGTACTCAAAATCAAATTTTAAGGGAAGCCTTCAAACATATTATAAACATGTTTATGGTTTGAGCCCATATCAAAAAATTGGTCAGCAGGATCTCACGGCAAAAGTCGATTTTTCAAGGGTAATAGAATCGGGCGCAAAAAATGGAATCTTCAATATAGGCCTAATAGATCAAGCTGAATTTTTGCAAAATACCGGAATTGTGCAAATGCAAAACCATCTTAGGAATATAAGTTTAAATATTAATGAGAAGCAAGAAAATTTACATTCAATTGATATGTTGTGTCGGCCTGAAAACCTTGGTGGGTTTAAAGTCTTGATTCAATCTAAGCAGCAGACTGAGCTATCTCTGGAAAAATTATGGCCATCGATTGATGAGTTAGAGTCTTTTGCTAAATATACACCATTGAAGAATAACGATCATATTAAAATACTCTCCAATAAATACTCAAATTCTTATATTGAAATTGATGATTTGTTTGAAGGGTTTACAGAAACATCTAATCAGTAGGTTTTATTGGTAAACATTTTCTAGCTGTGGTTATAAACCCAGTATGCCCGATCATTCTATGGTCAGGCCTTATTGAACGTTGTGCCACATGCCATGATCTAACCATTAATTCAGATGTCTCTACTAATGAGAAATGGGGATTTACTTTCAATGTTTCACTCAATTCATGTACCTGTAGTACTGTTGGTAGAAAACTTATAAATATTCCACCTGCTAGAAGTGATTTAGATGCGTTATCTACAACTTTCCACGGCTCAGGCAAATCTAATACTATTCTATCCAGATCATCATGTTCTATTGCAGTTGATACGTCTCCAAGTTGAATCGACACATTGTTCATGTCAGGTAGCATTTCTTTTACGTTTCTGCGTGCGCGGTCTATCATATCTTCTCTAATATCGTATGAATAAACGTGACCTTTTTCTCCGACAGCTCTCATAAGACTTATAGTGACAGCGCCTGAACCGCATCCAGCCTCGAGGACTTTGGCTCCCGGGAATATATCTCCTGAGACAAGAATAGCTCCTAAATCTTTGGGATATACCACTGTGGCAGTTCTAGGCATCAATTTTGTGAAATCTCCCATTGTAGGATGTAGAGCTAAGATTAAATTTCCTTGAGATGTTTTAATCCATGAACCTGGAGGTTTATTGAAAAGGGATTCGTGTTTGAAATGACCGTTGTGAGAATTAAACACTTCCCCGTTTACCAGCTTAACCATATATTCTCTACCACGTCGATCAATTAATAATGCGACGTCATTTTCTTTAAAATTGCCTTTAATGCTTTTCTCCTAACATAGGTGGTTTATTGAGAAAGGTTTGCTAGCACTTCTAGTAAATGGTCAATATCTATGTCTTCTGCTCTTTTGTATATCTGTATATATTTAATTTCACCACTAGTATCAATGATAAAAACGCCCCGATCTGACGTTCCTCGATCTTCATTGAATATTCCAAATTGTTTGGATACCTTCCCTTTAGGATGGAAGTCTGAAAGTACCGGATACGGTAGGTTGCCTAATGAAGTTGAATAAGCAGTTTGAGTTGGTTGTGCATCACAGCTTACTCCCAGAATTTGTGTGTTAAGTTCCTTAAATTTCAGGTAGTTTGATCTAAATCCAGTGATTTGATTATTACACCCTTTGGTAAAAGAAAATATATGGAATGAAAGCAGCACATTCTGTTTGCCAGCATAATCACTTAGCGTGTGTAAGTTTCCGTGTTGATCAACCATTTCAAAGTCAAAAGCTGGTGATCCAATCTTCATAAGATTACACTCCGGATCTCTTAATTAATATATATTTTGATTTGCCTAGCGCGAGGTTAGCATTTCCTTGTGACATTACTTATTCCATCTAAGATCTGGTTCTCGCGCAGCTAAAGCCTCATCTAGTCTAGTGTTGGGGGTGTTATGTGGTGCTTCTTTAAGTAAGCCAGGGTCATCTTCAGCTTCTTGTGCAATTTTCTTCATAATATCTATAAATTCATCTATAGTTTCTTTGGATTCAGTTTCGGTTGGTTCTATCATTAGCGCTTCTTCAACGATTAGAGGGAAGTACATAGTTGGAGGGTGTATGCCATAATCTATTAATCTTTTTGAAACGTCTAATGCTGTGACACCATAATCCCTTTTTAAATTTCTGGCTGAGAAAACCACTTCATGCATGCAGGTTCTGTCATATGGTAAATCATAGATTCCCTTTAGTTGCGTTCGTATGTAATTAGCATTTATAACTGCATCTTCACTGACTTTGGGTACGCCTTGCTTTCCTAGTGTTCTAATATAAGCGTATGCCCTTACCAATGCTCCAAAGTTTCCATGAAATGCACCCATTTTACCAATTGTGTGTTCAGGGCGCGTAAAACTATAGAACTCAGAATTCGATTTATCTATTTGACGATCTATCACTGGTGTTGGTAGAAATGGCAAAATGCGTTCACTAACCATTACGGCTCCTGCGCCAGGTCCACCTCCTCCATGAGGTTGAGTAAACGTTTTGTGTAGGTTTGAGTGTAATATATCGAAACCTAAATCACCTGGTTTAAGCTTGCCAACAAGCGCATTAAGGTTCGCTCCATCACCATATATTATTCCGCCCACATCTCTAACCATGTTTACAACTTCAAGTATGTTTGTATCAAACAAGCCAAGTGTACTTGGTTGAGTTAACATAAATCCGGCTATCTCATCTGATAGCACGTATTTCAGTGCTTCAATATCAGTATTTCCTTTGGAATCAGTGTTCAATGATATAACTTCAAATCCAGCCATGACAGCTGAAGCAGGATTAGTTCCATGAGCACTATCAGGAACCAGTATTTTGGTTCTTTTTGTATCTCCATTTCTTTGATGATAAGCGCGAGTCATTAACATTCCGGCGAGCTCACCTTCTGCACCCGCCATCGGCGCTAATGAAGTCCCAGCCATACCTGTTATATCAGCTAGGATGTTTTGTAGATGGTGCATTAACTTTAATGCTCCCTGGACAGTAGATTCTTCCTGTAGAGGATGAATCTCCGAGAATCCTGGCAATGCAGCAATGTCATCGTTTACTTTTGGGTTATATTTCATAGTACAGCTACCCAGCGGGTAGAAGTTATGATCGATAGAAAAGTTGAAAGTACTAATTTGCGTTAAGTAACGCACAATCTCGCTTTCACTTAGCTCGGGCATTTCCAATGATTCTCTTAGGAGGTTTTTGGGCGGGTCATCTTGGACAGGCACGTCTAGTTTTGGCAACGTTGTACCTATGCGACCAGCAACACTTCTGTCCATACTTAGTCGTCTTTTGGAATCATTTGTATTTATATGATTATTTTTCATCAGACCCAATTTCAGCGCTGATTTCCCTGAGGGCAGTAACCAGCGAATCGATTTCTTGCCTAGAGTTGGTCTCTGTAATACAAACCAACATTCCATTTTTAATTTGACTGCTAACGTCAATGCCACCGATTATTTTTTTACTGAGCAACCTTTTATTGATTTTGGCAGGTGATATCGGACAAGAAATCACGAATTCTTTGAAAAAAGGCCTGTCTAAGTTAACAGAATAACCTTGGATATCATTTATTTGAGCAGCAGCATAATGAGCTTTTTGATAACAGAGATTTGCAATATGCTTTAGGCCCTGTTTACCTTGAGAGATCATGTAAATTGTTGACATTAAAGCTATTAATCCGACGGATGTACATATGTTAGATGTAGCTCTGTCTCTCCTAATATGCTGTTCTCTGGTTTGTAGAGTTAACACATATCCAGTTTCACCATTAGTGTCCTTGGTGCGGCCGACTATTCGACCTGGCATTTGCCTGATGTAATCCTGTTTACATGCAAATAATCCAACATAGGGACCTCCGTATGAAGTAGATATACCTAAAGATTGTCCTTCTGCGACTACAATATCTGCTCCATAGTCTGCAGGAGTTTTATACATGCCCAAAGATATTGGATCTGTCAAAACGATTAGTAATCCACCTGCTTTGTGTATGTCATCGGATAATGTAGTTAAGTCTTCAAAATAACCAAAATAATTTGGCTGCTGTACTATTAAGCAGGCATGACTTTCATTGGAACTAGCCATTCCATCTTTTAACGAATCCATCTTTATTCCTGGTGCATCTAAAAATGTCTTTAGAACTTCCTTGTATTGAGGGGATACTGAATCCAGTACATTGATAGCGCTTTTTTTTGTAACTCTGCAGGCCATTAACACTGCCTCTGATAGGGCTGTAGATCCATCGTACATCCCGGCATTCGCAACATCCATACCAGTTAGTTGGCATACCATCGACTGAAATTCAAAATGGGCTTGTAGTGTGCCTTGAGAAACTTCCGGTTGATATGGGGTATAGCAGGTCATAAATTCTGATCGCAAAGCCAATCTGTTTACAATTGAAGGAATAAAATGCCTATATGCTCCCGATCCAAGGAAAGAAGCGTAGTCTCCGGGTACAGCATTTAAACCGGCAAGCTCTTCCATCTCCTGTACCAATTCCATTTCAGAGATAGCATCCGGAATTTTCAATTCTGGATTTAGGTAATTTTCTGGTATATCTCTAAAAAGATCATCTACGGTTTTCACTCCTATAGCTTTGAGCATTTCAGCACGGTCATTTTTGGTGTTCGGAGTATAAGGTGATGTAAATTTTAAATCTGTATTTTGATCAGCACTCATTGTTAATTTAATGTGACTGTGATTCCGTAAATTTACCGTAATCTTGTGATGACATCAGACTGTCAAGTTCCGTTAAATCTTTTGGGGCTATCGTAATTAACCATCCATCACCATAAGCATCTTGGTTAACTAGTTCTGGTTCGGAAGTTAGATTTTCATTTTTCTTCAAAATTGTTCCACTTATCGGTGCAAACAAATCTGAAACAGCCTTAACAGATTCAATTTCTCCAAATTTTTCAAACTGTTTTATTTCGGAGCCAACTTCAGGTAATTCTACAAAAACAACATCTCCAAGAGTGCCTGCAGCAAAATCCGTTATGCCTATTGTAAATTCACCATTATTTGTCGAATTCACCCATTCATGTTCTTCTGAAAATTTAAATTCTGAAGGATTCATTACGTCACCTTTTAATTTATAAGTTCAAGTATTATCTAGAGTAGAAAGGTAATTTTGTTATTACAATATCTGTGAACTGTCCTCTTATATCACATTTTAGATTTTTATTGTTATCAATTAGCTCGGTTAAAACGTATCCTAAAGCAATATTTCTATTAAGAGTCGGTGAATAGGTTCCAGACGTGATATAACCCACCTGTGTAGCTCCGTGATTTATCGTATAACCAGGCCTAGCTGCTCGATTGCCATCTACATAAAAACCTACTAGCTTTTTTTCTGGCCCCTCGGAACGAATTTTTCTTAAAGCTGGTCCCGCAAGATAATCATCTTTATCGCAATTCACGAATTTTTCTAGACCAGCTTCAAAAGGATTTATTTTTGTATTCATATCGTTTCCATGTAAAAGCAGCCCTGCTTCTAGCCTGAGCAAATCTCGTGACCCAAGTCCGCATGGTTTTGCACCACTATCGACTAATATATTCCATACGTGAGCAGCTTTAGACTCTGGTACAAATAATTCGACGCCATCTTCACCGGTATATCCAGTTCGAGCAATCATTACGTCGGTGCCACAAAACGCTTCTTGGGTGAAATTAAACATTTTTAATAATGACATATCACTTTGCACTTGATCATTGAGTGTTTGCATACCCTTAGGCCCTTGCAAAGCGATCATTGCATGTTGGGTGGTTATATCAATCATGGAGACATTTGACTTGGGTTTATGTTGATTTAACCAGTCAATAACAATAGTTTTATTAGATGCATTAGGTACAAGTAAAAAGTGATCGGAATCAAATTTATATACAATGCAGTCATCGATGATTCCACCATCAATATTACATATAACTCCGTACTTGGCCCGGTTTGGTTTAAGTTTATTAACATCGACGCTAAGCGTTTTATTAAGGAAATCAGATGCCGCAGAGCCCTGTATATCTATCCTACCCATGTGTGACACATCAAATAAGCCGCAAGCATTTCTTACAGCCTTAACTTCTTCTATTATTCCGCTATATTGAACGGGCATATCCCAGCCAGCAAAAGGTACCATTCGTGCGCCTGATTCAATATGTGTTTTATTTAATGGTGTTTTTAGTAGTGTCATTTTTTTGATTGTTTATTATCGCATTAATGAATAATTTTAAAGCGTCTAAATGCTTGTCAATTGATGTTAATTTTGCTCCCATTGTATTAATTGAAATGTGAGTGACTCCATACTCCATCCATAACTTAATAGAATCTGACCATCCTGATTCAGGTTTTTCTGATTCAGAGAGAATTTTTTCTATGCCAATTTGACTAATCGTTCTGCCAGCTTGATTAGCAGAGTTTTTGATTGAGTCGAGCATAGTTTTTGATTGCATGTCTGGGAATGGAGAATAACCTGGATATATCCAACCGTCACCCATTTTACCTATCCTTTGCATAACAGCATTTGCTGCTCCACCAAACCATATAGGTATGGGCGACTGTATTGGTAAAGGGTTAATGCCGACATTATCTAAATAATGCCATTTACCTTTGAACGTTACTAACTCGTTTGTCCATAATTCTCTAAGTACAGATACCTGTTCTTCTATCCGGGCACCGCGGTTGGTAAATTCACTATTCAAAGCTTCGAATTCGACTTCGTTCCAACCTATTCCAACTCCAAGACGTAATCTACCATTACTTAGGATGTCTAATTCTGCTGCTTGTTTTGCCACCAAAGCTGTATCTCTTTGTGGCAAAACTAAAATACCTGTTGCCAACTCTATTCTTGTAGTTATTGCGGCAAGATATCCTAGCAAAACCATGACTTCATGAAATGAATCCTCGAGCCTATAAGGCCCATCCCAATTTGGTCGATTTGTAGTGTCTGCGCCTAAAACATGATCATAAATTAATATGTGATCGTACCCCATTGACTCCACAGCAGTGACAAACTTTCTCACTTCATCAGGATTGTTGCCGATCTCAGTCTGCGGGAATATTGCGCCTATTTTCGGTTTTAATATAGTCAATTTAAATTAGTATGATTTATAACGATTTACTATTGGCATACGTCTATCTCTACCGAAGTTTCGCTCAGTTATTTTAACTCCTGGGGGAGTTTGTCTTCTTTTATGCTCTGAGTTGTCAACCAAGCTAATTACCCTTCTTACTACATCTTCATTTTGGCCTTCCGAGATTATGTCTTTATAGGTTTTATCATCTTCGACGTAAGCTTTTAAAATCTTGTCAAGTTGATCGTACGGCGGTAAAGAATCTTCATCGAGTTGATTAGGCTTAAGTTCTGCACTTGGAGGCTTCTGAATGATCTCAGTTGGTATTACGCGATTAATGCTGTTTCTATATTTGCAGAGTTTGTAAACTAATGTTTTTGGAACATCTTTAATGACAGCAAAACCTCCCGCCATGTCTCCATACAGAGTAGCATAACCTGTCGCATATTCACTCTTGTTGCCAGTAGTCAAAGCTAGCCAGCCAAACTTGTTCGACATTGCCATAACTAGAGTGCCCCTGGTTCTGGATTGCAAATTTTCTTCAGCTATATTTGGCTTAGCAGTCATGAATAGGTCTTTTAATGTAGCTAAGTATTCTGAAAAAACAGGCTCAATAGATGTTTTAAGCAACTTAATACCAAGGTTTTCCGCTAGCAGTTCACTGTCTGTAACGCTTCCTTTTGACGAATACCGAGATGGCATTGACAGACCTACCACATTTTCTCTGCCTAGTGCATCAACCGCTATTGTTGTAACTAGAGCAGAATCAATGCCGCCGGATATAGCTACTATGACTTTTTCAAATCCTGACTTATTAACATAATCTTTGGTGCCAGTTACAAGAGCAGAGTAAACTTCTTCTAAGTCATGCATGGGTTCCCTCAAAATTGCCTTGCTGTTTTTTTTCAGATTAAATTTGCTAACCCTACGTTTTTTAGTGGATGTGTCTTCCTCTAAGTCAATGTCAAATATTAAGTTATCTTCAGCAAATTGAGATGCCCTTGCAAGCATTTCTCCTTCAGGAGAAACTATAACGCTAGTTCCATCAAAAACTAATTCGTCCTGACCTCCCACTAAATTAACATATGCTAAAGCCATATTATTTTCTGCAGCCCTCCTAGACAATAACGCTTCTCTTTGTTCCCGTTTTCCTCTGTGATATGGAGATGCATTAATATTTATCAATAATTTTGCACCAGAGTCGCGCTGAGTCTTGACTGGGCCTTTGTCAGACCAAATATCTTCACATATATTGATTGCAGTTTTAATGCCGTTTATATCGAAAGTTGTTGGTTCAGTGCCTGGAGTGAAGTATCTCTGCTCGTCAAATACTCCATAATTTGGCAAGATCATTTTTTTATATGTATCTATTATTATCTTGTCATTAATTATTGCAGCAGCGTTGTAAATAGAATGCTCATGCCTTTCTATATATCCGACTACAACGGTTATATTTTCGGAAGCTGAAACTATTTGGTTAAGAGCAGCGAGGTTGTCATCAATGAACTGGGATTTAAATATGAGGTCTTCAGGAGGATATCCTGTAATAGATAATTCAGGGAAGGCTATTAGTTCAACGCCTGTTTCCTTCGCTGATTTAATTCGATGTAATATGCGATCGATGTTTCCATCTATGTCGCCGACAGTTACATTAATCTGTGATAGAGCGATTCGCATTTAGAACGTCCGATTGTCTATTATTCTTTTTTAAAGAAACTTTGGATGCTATTAGATTTTCTGTACGAAGCTATCAATCCGATTCAAGGCCTCTTGTATATTCTCGGCGGAATTAGCGAATGAAAAACGTACGAACCCGTTTCCATATTTGCCAAAATCTTCACCAGCTAAACATGCTACCCCAGCCTCTTGTAATAGATTGTCTGCAAATTTCCTACTAGTCATGCCGGTTTCTTTAACATTTGGAAAAACATAAAAAGCGCCCTTGGGCATTTGGCATGATATTCCATTGATATTGTTCAACCCATTAACAATGAGGTCCCGACGGCTTTTAAATTCCTGAACCATTTTATTAGGCTCATCTTGAGAACCATCAAGTGCTTCAATAGCAGCTATTTGAGTTGCTGATGAAGTGCATGAAACACTATTAGCCATCAGTTTCCCCATTTGGCTTGCTAGGTCTTCTGGCATTATGCCATACCCGATTCTCCAGCCGGTCATCGCGTAAGTTTTGGAGAAACCATCCAAGATAATAGTTCTGTCTACCATGCCTTCAAATTGAGTGATAGATTCATGATTACCTTCGTATAGGAACCTAATATATATTTCATCTGACATGACGTATATGTCATGCTTTATTGATAGCTCAGCAAGTTTTTCTAAGTCTTGTTTTGGGATAATGCTTCCACAAGGATTGTTAGGAGAATTTAATATCATCAATTTTGTTTTCGAAGTGATTTTTGATTCAATTTCATCAACATCAATGCTGAAATCCTTACTTTCATGTAGCTGCATTGGTACAGGAACACCGCCGACATAATTGATCATAGATTCATAAATTGGAAATCCAGGATTTGGATATAGCACCTCGTCACCTTCATTGATTAATGAAAGCATAGTAAAAAACATGATGGGCTTGCCGCCAGGAGTCACAACAACATTTTCTGGAGAAACATCTATGTGCCGTGTCATCTCAATCTCTTTTGCAATACGAGCTCTTACGTCTGGCATTCCTGGGGAGGGTCCATAATGGGTATATCCATTTTTAAGAGCTTGTGCTCCAGCAGCCACTATATTGGGAGGAGTATCAAAATCGGGCTCACCGATTTGTAGATGTATGATATCTCTGCCTTCAGCTTCTAACTTTTTTGCTCGAGCTAATACTTCAAAAGCAGTTTCAGTTCCTAATCTACTCATTCTATTTGCTAACTTCATCTATAACCTCTGCTTGTTGGTTCAAATTTTTCATACCAGTTTAATTAATTTACTTAAATTATTGGGCTCAATAGTATACATGTATCTTGAACTTAAAAAGTTTTATGGCCCTGAATTAAGGAGTATACAGCTCTGCATGTGCCAATGATTTTTTTTGACCGAAACCACCTGTAATAATAACGGTGCCATCTGCCAAAGTTAAAGCAACATGCTGATATCGTGATGTTGACATATCCGGACCACGAGTCCATGTGTTTGATTCTGGGTCATATATTTCTGTCTCAACCTTATTTCCTAAAGCTCCAGTTACGAGTACTCGACCATCAGGCAACATACTGGCCTGATGTTTAGCTCGAGGGATTTCAGTTTCTCCAGCTGGTGTCCATCCTTCCGTTGTGGGGTCCCAAATTTCTGCAGTTTTACGTTTGCCCATACCTCCTATCACCAAGACACGACCATCATTTAGTAGGGTGGCAGTATGTAAACTTCTTCCGGTTGACATTTCTCCCGCAAGAGACCACGTGTCGCTTTCTGGGTCATATACTTCAGCCATTTTTATAAAAGGCCCATCTGGATTGCCTCCTCCAGTAACAAGTACACGACCATCATTCAATAGGGTAGCCGTGTGCAAAATGCGTTTTTCTGACATTGAGGCAACTTCAGTCCAAGCGTTAGTAGCAGGGTCATACGTTTCAGCTGATGCATGCTTTCTTAGTTCATTATCAGCTCCACCCGATAAAAATACGCGTCCATCATTGAGTAATACTCCAGCGGCATTTACTCTTTCAAAGTTCATTGTGTCAGTTTCTGTCCACGTGTTAGTTTCAGGATTCCATACTTCAGCCCTGTCTAAACCAAATTCTTGATTGCCTGCGCCTCCAGCTGCAATCACTCTGCCATCGTTTAAGACTATTAGAATTAGAGATTTTCGCTCTTTTATTGGTTCAGCAATAAAGTCCCATGTGCCAGTCGTTGGGTCAAAAACTTCAGCGGTATTACTCATGGCTTTTGAATATCCTTGTGAAGCACCTTCACTTACTCCGCCCATCACTAAAGCACGACCATCTGGAAGTGCTACCCCTGTGAACTCAATTCGCTTTTCAGCCATTTCACCCACGTCGCTGAGGGAACCTATTGGCTTAGTCAAACTATTTGATTCATTGTCATTAACAGGCTGACTTTTAGAATCCTCGTTTTTACTAACTTCATTAGTATTAGTGTCTTTTGACGATTCTGTTGATTCGCCGCATGCTAAAAGCCCGATTGATAGTAGGCCAATAAACAACATAAGTTTAAACATTCAATAATCCTTTAATAATAGTTATGCTTTAAAACATAAAAGTGTGTAGATTAGTATACATCTTTATAAATATACAGATTACCTCGAAAGCCTATGCTAAAATCTCTTTTTGGGAGGATTTCAAATTGAAAGTTTATCTCGGAGTTCCTAGAGGGTTTTGTGCTGGCGTTGTGCGGGCTATCGATGTTGTTGAGCTTGCTTTAAAAAAGTTTGGCACACCCATATATGTTAAACATGAAATAGTTCATAACCC
>VFGV01000016.1 GCA_009392275.1 SAR202 cluster bacterium
GAAGAGGGCAATTAATGCCGACAGAAGAACTACTGGTATTAAAAACCGTCTCATAATCTTCTCCTCCATATTTTTGGTTTTGATATGTACGGATATCTATCTTTGAGTTTGAGTTTTTTACGACGCAAACCCCGAACAACGCAATTCGTGTCATTCGATCGAAGTAATTTACAAGGCGTTAACATTTTTGTCAACCCATGATGTCTAGCTTAAATCGGCACTAAACACTCACAATTGCTATTATCCAGCTTGTTGCATTCCAATATTTCTTTAATAAAGTAGAATCATGAACAAGCTACTTGTTCACTGTAAAATACAAACTAATTAAACCGAATGGAACTACTAAGCCAATGCAATTTATAGATTCACATGTACATATATGGACTGAAGATCAGAAAACTTATAAACGCCATCCGAGCTATCCTATACCTGGTGGTATAGACGCAAGTAAGATCGAAATCAATCCCAAACATTTTCCTCCGGAAACCATAATTTCCATGTCGGCGCCTTTTGGCATTGAGAGAATATGTCTAGTACAAATGTCATTTTATGGTGCGGATAATAGTTACATAATCGACACTATAGATAAATATCCTCAAACTTTCAGAGGCGCCGGGTACATTGACCCAAACATGGGTAATTTAGAAAACGAAATGGAATCTTTATTAAATAAAGGAATAACCGGTTTTAGGATAGTACCCGAAGATCGATATGTGACCTCCTGGCTTCAGACACCTGGTTATGACCTCATGTTTTCAACAGCATCTGAAACCAAACAGGCACTAAGCTGCTTAGTGAATTCTGATGCTTTTAATGAAATTGATCGAATGAGTAATCGACATCCAGACACCGTGATAGTCATTGATCATTTAGGGAGAATAGGAGCTAACGGAACGATATTACAGTCAGATATTGATCAGCTATGTGACTTAGCAAAAAATGAAAATATTTATCTTAAAGTTTCCGCCTTTTATGCACTCGGAGATAAAAAACCTCCTCACCATGACCTAATTCCATTAATTAAACAGGTATATGATTCATATGGTCCAGACCGCTTAATGTGGGCTAGCGATGCGCCTCCAGCGCTAATGCACGAAAGTTATGAAGACCAAGTTTCTGTAATTCGTGATCACGTTACATTTATAAACCAAAGTGATAAAGAAAAACTAATGAGGACAACTGCTGAACGTATTTTCTTTTACAGATGAAACTCAAATTAAAATCCTCCCTGATCTCCCAGATAACGCCTTAACAATGGCTATAATCTCTTTTGGTTACCCAATTAATGGAAGTTGGTCTCAGCCAAAAAGAAAATCGGTGAAAGAAATCACTCATTGGGAATCTTGGAATGTATTAAAAAATAGATACACACACTTGTAAGGAATAAAATTTCAAATGTTAATAGGTGCCGTCTTCCCACAATTAGAAATCGGATCAAAATCTGATGACATAAAAACTTGGGCCGAGCATGCTGACGCATTGAAATATGATCACATAGCGATGTTCGACCATATCCTTGGTGTAAATGCAAAAAGCCAATTCGGTTGGAAGGGTCCATATGATCATACCCACCCATTTCACGAACCATTAATTACGATGAGTTATATGTCTGCAGTCACAAAAAAGGTGGGGTTTGCTACTTCTATTTTGGTTTTACCACAAAGGCAAGCTGCTTTGGTAGCCAAGCAAGTGTCTACCTTATGTCAATTAAGTAAAAGAACGATTCGACTTGGTGTTGGTTCAGGATGGAATAAAAGTGAGTTTGAAGCTATTGGATATGACTTTAACACAAGAGGAAAGAAAATCGAGGACCAAATTAACATTATGCGCCAACTTTGGAATGAAGACTCTGTAAATGTTAATACTGACCACCACAGAATTACAGATGCAGGTATCAACCCATTACCTGATAGATCTCGAATAGAAATATGGTTGGGAGGAGGCGCAAAACCTGTACTCCAAAGAGTGGGCAGAATGGCTGATGGTTGGTTTGCAAACACTAGCACACGGACTGCTAAACTCGGTATACCAGCTTTTTCTAATGATAAATACGGTCTAAGTCAACTAGACATAATAAGAAGAGCTGCATTGGAAGCCGACCGCGATCCGACCAAAATCGGTGTAGAGGTAAGAGTTGAGCTGGAAGGTAAAACACCAGAAGAAGCAGCAAATGAAGTTAATGAGTGGTCAAAGGTACCAGAAATTACCGCCGTGCAATTCAGTACAATGCGTGCAGAAATAAAAACTGTTAATGGCCACATTAATGCATTGGAAAGATTTATGAATACTTTAAAAAATTAATCAGAGACACGATACACACTTTCCATATTTATACCGGTTACTACTCGAATATACCCTGATAACAATTGATCAACATCAGGATCTCCAGTATCTACTAAAAAGGGTCTACCATTCAATGATGTAAGTTTATTTGTGGTAGCCACAATGATTACAGACTCTCTACCCACCCGTTTTATAATTGATGGACTGATCTGCTGATTACCTCTACCGAAAATATGACCTTGCCCACCTATAGGCGTGACAATAATTTTTACCTGATTATTACAATTGGATATCATCTCTTCGATCTGTAAGTTAGTTACGTCTTCAGCTATTAGCCTGCCATTTTGAAACAGGTCCACTCCCAACAAAGTTTTATCTACTCCCAGTTGGTTCCCTATTGCCTTTAATGTGGTGCCAGGTCCCAGAACATAAAGAACATCTTCTTCAATTCTACGTGACATCTCATGAGCTACCGCAGTCATTGCAAACTCGTCACTTTCTATGCCACCGGATTTCGCTCCCTGAATATATCTTCTCTCAAAAGGTACTTTCATGTACCCATAGAGTGACGCAGATAATTGACCGTTCCTAAAAGCATCTTCATCTATGTCCATTACTTCAACATCTTTTAAATTCGAATCCGATGAGGCAAAATAATTACCTACGAGACGTGCCGCGGATTTAGGAGTAGTCGCATAAACTGCTGAATGCATTTTTACTCCAGCAGGTATTCCAACAACGGGTATCCTGTCTTTTATGACTGAATATATATCTCGAGCAGTACCATCACCTCCAGCAAACAAAATCAGACTAGCTTTTGCTTTAACCATCATCGCAACTGCGACACGTGTATCCTCAGCTGAGGTGTCATCAGGGATATTTATTGGCAAAACTGCAGGTGAAAAGCCGGCTTCTTGTGCAGCTTTTTCACCCATAATTCCGGGTGGGCATATAACCTCAATAGATTCCGGTAATGCACTGCGTATTTCTTTAAGACATGTCGTTGCTCGTATTGTAGATTCTGGTTTTGCTCCCAATGCAACAGCAGAAGCAATTATTGCAGCGGTATCAGTGCCTTTAAGGCCAACACGTCCACCCATACCAGAAATTGGATTTACAATTAAGCCAAGTGTATTTTTAATCTTTTTCACATTAAAATTGTAATACTATTGGCGCTTAGTTTTATACGCTTTCCATGTCATGGCCCATGTCTCAGGATCATTGAATTGACTTTGAGGCAACTGGTCGCTTGCAGACTTGTATGGTGCACCTTTTAAGCTCTCAGGATCTGAATAAGCTTGATCTGATATTTTCTTAAGCACTGAAACATAATCATGTAGATCATCGAGCGACAATGACTCTGTTGGTTCAAGTGTCATTGGTTCATCAACTAATCTTGGCACATGGCTCTCCATGTATGTTTGCAATCCATAATCTGACATTTTACGAGCCAAGTCAGTAGTACTTAACCCAGTATCCATACATAATTGGCTCCAACTATATCTAACCTGTTCAATCCTTTTGAGATTAGGATTCCAAGGAAGATCTAAACCCTTAATCTCAGCTAATTTAGCCGCTAAATAATTGTTGTTCAGTACAGCAGTTTCAGAGACACTTTTTAATCCATCTGCCCCCAAAGACATTACCCAAGCGTAGGCTTTTATAACCGTTTGTACATTTCCAAGAAAGCTACGAATTTTACCAATACTTTCCGGACGATCATAATCCAAAACATATTCAGCACCATTAAAATCTACTACTGGAGCAGGAAGAAACTTCGCTAGTTTTTCTGAAACCCCGACCGCTGCTGTACCTTGCCCTTGGGCACTATGCGGGGCTGAAAACGTCTTATGTAAGTTGAATTGGCATAAGTCGAATCCAGTATCACCTGCTCGAACTATACCGAATAATCCATTAGCATTGGCTTGGTCATAAGCACAAAGGCCTCCGGCGTCTTGAACCGCTTTAACCATAGCAGGTATATTTGGATTAAACAGTCCGGTATCTTCAGGGTTAGTTACCATCAAACCAGCTGTACGTTCAGATAAAACAGACTTCAAAGATTGGAGATCTGGATATCCGTTTTCACCTGGCATCAGCGTTATTACCTTGAAACCTGCAACTGAAGGTGTCGCTGCATCCGCAGGATGAGAGAAAGCAGTAGTAATAATCTCATCACGCTGATTACCCTCTCCATTTGATTCATGATACGCACGAATTAAACAGGCATTAGTATAAATACCTTGGGCGCCACTGGATGCCTGAAATGAGTACTTATACATGCCTGATATTTCACACATTATCTCCCCAAAATCAAATAATATTTTTAGTATGCCTTGTAACGAACTGGGGTTTTGAAGAGGATGTACATCTAGCACTGATGCATTCCTGCATAAGGCTTCATTAACCTTAGGACTGTATTTCATTGTGCATGTTCCAGAGCTTGCATCTGGAGTCACATCAAACCCAAGAGTCATTTGAGACAGTCGGGTGTAATGTCTTAATATTTGCGCCTGTGAAATTTGAGGTAGTTTTAATCCTGAAGAACGCAGCATATTTTGAGGTAAAGAATCTAATGGATTCTGGATTTCTTCTAATATTGCTTTTTCTGTTTTATCCACTAGTAACCCCCGCTCTCCTTCGCTACCCATTTCCATGATTATAGGCTCATTCCATCTTGCCGCGTGATAATTGTCATGAGATTGTGTCATTTGAGTACCTCCTTCAAAGATTGAACAAGGAAGTCTATATCATTTTTGGTATGAACCTCTGTGACACAATACAGTGAGCTTTGCCCTAAAGATTTAAACTGATCAGATAAATCAAAACCACCAAAAATACCTCTGTCCAGAAGTTCAGTGTTTATTTCTGATACAGTTTTACCTGTACTTGAAAAATCCACTACAAATTCTTTGAAAAACACTGAGGGAAATGCTGGGCTTTTTATGCCGGGTATACTGCTCAGCATACGCGATGCATAAGATGACCTTTCCATTATTGTTTTGCCAACTTCGTTCATGCCAACAGGACCCATCAATGAAAGATAGACCCCTGCAATAATTGCCCACAACCATTGCGTAGTGCCAATATAATCTGGAGATATACCTCGCTTTTCATATGACGTTCTATCAAATGTCGAATAGTCAAACCCAAATTCACCAGGCCTCAATCCTGGAGCTATGCTTACTAATAAAGCGTTATATTCAGCTATCAATTCGGGGTCATCATTACTCGCTATAAAGCCACCAAGTCCACCTCCGCCATACATATGTATACCAAGCGGTTGGATGTCTCCTACAACTATATCTGCTCCATATTCAGATGGAGGTGAAATTATCCCTAAAGTAATAGGGTCTACTCCGACAGTTGCCAATGCGCCCTTAGCTTTTGCAATATCAACTATGTCATGAGCTCCAGTTTCTATTGCTCCTAAATATGTAGGATTTTCAAAATATACTGAGGCAGTCTCGCTGGAAATTTTAGATTTAAGGTCCAATGTATCCATTAAACCTGTATGAGAGTCCATTTTGATTGTTTTTATGCTGGCCACTGGTCTCACAAAGTTTTGCATCTGTACAAATCTATCGGAACTCATGGTTTCGGGAACTAAAATCTCATTCCTACCGGTATACCTGCAGGCCATCAACAGTGCACTATTTGCCGCAGCTGACCAATCATATGTGGGCGTAGAGACAACGTCCATGCCAATCAATTCACCTAACAAACTTTGAAATTCGAAAACGGCCTGCCACTTACCATGATCGCCGAATTGTCCACCTCCATATGCTGTTACAAACTCACCTCGCTGCGCAATTTCGTCGCAAACTGCAGGAACATAGTGCTGCCAACAACCAGCTCCTAAGAAGCTTATATTATCCTGGGTGTTTCGGTTATTGGACAGTATTTTTTCAACATGCCTTCGCAACCGACTTTCTGACCTAATGGGTTCAGGTAAATCCAATGATCTATCAAGTCTAATTTCTTTAGGAATAGATGTATATATATCATCCACGTCTGCTATTCCTATTGCTTCGAGCATCTTATTTCTGATCTCAGGAGCAGAATTTGGTATAAGAGGGTCAGATTGATTATGTTTCATTTATACACCAATACTTTTTTTAAAATCTGGTTATTAAAGTTGGTTCCCAAGGATACTACCATTTCGTCAGATTGTCTGACTTTTTAGATTGACCTGTGTTTACTATGACACTAAAATCGAGCCAACAAATAAAAGATTTTTATTTTGAACACTCCTAAACTTACTCAAGCTGGCACAATACAAACGGTATTAGGTCGAATCGAACCTAAGAACCTGGGTGTCACCATTATGCACGAACACGTGTTATCAAGTTTAAATGCTTATAGAGCTAAACCTGAAACTGCTTCTGATGTCGCCTGGGTTAATGCACCTGTCAAGTTCAACAATATTGGACAGATGCATCTTAAAAAGTATATTAACCAGACCGCTCTAGAATTAACGGATATAGATGATGCAATTTCAGAAGTGAATGAATTCAGGATTTCAGGTGGAAGTTCAATTGTTGACACCACCAGTAGAGGGATTGGCAGAGATCCAAGAGGCCTAGCGTTGGTATCACGAGCAACAGGCACCAATATTGTGATGGGATCAGGATACTATGTACCGCTGTCGTATCCTGAAGGAACTAAATCAAAAACTGAGAATGAACTAGTAAACGAAACCGTTTCTGATATAACTGAAGGTGTACAAGACACTGGTATTAAAAGTGGCATTATTGGAGAAATCGGGTTAATCGACCCAATAGATAAAATGCAAGAACGTATCCTACGGTCTGCGGCTCAAGCCAGTAATATTACTGGTTGTCCGATTACGATCCATCCTCCATTAAACGATACTGGAGCTCTGGATATCATGACAATACTACTGGACGAAGGAGTTGCCCCGGATAACATAGTTATAGGCCACCTGGGTATGGCTATGGTAGATAGGGAATCAGTTAAAGAACTTGGATCTACTGGCTGTTACTTACAGTATGATCATTTTGGATCTTTTGAAGACTCTCTTATGATTTATAAAGATAAGCCAGCATTAGCACAAAATGACAACGACAGACTGGAAAGTCTTTTGAATTTAGTAGACCTCGGCTTTGAGGATCGCTTGTTAGTTTCACAAGATGTTTGCATTCAGGTACAGAGAATTAAATATGGTGGAAAGGGTTACGCTCACTTAGTCACCAATATATCTGACAGGATGCTATCAATGGGACTAGACAATGACGTAATCCAAAAAATATTCATAAAAAACCCTGCCCGAATATTAACTTTTAAAAATGTTGAGAACTAACTTATGAGTAATATGTCTGGTATGGCGCAAACAGTGTTAGGTTCAATTCCAACACATCATTTGGGAATTACTTTGATGCATGAACACCTATTGTTAGATTTAGATTGCTATTTCGATGAACCTGAAGCAGCATCAGAAAAGAAATTTATTCATGCGCCCTTAGAATTTAATTTACTCGGTAAATATGGTGCAAGATGGTCATATAACAAAGAGGGGCTACATCTTCATGATATTGACCTTGCGATCAATGAAGCTAAGGAATTTAAGTTTGCTGGTGGAAACACAATAGTTGACACAACAAACGTCGGTATAGGAAGAGACCCTTCTGGTTTGGCAAAGATTGCTAGATCAACTGGTCTTAATATTATTATGGGTAGTGGATATTATGTACCAATTTCACATCCATCCAACGTTAAAGACAAAACTACAGATCAAATAACTGACGAGATTGTAAAAGACATAACTATTGGTGTGAATGACACTGATATTAAATCTGGAATCATTGGTGAAATTGGTAATTTTTTCCCGATGGATTCAGTGCAAAAAAACATACTAATTGCGGCGGCTCACGCAAGTGTAGAAACAGGTGCTCCTATATCTATACACCCAGGAAATGATGATAGGTCTCCATACGAAATCGTTAAACTCCTTGCGAAAGAAGGTGTGCCCGAATCAAAAATCATAATAGGCCATTTGAGTATTGCTTTCGAGAACAGATATCTACTCAAGGATTTAGCTGAAACTGGATGTTTTCTTGAATACGACCACTTTGGATCATTCGAAGATTCATCATCGGAGTACCGCGGCATATCCGACTTAATTAAAAATGACACATCTCAAATAGAGATAATTGAATTTCTGTTTGAAAATGGATTTGGAAATCAAGTATTAATCGCCCATGATGTGTGTTACAAACCGCATTATAAACAATATGGTGGAAAAGGATTTGATTACATCATTAGCGAGATAATCCCCAGATTACGTAAACATGGGTTTTCTAACAAAGATATAAATTTAATGCTCATAGACAACCCGTCCAAAGCTGTTGCCTTTTATTAGTTTATAAATATTAAGTGAGAGCCGTTAGTGATATATAAAGAAAGTAAACCCGTGCTTAAAGGTGTTTTTTTTGACTTTGATGGCACGTTAGTGGACTCGGAACCTTTACATTTCCAAGCAGAGAAATTGGTATTAAATTCACGTGGTATTTCTTTCGAATTAACGGATAAAAAAGATCTAATTGGAGGAACAGTGAAGGGTACCGCTGAAAGGATCTGTGCGAGGTATGGTATCCAAGATATAGAGAATTTCTTTATCGAAAGAGAATCTGTGTTTCATAAACTGGTTGAATCAACATTAGAGTTAATGCCAGGCGCTCGATCTTTAATTGAAATTTTAGCTCACCACGGTGTTTTAATTGCTTTGGTAACTTCCGGCACGCCAAATTATGTGCTTAGCTTTCTAGACAAGCATCAAATTACCAAAAGTTTCCACTCGATTGTCACGATGGAAGATGTTGAACTGCATAAACCATATGCTGACCCGTACTTAAAAGCCCTGGAGCTGACATCATTACAATCTAATGAAAGCATTGCAATTGAAGATTCTCCGACTGGAGTCATGTCCACACAGAAAGCAAAGATTCCATGCATATACATAGATGGAGGAGAATCTAAATTAGCGTCCGATTCAGATAGTATATTAAGAGTTAAAACTTTAGAAAGCGTGAATCTGCAATTACTAAATGATCTTCACACAAAGAACAATACTTAAGTTACGTTTTAAGCAACGATTAAGATTTAGCCTTTGGAGTTTTTAAAAATCTTATAGAAAGCGAATTTACACAATGACGCGTATTTGTTGATGTAAGCTGCTCGCCAACAAAGACATGACCCAAATGACCCCCACAATTAGTACAGGTAATCTCGGTCCTGTATCCATCTGGATCAGGAGTTCTTGTAACTGAGCCCTGTATTTCTTTATCAAATGATGGCCACCCACACCTAGCATCAAATTTATCAATAGAGTCATATAAAACGGCATTACATTTCCTGCATACATAAGTGCCGGTTTCATAAAAGTCATCGTACTCACCCGAAAATGGCGGTTCGGTTCCCTTCATTTCTATTACATATTTTTCTTGTGGACTGAGATTATTGTATTTCGCCTTCGTCATATCATCACCATATCAGATTCTATGGTCCCACAGGATCAACGTCCACATACCATCCACGAGGCAGTGGCAAGTCTTCCAAAAATTTATTAGGTTCAATTCCAGCAACATTTATGTTCCATCTATATATACCCCGCAATTTAAATGGATAGCTTGGAGTTGGACCCATAATTCTTATATTTGAAATTCCACGGATATCCCTTTGATATCGGAGAAAATCAGCCACCCTTAAAGCTTCTTTCTCTGAAAACACACTGTTCGAATGGGAATAATTTAATTTCACCATACGACTAAATGGGGGTGTTTTTAGATTTCTTCGGTATTCAATCTCGGTATTATAGAAAGATTCGAAATCTTGGCTTGCAGCACATGCAATAGCATAGTTGTCTGGCTGATAAGTCTGAATAATCACCTTGCCTGGAAGTTTACCTCTTCCCGCCCTACCTGCCACTTGGCAAATTAACTGGAAAGTCCTTTCACTCGCTCGAAAATCTGGAATTGATAGCCCTAAGTCAGCTGATACTACGCCAACAAGAGTGATTTCCGGAAAATGCAGGCCTTTAGCAATTATTTGTGTACCGATTAAAACCGCAGGTCCGGGAGTTTCAAAATCATCGAGGAGACTTTGAACATCAATAGCCTTTTTAGAAGTGTCTCTGTCCCAAGTTATTACTTTTGTAGCCGGGAATAAGGACTTAACGGATGACGCAATACCCTGCGTGCCGACTCCATACTTGTTCAATTTACCTTCTTTGCAAACTAAACACTTATCAGGCACATTACGTCTATTATTACAATGATGACATATTAAAGCTTCCTTCTTCTGCTCGTTTCTATACTTGTATGTCTCATGATATGTCATGTGTATATCACACCGACGGCATTTGACACCAAGCCCACAACTTTCACAACGTAAAAACGATGCCGATCCACGTCTGTTCATAAATAGTAAAGCTTTGCTACCCGACCCTAGACAGTCTTCGAGGGAGCTTAAAAGTTTTCTGCTTAGAAAATGATCATGACCTTGTCTCAATTCCCGTTTTATATCTACAATTTCAACTTCAGCCAAATTTCTAGATTCAGTTAAGCCCTGTTTGGATCGAGAAATTCTGTCAGGCAATACAAGCAACTTATGTACTCCTGCATCTGCACGATACCTGGTATCAACATCAGGCGAAGCACTTCCCATTACCAAGGTTGCATTTGTGAGTTTAGCTAATTTAATTGCAACCTCTCTAGTGTGATATCGCGGCTCTGGGTCAATTTGCTTATAAGTCCATTCATGCTCTTCATCTATAATGATCAATCCTAGGTCCATCTGTGGTGAAAAAATTGCACTCCTCGATCCAACTACTATTGGATATTCTCCACGACGTATTTTCCACCACTGGTCGTACCGCTCTCCAGGTGTTAGGCCACTATGTAATACGGCTACTTTATTAGGGAACCTACTAGCCAGACGACTTATTATTTGATGAGTCAGAGCGATTTCGGGAACTAAAACAATTGACCTCCTACCTTGTGAAATACACTTTTTTATAGCATTTATATAGACCTCTGTTTTGCCACTTCCGGTTACACCTTGCAGTAAGAATGAGTTATAGTCGTGTGAATCTATAGAAGTGTTTATATGACCAGCGGCTACCTGCTGTGCTTTAGTTAAGTTAATATTCTCTGGATTTGGGAAATCGATACCTGCAAGTGGGTCTCTAGAAACCACCACTAAAAAGATTTCGATGTAACCCTTATTTTTCAATCCATTTACTGCCGAATCCCCAAATGTATTACGAGCTACTGACAACTTAATAGCATCATACTCTGTCTTAAGTGATTCAAATAACTGCATTTGCTTTGGCGCGTTTTGTAAAGCATTACTGCCGGAAATATCAAAAGATCTACCATCTGAAGTAAGCCTAATATGTTTTACCTTTAACTCTCTAACAGTCTGTGATTCCCTCACGGGTTTCAGCACCAAATAACCTTTACGCTCCAATGTTTTTATATGAGTTCCAATAGATTCCCCAAAAGATTTTCTTAGTTGGGTGACGGTTAATGGGCTATTTTGTGATATATAAGATAAAAGCTTTTGCTGCCGTTCATTGATATTATGATTTTTAAGTCCAGACAATTCAGGATTAATTTCAATCCTTAAATTATTACCAGTTCGCACTCCTGGTGGAAGCATTGGAGATATTGACTGAAAAATTGGCGATAAGTAATTTGATGATATCCAATCAGATAGCTTTAAGTGAATCTCATCCAAATAAGGTTCGGCATCGACCACTGAAATAACGTCTCTTGTTTGAGGAACAGATGGAGATGGTACTAAAGAACGCACTAATCCTTGAGGACGTCTGGATCCAAACGGTACTCTCACTAATTGTCCTGGCTTTACATTCAGATGATCGGGAACGGAATAGCTAAAAGTACCAAGCCGCGCTGTAGGCACATCCACAGCGACTTCTACATACTGCTTTTGTTCTGAATATTGCAATACGACGCTTTCTAAATAGTAATTTGAGCGTCACAGAAAAGGTCTGCTTTAATTAACGCTTCTCTTTAATCCTAGCTCTTTTACCTGATCTACCTCGCAGGTAATATAGCCGGGACCTTCGAACATCGCCTCGTCGAAGTAATTTTACTGCATCTACATTAGGGCCATGGAGGTGAAATGTTCTCTCCACACCCACTTCTTGACTCACCCTGCGAACAGTGAACGTAGAATTTGTCCCTCCGCCTCTCTTGCGGATGACAGTCCCTTCAAAATTCTGGATTCTTGTTCTGTTACCTTCCGTAACTTTAACGCTAACTCGAACTGTATCGCCGGGGCTGAATTCTTCAATTTTATCATTTGGCTCAATTTCAATGAGCTGATTAAGATCCATAATTAATACACGTAAAATAAAGATTGAACCAAACAATCACTGTAAATATAAATGTGGTTCAAGAATATAATATCCCGTACATGTGCTTTAAGTCCAGAGTTATTTAGCCGAACTAATTGATATCTACACCATGAAATAAATCAGGACGTCGCTGTAACGTGCGCTTAATTGACTCCACCTCACGATACTTTTTTATCTCCTCATGGTTGCCAGAAAGTAAAATATCTGGAACTTTCCATTCCCTGAAAACCGACGGCCGTGTGAATTGAGGAAACTGTAATAAGCCGCTTGTGTGGGAGTCGTCCTTAATTGATTCTGCTGAACCTAAAGCATTTTCCTGTAACCTTGTTAGGCAATCAACAAGAACCATTGCAGCTAATTCACCTCCACTTATCACATAGTCACCTATACTAATCTCATCGGTAACTAAATGTTTAACCACGCGTTCATCCACACCGTCATATCTACCACAAATTAAAACAAGTCTTTCATTTGTTGCTAGAATTTCCACTTGATCTTGATTTAATTTCCTGCCTTGGGGACTTAACAAAATAATAGGATCAGTCTCTTTTAGTGCAGATTTTTGTTTCAAATGATCTACAGCTTTAAAAATCGGTTCCGGCTTTAGAATCATTCCCCCACCCCCGCCAAATGGATAATCATCCACGCTTTTGTGTTGATCATCTGTAAATAGTCTTATGTCGATGCAATTGACGTCAATTATTTGATTTTTTAATGCTTTGCCAACAACCCCAGATGACAAAGGGCTATTAAACATCTCAGGAAATACGGTTAATATATCGAATCTTAACAAGCTTTGATGTCCTTAGTGCATTTGGTCTGTATCTTGACACAGAGCGATAGCATGCCTCATAACTTGACTTATCACCTCCAGGCCTTGCTCGACGCCCTTTGGGCTACCAGGTAAATTAACTATAAGGCATTTAGAGCGAATTCCTGCTAATCCCCGTGTCAACATTGACATTTCAGTGAATTCTCTAGTAACAATTCGAATCGCTTCAGGAATACCTGGTATCTCATAATCTATTACTAATTTTGTTGCCTCAGGAGTGCGATCTCTTGGACTTACTCCTGTACCCCCAGTTGTTATGATAGCGTCAACTTCACCGCTGTCCGCCCATTCAATGAGTTTCGATGATATTAAATCGATCTGATCAGGAACAATGTCTCTATAAACAGGCTTATAACCCAGGCTGATCATAACTTTAACAGCCAAATCACCTGAAACATCTTTTCTTGAACCTGAATGGCCCGAATCACTGATAGTGAGCACGCCAAATTTATAGTTATGATTTGTTGACATTTATTTATTTTCTTCCAGTTTATATTTTTTTTGAAAAAGTCTTAAACTTGTTCGAAAACTGCTTGCGTCTTCACATTTATCCTGAAAAACTATCGCATTATGACAGATTAGCATCGATTTGGTGTCTAATGTGTCAAGCGCATTTTAACAGACAAATATTTGTCTCTAAACCTAATTAGAGACTTTCGAGGTATTGATTTGACTCCAACACACATTCCTGTGCTAACTGATGAAGTAATAAACGCTTTAAACCTTAAAGCTAACGGGATATACATAGACAGCACTTTAGGGGAAGGTGGCCATACGCACCAAATTCTTGAATCCACTGATATGCCAATATCTGTAATTGGTTTTGAAATAGATTCAAGCGCCATAAAGTCAGCTGCTAAGGCCCTGGCCAATTACAGCAGTCAAGTTACCATAGTTAATGCGAGTTACATTGATATACGTAAGGAGATTATTAAGTTAGGTCTAAACACAGTAAATGGTGTAGTTTTCGACCTAGGCTTATCATCTTTGCAATTAGCTAGTTCAGACAGAGGTTTTAGCTTTCGATCTGAGGCACCGCTTGACATGAGATTTGATCAAGCCCAAGAAATCGATGCATGGCAAGTAGTAAATAAATCTAATGAACAGGAGCTACACGATATATTGAAGTATCTAGGCGAGGAACCGTATGCGAGACGGATATCCCGCTCGATCATTAAATCAAGACCAGTAAATACCACAAGCCAGCTGGCCAAACTAATAGTTCAGTCATCGGGACGGCGAATAGGAAAAATACATCCCGCCACGCGAAGTTTTCAGGCAATAAGAATGAAGGTGAATGATGAAGTAAACAATATTAGGAAAGGGTTAGACGAAGCAATGAGTGTACTGCCAATAGGAGGCAGGTTAGTCGTTATTAGCTATCACTCAATTGAAGATCGAATTGTTAAAAAATACATGGCAGAAGCAAGTATAGACTGTATCTGTGAACCAAAAATTATTGAATGTGTGTGCAATCATAAAGCTTATTTGAAAACTATAAATAAAAAGGTAATAAAACCAAAATCAAAAGAGATTGATATTAACCCTAGAAGTAGAAGTGCAAGGCTCAGAGTGGCGCAGAAATTAATTGACCAAACTACTGAGAAAAAAGATTTAGAGCCTGGAGGCTAGAATGAATAAATCGAAAACAATAGCTGCAATTGATGTCGGTACAACTAAAGTATTTTCGTTGATTGCAGAGGTTTTTAATGATGAAAGCCAACCAAAAACGCCTAGGATTATAGCTACTTCAATTGCTCCATGTAACGGCCTAAAAAGGGGTAATGTTGAAGACATTAAGCTTACATCTGCAGCAATTAAACAGACTCTCCAAGATCTAGAATCTCGCACAGACAAAAAAATTACATCAGCGTATGTTGGTATTACTGGATCACATGTAAGTTATGAAAATAAAAGAAGCCCATTAAAAGATGTAGGTAGTTATGGCGTAATAACGCCAGATGAACTAAAAACCAATACTACTACAGCTAAATCTGACAACGGGCGCATACTTCTTCATGCAATGCCGATCTCTTACACACTTGACGGAGCTGACGGCATCAGAAACCCTATTGGAATGCACAGTGATGCAGTATCCGTGGATACTCACGTTATAACTGCAGATAGGGAGTTTTTGGATAAATTAACTGAGGCGTGCAAAGGCGCAGGAATCAATGTCGATGCATTTGTAATGGAGCCTTTCGCAAGCGCTCTGTCAACGTTGACAGAGCAGGAAAGGGAGCAGGGGTCAATAATTATAGACATCGGTGGAGGCACAACTGACATTATTGCTTTTAAGGACGATCGAGTTATTTATACTGCTGTAGTGCCTGTTGGAGGGTTTCAATTCACAAATGACATTGCATATACCTATGATTCAACCTATGAATCCGCTGAAAAAGCAAAAATGGATCATGGACACACTGAGTTAACCGCCATTGAAATTAGTGAAAACATATCTCTTAATTCGAATGAGGAATGTCAAATAATAGAGGTTCCTGCCAGAGAGATTGGAAGGTTGCTTAGGGAAAGATCAATTGAATTAGCCCAGATGGTCCAGTTGAAACTTGAGGATTTACGCATTGATAACTCAAGCTCTATGCGAGTGGTTGTAACTGGAGGGGGATCTAAATTACCAGGAATATCGCATTTATTCCAACGATATCTTGGCAGAAGAGTTCGTTTAGGTAAACCAAGTATAACTTGGCATAACGAATCCGAGAAACTCACTGATCCATCGCAGTCAACAGCTTTAGGTATTTTGATTTGGGCATATTCAAATCTTCAAGACAGGCCTGAAATCAACGATAAGAATAAGTACGCAGACAAAGACGGAAGGTTTTTACAAAAATTACTAAGTAACAAAACATTTAGGTTGTCTCCATGGATCCGACCTACGGCTCAGCAAATTAATAACCAAAATTGATCTTATATTCATTTTAGGAGGAATAAAATGGTAGTAAATAGAAGAGAACCAGACGGGATAACTAGAATCAGGGTAGTTGGTGTTGGGGGCGGCGGTTCAAATGCGGTGTCTCGCATGTTTCATGAAAGAATAACTGGAATCGAGTATCAAATAGCAAATACTGACACTCAAGCCCTTTTAGCTTGTGATGTTCCGTATAAAATCTCGATAGGAGATGATTTAACTGCTGGTAAGGGGGTTGGTGGAGATCCAGAAAAAGGAGCTCGAGCGGCAGAGGAAAGCAGAGATGACATATATGAGGCTGTTCGCGACGCTGATATGGTATTCATTGCTGCGGGCATGGGAGGAGGAACCGGTACCGGCGCTGCTCCAGTGATAGCCCAAATAGTAAAAGAAACTGGTGCCCTCACTGTAGGTGTGGTAACCAGACCTTTCGCATTCGAGGGTAACCAAAGAGCCAAACAAGCGGACGCTGGAATTAAAAAACTCAAAGAGCAGGTTGATACTTTATTAGTAATCCCAAATGAACGATTACACATAATCTGTGGAGATGATGTAACGGCTTCCAATGCATTCAAATTGGCCGATGATGTATTGAGGCTTGGTGTTCAATCTATAGCTGAACTTGTGACGGTACATGGCGAAATCAATCTAGATTTTGCGGATGCTCAAACAATAATGCGTAATGCAGGACCTGCATGGATGTCAATTGGGTTTGGTGAAGGAGAAGATAGAGTCAAAAAGGCTGCACAACAAGCAATCTCTAATCCATTATTAGATGTCACTATCGATGGAGCTACAGGCGTTCTATTTAACATCACTGGTGGGTCAGATCTCAAGCTATCTGAAGTTCACCAAGCTGCTGAGGAGCTACAAAGGGTTATACATCCTGATGCTAATATCATTTTTGGAATGACTACTGATCTAAAAATGGAGAATGAAATTAAGCTTACCGTGATAGCAACTGGATTTGAGAACCCAGAAACTGAAGTTATGACAGATGGTGAGTTGAAAGAAATGCTTATGACAACGATGAACGACGGTGCAATAGACGTCCCTCCCTTTCTTCGAAGGTTAGCGCGAAGCAATGGGCAAAGTGTGAGCAGACAACTTACTTTCGACCAAGTAGAAGCCTAGAAACACTGCCTCCTAAGTTTTTAGATTTCTATCATTAAACAAAGAAGAGTTGATTGTACGGCGATCAACTCTTCTTTAATTAACTTTAAGTAAACCCCTACCATTTTCACTTAATTCTTTTCATTTAATTTACTCTGTATTTGTTTTATATTTTGTTTAAATTCATATAAATTTTTATTGACACGCACTATATATAGTGGTAATTTTTGTTGACTACACGATAAGTGGTGTATGTTCAAATTTAATGCTATGTATTCAATGTGGTAAAGACCGAACTAAAGTCGTAGATTCACGCGAGTCGCGAGCAGGCGTGAGGCGCCGACGCGAGTGTTTATCGTGTGGAACTAGGTTTACCACTTTAGAGAAAGTGCAGAATCGAACACTTATGGTTATCAAGCAGGATAACCGTCGGGAAGAGTTTCAAAGAACTAAGTTGGCTGCAAGCCTAACTAAAGCATGCGTAAAACGGCCTTTGCCAATTAACGCGATAAATAAATTAATTGATGATATAGAAAACAAATTAACTGATGCTGGCAAACAAGAAATACGATCCGAATTAATAGGTGAGCTCGTTATGAGCCGTTTAAAAAAGTTAGATCGTGTAGCATACATTCGATACGCTAGTGTTTATCGAGATTTCAGCGATATAGAGAAATTTAAGGAGGAAATAGAAGCATTGTTATTACCAGATGAATCAAACAAAGTAACGAATGCTCAATTATCATTTTTAGGAGAGGGCAACGAACCCTCACTGCGGCCTAGAAGAGGTAGGCCGGCAAAATTATAAAATAGAATATTTTTAGTGAAAATACGACATAATTCAATAGAATGTTTGTTCTTATTTTGATATTTTGTAATCTGTTGAGTTACAGCAGATGTAATGTAAGTATATTAAACAGTAAATCATAGTAAGGGAGCCCATATATGGCAAAAGGGGAACGTAAAGACAATAGTAAATCAAACCATAATGATAATGGTAATGATATCAAAGAGGTTATATCAAAGCTAAAAGAGCTTGGTATACCTGAAGATAAAATTTCAGATGTAATGTCCAAGTCAACGTCAAAAGAAAACGGTAAAAGCAAGGCTAATACAGCTCCAGTGGACGCTATATTAAACGAAAATGCCATTGTGGTTCTCCGTAAGCGTTATCTACGTAAGAATGACGAAGGTGAAGTAATCGAAACTCCAGACGAAATGTTTTCAAGAGTAGCTAAAGCAATATCTGAACCAGAATTGACTTATGGCACCGAAATGGAAAGAGCCAAAGCGGAATCAGATTTTTACAAAATAATGTCATCCCTTGAATATGTACCTAACTCCCCTACCCTAATGAATGCAGGAACCGGCGCCGGAACATTATCAGCATGTTTTGTAATGGGCCTCGAGGATAGCATGGAAGGAATTATGACAACTGCCAAAGAGGCTGCGTTGGTGCAGAAGTTTGGTGGTGGTACAGGATTCGCTCTATCACCTATACGACCAAAAGGTTCTCCCATCTCTACTACACATGGTAAAGCATGTGGAGCTGTAGCTGTACTAAAGCACTTGTCTTCTGTGTCTACGTTAGTCACTCAAGGTGGCAAAAGAGACGGGGCAAATATGGCGGTTATGGATATTCATCATCCAGATATTGAGGAATTCATTGAATGCAAAACAGAAGAAGGACAAATCCATAATTTTAATATCTCTGTCGGTGCATCAGATGAATTTATGGAAGCAGTCAGAGACAATAAACAACTCGATTTGAAAGACCCTGACACAAACGAGACTATATCGAAAATTTCTGCTACAGAGTTGTTTGACAAGATCATATATGGTGCATGGAAAAATGGTGAACCAGGAATGATATTTCTTGACGCTGTAAACAGAGATAATCCAACTCTTCATATTGGCAAAATGACAGCTACTAATCCATGTGGCGAGCAGCCGCTTTTACCATACGAATCTTGTAATCTTGGATCGATCAATTTAGCACTATTCGTAAAAGAAACTGACGGCCTTAAAACCGTTGATTACAAACGGCTAAAAAAAGTGGTTCGGATAACAACTAGATTCCTAGACAACGTGATTGACGCAAACACCTACTCTGTCGACAAAATAGCTGACATGACAAGATCCACTAGAAAAATTGGTTTGGGTATTATGGGATTTGCAGACATGTTGATGGACATGAGTATTCCATACAATTCCAATGAAGGGGTTGAGCTCGGAAGAACAATAATGCAGTTCATAAGAAAAGAATCAGATCAAATGTCTGAAGAACTCGCAAAAGTTAGAGGTAGTTTCCCTGAATGGGAAAAGAGTAAATACGGGCCAACCGGTGAAAATAGGCCAATGAGAAACGCTTGCCGATTAACGGTAGCACCAACCGGGACAATATCCATGATAGCTGGATGCTCTTCAGGCTGTGAACCAGCTTTTGCTCTCAGCTACCATAAGCACAACATTCTCGAAGGAGAAAGCCTTGTGTATGTAGATAAGACATTCGAAAAAACAGCAAAGGAGCACGGATTCTACTCTGATGAGTTAATGACATATCTCGCAGATGGGGGTTCCATTCAAGCAAGGGAAGATGTACCTGAATGGGCGCGAGAAGTGTTTGTTACTGCATCTGAAATCTCTCCGGAATGGCACGTACGGATGCAAGGGGCATTCCAAGAAAGTGTTGATTCAGGAATTTCCAAGACAATAAACTTCCCGAACTCAGCAACTGAAGATGATGTGCGCAAAGCTTACATGCTAGCCTGGGAGTTAGGATGTAAGGGTATAACTGTGTATAGGGCAGGTAGCCGGGAATTTGAAGTGCTTACAGCAGGAACCCAAGACTCAACAGGTGTCGCAGACACAGAAAATATAGAAGATATAGACAACGTGTCACCCACACCAAGAAGCCGACCTGCAGTAATGAACGGAATAACTGAAAGAGTTAAAACTGGACAAGGGAACATATATGTTACAGTTAATTTCGATGAAAAAGGGAGACCATTTGAACTTTTCACCACACTAGGTAAAGCTGGAAGCATAGAGTCAGCACAACTAGAAGCAATCTCAAGACTTATATCTTTGGCTTTAAGATCGGGGATTTCTCCAGAACAAATTGTGGATAATTTAAGAGGAATAACAAGTGATCCTGTATGGGATTCAGGTAGACTGGTAAGATCAGCGCCAGATGCTGTTGCTTTTGTACTTTATCAACATATGCATGATGGTGCAGAAATGACATACAGAAACATAGAAACTGGAAATAATGATCAATCTAGTATCCAGCTTGGAATGATACCTCCCGCAAGTGAAAGCGTTCCAGAAAAAATTGGAGTAACCAATGCAAAAGCCCAGACTACAATAGTCAGTGGAGTCACATGCCCAGAGTGCTCAGGGTTCTTGATATTCCAGGAAGGCTGCCAACGATGTGCCAGTTGTGGCTACAACAAATGTGAATAGACCAAAATTGTGCCCAAGGTAAAGCTTTGGGGAATTAACAGCATAGTACTCTTATCTCTTTCACTATTTATCAATACTGGAGGTTAGCCGATTCACCATGGATAAAAAACCCATAATAGCAATTACAATGGGTGACCCATCTGGAGTAGGACCTGAAGTTATAGCTAAATCATTAATGTCAGATTCCTTGACTAATTGCGACTTAGTAGTAATTGGTAGTAACTTGGAGTTAAAGAAGGCTCTGGATCTTATAGGTAGCTCATGTAAGGTTAATTCAGTGAATGATATAGATGAACTTCCGTTATCATCAAATTCGTCGACGAAAAGATCGTCCATAAGTGTGTTAAATCCAACTGGGGTCGAAATAGATGATTTACAGTATGGCAATGTATCCAGAGATGCAGGAAAGGCATCCATAGAGTGGGTTTTAGAAGCAGCTCAATTAGCTAATAATAAAAAGGTGGACGCAATAGTTACAGGTCCAATTCATAAAGAAGCATGTGTTTTAGCGGGTTATAAAGATATTGGGCATATGGAAATACTGCAAAAGTATGCCAACTCTCCTTTAGTTGCAACCATGCTCGTGGCGAATAATTTAAGAGTTGTTCATATGTCAACTCATAAATCTCTGGCTAAAGCAGTCTCTTTTTGCACAAAAGAAAACATTTTGGCTAAGATCCACTTAACTAACACGTATTTTAAAAAATGGGGTTTTGAATATCCAAAAATTGGTGTCGCTGCATTAAATCCTCATGCTAGTGATGGAGGGCTTATCGGCAACGATGAAGAATTAGAATTATCACCTGCCGTTAAAGAAGCCCAAGCAAACGGTATAAACGTTGAAGGACCAATTCCTGCCGACACCATCTTTAATAGAGCTATCAAAGGAGAGTATGACGCAGTATTGGCGATGTACCATGATCAAGGTCACATAGCCATAAAAGTTTACAACTGGGCTAAAAGCATTAGCGTTAATCTTGGTCTACCGTTCATAAGAACTAGTGTTGACCACGGAACAGCGTTTGACATTGCTGGAAAAGGAATTGCCGATCCGACAAACATGTTAGAAGCAATATACGTAGCTGCAAGTATCGCTGGTAAAGGCTTATTGCCAAATAAGTCGGATACAGCAAATTGAGCTACGAAGACATGGGTTTCACAGCAGTAATATATTGGAGTAAAAGATGATCATTTCATTTATTGGAGGAGGTGCCATGTGTGAGGCTATAGTTCAAGGAATCTTATCTGCCAAAAGTGCGAACTGTGCGGATATCTTGATAGCCGAGCCAAACGAAGAACGCCGAGTCAAGCTGAAAAAACAATATGGAATAAAAACTACTCCTAATAACACAGATGCAATACATAATAATGCAGACATAATTGTGTTATCAATTAAACCTCAGGTCTTAGCTGCCGTTACACATGAATTAAAGGATCTATTAAAGCCACAACAATTACTGCTATCAATAGTCGCTGGCGCAAAACTGGATACGATCATTAAGTCTACCAATCATGATTCTGTAATTCGTGTAATGCCAAACACCCCAGCACAAATTGGCGCAGGCGTATCGGTATGGACTGCCACACCAGCAGTTGACGGTGAAAAAAAAGAAATGACAGCCGAACTACTAAATCCGCTGGGGATAGAAATATACGTAGAAGATGAGTCGATGATAGACATGTCCACTGCCCTTAGTGGTAGCGGGCCAGCCTATTTGTTTGCATTTGTTGAATCATTGATTGAAGCAGGCATTAGTTTAGGCATGTCAAAAGAACTATCAAATGAACTTGTAATCCATACCGTTCTAGGTAGTTCTAAAATGCTTAATCAAACTGGTATGGACCCCTCAGAATTAAGGAATTTAGTTACTTCTCCAGGAGGAACAACATCTGCAGCGCTTAGCAAACTGAATGAGGAAGGGTTTAGTCAATCTCTTATAATGGCAGTCAAATCCGCCTACAAACGATCTATAGAGTTGGGGAAACTTTAGAAATTATTAAAACATGCAATAACCCAACTAAACCAGGTAAAATAATAAACGGAGTATTAATCATTGTCTTTCGCTATTGAATTCGTGCGCATATTAGCCATTGCGTTAAATATAGTAATAATTGCCAGAGTAATTCTATCTTGGGTAAAACTAAGTCCCACAAACCCTATAACAATAATAGTTTATGGAGTTAGTGAACCTATGCTTAAACCAGTCAGAAGGTTGCTCCCTAATACTGGTGGATTAGATTTCTCGCCAATTGTGGTGATCATATTAATAATGGTGGTACAGAGACTCCTGAACTGGATTCTGGCAGCACTCAGCACTTCAGGAACAGCTTGACCCAGAGACTCACAACAAACAAAATAAATAACCATTTCAAACTAGGAGGAACTTTTATATTAAAGTAACGTCTCCGGAAGAAACCGTAATTTTTTCTTTATTAGTTTCTATTATGAGATTCCCAACGGAGTCTACCCCCAAAGCATAACCCAAAATTATATTTTTCCCATTTGATACTTTAACTGTGGTACCAATAGTGCTGAGCTTAGATGACCACTCTGAACATAAGTCCTTGCCTTGCAAAACCAGCTGATAACGTTTATCTATCAAGCTTAGCAGTGTCGTAAGCACTAAATATTTATCTATCGTATCGTGCGTTATCAGGCCAATACTTGTAGCAGAATCTTTGATAGATTCCTCGTCAGCAGGATCAAGGTTGACATTTAAACCTATACCAACGACCGCAAAATCTACATGAGTTGAATTAGACATAGCCGTTTCAATTAAAATCCCAGAGACCTTTTTGCCTTTAAATAACACGTCATTTGGCCATTTAATTTCAGCCTCTTCTTGAGTTATTTTAAATATCGTTTCCTTAATAGCTAATGAAGCTATCATGTTGAGCATATGTAATTGACTGAACACAGGTTTAAGTAAAATAGATATAGTTACATCTTGACCAGGAGTTGTTAACCACTTCCTGTCAAATCTGCCTCTTCCTTTACTTTGCCTGTCAGCAATTACCACCAAGCCTTCACGAGCACCGCAGATAGCCAAATTCTTAGCCTCATCCATTGTGGATTCGACATGCGATAAATTTATAATCTGCTTACCTACCAATTTATTGTCGGATGTGTTTAATAAAGCAATGTCAGATTTTAATTTACCCACTGTTCAAAAAGGCCTTTATTATTAAAGGTTATATTACACAATCTAATTCACTGGGGAAGGAATATCCTTGCCCTTTAATGCAGCAACAACGTTGTTTGCAGCAGCGATTCCCATGGCCGTAAACGTCGCTTTACTTGCACTCCCAATGTGAGGCGTGATGACAATGTTTTCGTTATTGACTATAGGATGGTCGACTGGAACAGGCTCAGGGTCAGTAACATCTATCGCGGCTCCAGCGATCTGTCCGGACTCAAGTGCTGCATTCAAATCATCTAGGTTAACAGTCGGCCCTCTCGACATATTGATTAAAAACGATTCTTTTTTCATCATTGACAACTGTTTACTACTAATCATATTCTCGGTTTCTGAACTTAACGGCACATGAAGTGATACGTAATCACATGTCGCCAATATATCGTTAAATCCCATTCTAGTTATTCGATACTTTTCTTCTATTTCTGGTTTTGATGTTCGCGAATGATAAAACACATCCATTTCGAATCCAATCGATCTTTTTATCACCTTTTCACCTATATCCCCTAGGCCAATAATCCCTAATTTCTTACCATGTACGTCCGTACCGAGATATGGTACCTGATCAAATACTGTCCATTTACCATTTCTAATTGCCCTATCTCCAAACGTGACCTTTCTGGCAATGGATAGTATTAATGCAAATGTCATGTCCGCACAAGCTTCAGCCAAAATGCCCGGAGTGTTTGTTATAATCACGTCACAAGCAGTGGCAGCATTCAAGTCAATATTGTTGTAACCAACGCCTCTGTTAGCAATTATTTTTAACTTACCCTTACCAGATTCCAATATCGATTCATCGATCACATCATCCACCTCAGTCATCATTGCATCATTAACTGCTGCTTGTTCAAGTAGCACGTTTTTTGGAGGAGGGGTATTGTCAGGCCATACCTCAACATCAAATAGGGTTCGTAAGAGTTCTATTGCTTCTGGAACTCGAGCTCTAGTCACATATACTTTTTGTTTGGGCATATTTTTTCCTGTTATGTTTCACTTTAATTGCCATAATTCATGACATCAACATTTTAAGGCATATCAGTGGATTAGCAATCCATTAAACTGTGGCACATCATTCATTGCACAGTTTAATAAAGGCTTTGTAAAAGCACCATTTCAGCTATTTGCACAATTTACCTTTTTCGATTGTGCCATATACACCTTGACTATCAGACTGGAGCACACTATAGTTGACTGTCTGGCTCTAACATATTTGAGCTTTATTTATGCATTAGAGTTGCACAGATTGTAACCTGTATATCTTCAAATACAGCTAGTCGACGATTACTCTGTAAGCATAATTAGCACTTTAACATTTGGATAGTAGAAGGAAACGTCAATTTTTGAAGAGTTTGATCCTGGCTCAGGACGAACGCTGGCGGTGCGCTTAATGCATGCAAGTCGAACGAACCTATCCGCTTCGGCGGGGACGGAGAGTGGCAGACGGCTGAGTAACACGTAAGTGACCAACCCCGGAGCGGGGGACAAGCCGGAGAAATCCGGTCTAATACCCCATACGTTCCATCAGTTACGGTTGATGGAAGAAAGATTTATCACTCTGGGACGGGCTTGCGGCCTATCAGATAGTTGGTGGGGTAATGGCCTACCAAGTCTAAGACGGGTATCCGGTGTGAGAGCACGAACGGGCAGAGGGGGACTGAGACACGGCCCCCACTCCTACGGGAGGCAGCAGCAGGGAATCTTGCGCAATGGGCGAAAGCCTGACGCAGCGACACCGCGTGAAGGAAGAATGCCTTAGGGTTGTAAACTTCTTTTGTTGGGGAAGAGATAGGACGGTACCCAACGAATAAGCCCCGGCTAACTACGTGCCAGCAGCCGCGGTAATACGTAGGGGGCGAGCGTTGTCCGGATTTATTGGGCGTAAAGGGCGAGTAGGCGGCATGCCAAGTCCCGTGTAAAATCTCCTGGCTTAACTAGGAGCGGTCATGGGAAACTGGCAAGCTTGAGGACATCAGAGGAGAGCGGAATTCCCGGAGTAGTGGTGAAATGCGTAGATACCGGGAGGAACACCAGAGGCGAAAGCGGCTCTCTGGGATGAACCTGACGCTGAGGCGCGAAAGCATGGGTAGCAAACCGGATTAGATACCCGGGTAGTCCATGCCCTAAACGATGAATACTAGACCTAGGGGGTATCGACCCCCTCTGGGTCGTAGCTAACGCGATAAGTATTCCGCCTGGGGAGTACGGCCGCAAGGCTAAAACTCAAAGGAATTGACGGGGGCCCGCACAAGCAGCGGAGCGTGTGGTTTAATTCGATGCTAAGCGAAGAACCTTACCAGGGCTTGACTAGCCTTTGACAAGCTAGGGAAACCTAGCCTTCCTTCGGGACAGAGTGCACAGATGTTGCATGGCTGTCGTCAGCTCGTGCCGTGAGGTGTTGGGTTAAGTCCCGCAACGAGCGCAACCCTCGTCGTTAGTTGCTTTATCTAGCGAGACAGCCCCCGATAGGGGGAGGAAGGTGGGGATGACGTCAAGTCAGCACGGCTCTTACGTCCTGGGCTACACACACGCTACAATGGCCGATACAGAGGGTTGCCAAGGAGCAATCTGGAGCTAATCCCAAAAAATCGGTCTCAGTTGGGATTGTAGGCTGAAACTCGCCTACATGAACTTGGAGTTGCTAGTAAACGCAGGTCAGCACACTGCGTTGAATACGTTCCCGGGCCTT
>VFGV01000017.1 GCA_009392275.1 SAR202 cluster bacterium
TACCCGAATATCAATCATGTGGTATTGGATCCAAGCTTGTTAAAGCAGCTATAAAAAATAGTGAGGAAATGCAAATGGATGCTTTATTTATTCTCGGAGATCCAAATTACTATGAAAGATTTGGTTTCAATGTTTCAAATTTGCCAAGTGACTATAGCGCGGAGCATTTTCAGGAACTTGAACTAACCAAACATTGTTTGGTAAATGTTAAGTCAAAAGTTATTTACGCAAACGCATTTTTGAGTCTAAATTAAAAAAACAGTTACAAATTAGCGGGAGTAAAATGAAAAGGACTGTGATAGGAACACCTCTTTCACTCAATTCGACAAAAGTTATGATGTTGGGGTCGGGAGAGCTCGGTAAAGAAGTCGTTATTGAATTACATCGACTTGGAGTTGAAGTTATAGCGGTTGACCGGTATCCAAACGCGCCTGGGATGCAGCTAGCTCATCGATCGTACGTTATAAACATGTTGGATGGACGCGAATTAAGATCTGTTATTGAAAAAGAAAACCCAACTCTTATTGTCCCGGAAATTGAAGCCATAGATACTCAAACTTTAGTTGAGCTTGAGAAGGACGGTTTTACTGTGATTCCAAATGCTATGGCAGCAAGTTTAACGATGGATCGTGAAGGTATCAGAAGATTGGCGTCTGAGGCCTTAAATATTAAAACTTCACCATATATTTTTGCTGAAACAGAAAAAGAATATATACAGGCAATAGAAGCTATCGGTGTGCCCTGTGTAGTTAAGCCAGCGATGTCAAGTTCAGGTAAAGGTCAGTCAACAGTACTCTCCAAGGATGATGCTATCAAGTCATGGGAGTATGCAAAAAGTGGAGCTCGGGGAGAAGCCAATAAGGTGATTGTGGAAGGTTTCATTGATTTCGATTATGAAATCACATTGTTAACTATTCAGCATATTAATGGATTGTCCTTTTGTGAGCCAATTGGTCACAGGCAGGACAAAGGAGACTATCAGGAATCATGGCAGCCTCAGCCAATGAGTGAACTTGCAATAAAAGAAAGCCAGAGGATTGCGAAATTAGTTACATCTAAATTAGGCGGCAAAGGGATTTTTGGAGTGGAGTTATTTATCAAAGGGGATGATGTTTATTTTAGTGAGATAAGCCCCAGGCCTCATGATACAGGTATGGTTACCCTTATAAGCCAGGACTTAAGTCAATTTGCTCTGCACACTCGCGCTATCCTTGGATTGCCTATTCCTAACATAAAGTTAAGGAGTCCAGCTGCTTCCGCCGTTATCTTAGTTGAAGGCAAGTCAGATTCTGTGACTTTCCATAACGTTGACAAAGCATTAGCGCAAGAAGATACACAGATTAGGTTATTTGGTAAGCCTGAAGTTGATGGTGAGAGGAGAATGGGTGTCGCATTGGCACTTGGAACAGATATTGCTGAAGCCAGAACTAAGGCAACCTTGGTAGCGAATATGGTTGACTGCCAGTTATAGTAAAAAGATTATGGATTTGGTAGGAACAGAATTTCAGATAAAGGTGTGGGAAGCATTATCTAAAATACCGTTGGGTGAAACTAGAACTTATAAAGAAGTTGCTGAAGCAATCGGTCATCCGAAATCAAGTAGAGCAGTTGCAAATGCTTGTGCTAAAAACCCTTATCCGATAAAAATCCCGTGCCATAGGGTAATTAGATCCGATGGGGGTTTGGGAGGATATAGTGGTTTGGGTGGAGTAAAAAAGAAACAACAGCTTTTGATTAATGAAAAGACACAAAGAAATAGCTAGGAGTTAAATTTGAATATAGGTAAATTAGGCGTTTGGTACTTTTTGGACAAACTGTCTGCAACAGAATCAGCTGAAGCTGCGATTCGGATAGAAAATTTAGGTTATTCAACTTTATGGATCCCAGAGACAATAGGTAAAAGTCCTATTGTTCAAAGTTCCTGGTTGTTGTCTAACACGAAGACTTTAAATCTGGCTACTGGAATAGCTAATATTTATCATCGAGAACCCGGGGTAACGCTAGCTGCTCAAAAATCGCTTGCTGAACAGTCAAACAACAGATTTTTATTGGGCCTTGGAGTGTCCCATACCAGAATCGTAGAAGGTGTTAGAGGGTTAAAGTACGGTCCTCCTCTGTCAACAATGAGGCGTTATTTAGAGGCAATGGAAGAAGCTCCTTATACTGGGACTAAACCTTCTGAAGAACCACCTTTAGTCATAGCTGCTTTAGGCCCCAAAATGCTGGCATTAGCAGCCGAGAAAACTAATGGAGCTCATCCATATTTCACATCGCCTGATCATACAGCAGTAGCCCGAAATATTATGGGGAAAGATTCTTGGTTGTGTGTAGAACAAAAAGTAATTCTAGAATCAGATCCGGTAAAGGCCAGAGCGCTTGCGAAGCCTGTAGCGAAAACTTATAAGGACTTACCTAACTACAGAAATAATTGGATTAGAATGGGTTTGACAGAAGATGATATCGATAATATGAGTGACAAATTTATAGACGCTACATTTGCCTGGGGTTCTGAGCAAACTATACAAAATCGTATTAAAGAGCACTTTGATGCAGGTGCAGATCATGTGTCCATTCAACCAGTAAATACAAACGGAAAACTTTCAGAACTGGATTGGGATTGCTTGGAATTACTCTCTCCTAATTCGTGATTAAGGCAAATAATAAGCAAAAAAAGTGAACGATGAACTAATGACGAATAGTGAAAAGACTAACGTGCTGTTACTGGGTAATGGCGGTCGAGAACATGCCATTGCATGGAAATTAGCTCAAAGCCCAAATTTAGATAAACTTTTCATAGCTCCAGGCAATGCGGGTACAGCTGGAGTTGGTACCAATGTACAACTTTCACTGGACGACCCTGCAAAATTGCTGGAGTATGCGAAGAGCCAGTCAATCGGACTTACAGTTGTCGGGCCTGAGGCTCCATTAGCACTTGGTGTGGTAAACATGTTTCGTCATGCCGGGTTAGCTATTTTTGGACCCACAAAAGAAGCAGCCATGCTTGAGACTAGTAAGGCTTATGCTAAAGAAGTTATGGTTGCATCCGGAGTTCCTACAGCTAATTACCAAGTGTTCACAGATTATGAAACAGCCGAAGATGCCATATCTGACTGGGACTTCCCATTGGTAATTAAAGTGGACGGATTGGCTGCTGGCAAAGGTGTCATAATTTGTGAAAGCAAAGCAGATACATTAATTACTTTGAAAGAAATCTTTATTGATCAAAAATTTGGTGGTGCCGGCCAAAAAGTTTTAATTGAAGAGTTTTTAATCGGACAAGAGATTAGCGCATTTTCGTTTGTGGATGGAGAAAACATCTCCCCTATCATCGGCGCTACGGACTATAAGAGAGCATTTGATGGCGATGCCGGACCCAATACTGGAGGGATGGGCAGCTATTCTCCTCCAAAGGTCTGGAATAAGGATATTGAAAATACAATTATAGAAAATGTGTTTGAACCGGTTATAGATTACATGAACAGTAGTGGAAATCCGTACACAGGCGTTTTATACGCAGGTTTGATTGTTACATCTGATGGCATTAAAGTATTAGAATTCAATTGTAGATTTGGAGACCCTGAAACTCAGGTATTGTTACCCAGGCTGGAAACTGATCTGTTGAGTGTAATGCAGCACACAGCGACATCAGGTATAACAGAAATAGATATTGAATGGGACCCAAGGCCATGTGTTGGACTTGTAGTGGCATCTGGCGGATATCCCGGATCCTATAATGTGGGTAAAAATATTTATGGGTTAGATAGAACTGATGATTTGGTAAATGTATTTCATGCCGGGACTTCGTTATCAGATGATGGAATATTAACAAGTGGCGGGAGAGTATTAGCAGTTACAGCTAAGAGTGATAGTTTTGCAAATGCTCGTGAATTAATCTATAAGAATGTTGAGCAAATAGAATTTGAAGGTATGTTTTTTCGGAAAGATATCGCGACTAATCTATGACGGTTTTGTAAATTTTCAAAAACACCTGAGATAATAAATAATGATTTTTTTAGTGAGGACAACGATAAATGGCTAATGTAGCAATATTAATGGGTAGTGAATCAGACAGATCTGTAATGAAAGCAACTGAGGATGTTCTAGATCAAATGGGAGTTGATTATGAGACTCACGTTATATCAGCACACAGGAATCCAGAACAACTCATGAAATACGTCACAAGTGCAGATGAGAAAGGTATTAAAGTGTTCATTGCAGGTGCTGGCGGAGCCGCAGCCTTGCCTGGTGCGATTGCCTCCTGGACATCTTTGCCGGTAATAGGAGTACCGGTAGCCTCAAGCGAACTTAAGGGAATTGATGCTTTGTACGCTATTGTTCAGATGCCTCCTGGCATCCCAGTGGCGGGTGTGGCGATAGGCTCATGGGGAGCAAGAAACGCGGCATATCTGGCAACACAGATAATTGGTTTGACTGATAATAATGCACGTCAGGCTTATGACTCATATCGTGATGGCTTAAAGAATAAATCATGATACCTCGGTATACACGAGACAAAATGGGTTCTATATGGACCCAAACAGCATCATATGACAGGTGGCTTTTGATTGAAAAAGCCGCATGCAAGGCTTGGGCTGATGAGGGGTTAATACCCAAAACCGATTTGGAAAAGTTAAGTAAGTCTAAATATGACATATCCATTTTGGATGAGGTTTTAAAAGCAACTAAGCACCCTATGACAGCTTTCTTAAAATCTATGACTGACCATCTTGGAGAAGAAGGAAGATGGCTTCATCACGGCTTGACAACATCGGACGTTTGGGACACAGCAACTGCTATGCAACTTCGGGATTCAGCAGAACTATTGTTATCTGAAGTTGATCGTTTAACTGAAGTTCTGTATTCAAAAGCTTCAGAGTATAAGAGCACTCTAATGATGGGTAGAACGCATGGAGTTCATGCTGAACCGATCACCTTTGGTCAAAAGTTAGCTATATGGTGGGATGAAATGCGCCGTCATCGAACCAGGTTGGTAAGCGCAAAGGATATGATCTCGGTTGGCAAGTTGTCGGGTCCTGTTGGAACTCACGCGACCGTACCTCCTTCAATCGAAAAATCGGTATGCGCTCAACTTGGATTGCAAGTCGCACCGTTTTCTAATCAGGTTATACAAAGAGATAGGCATGCACAGTTCGTGACTACCCTTGCTCAGATTGCTGGATCACTTGAAAAATTTTCCACGGAAATAAGAGGGTTACAAAGAACAGAAATAAGAGAAGTTGAAGAACCTTTTGGAGTCGGACAAACTGGATCTTCTTCAATGCCCCATAAAAGAAATCCTGAATTAACGGAGAGGATATGCGGGCTGGCTCGCCTAATTCGGGGCCATGCAGTTACTTCAATGGAGAACGTGGCCCTGTGGCATGAAAGAGATATTAGTCACTCATCAAATGAAAGATTGATATTACCAGATTCATGTATTGCACTTGACTATATACTTGATATTATGACCCATGTAATTAGCAATATGACCGTGCACGTTGACCGAATGAAATCAAATCTTGAAGGCTCACATGGTGTTGTGTTTTCTCAGCGCCTGCTATTGTCTTTAGTTGAAACTGGTTCAAAACGAGAGGAAGCTTATAAAATCGTTCAACGTATATCTCAGAAAGCACTTGACGAAAATCTAGAACTTTATGAACTAGCGTTACAGGAATTAGAAATAGTTAATGCTTTAGGGACAGAACAGTTGCGGCAAATCTTTGATTATAATCATTATATTAGGCACATTGACGAAACTTTTAAAAACGCAGGTATCAAATAACAAAAGGAAAATAAATATATGGCTACTGTGATAAAAACTGATTTACCGAATCCAGTGTACTCAGGCAAAGTCAGAGATACATATTCACTCGGAGAAGATCATTTCTTGATGATTGCTACAGACCGCATCTCTGCTTTCGATGTTGTCTTGCCAAATGGAGTTCCTGATAAAGGAGCTGTATTGGCACAGATATCACTATTTTGGTTTGACCTTACGAAAAACTTAATTCCAAACCATTTGGAAAAATTTGCAATGGATCGAACAGATCTTGATTTAGATAATGAAATAGCAAGACGGGCAATGGTGGTTCGAAAAGCCGACAGGATAGATGTTGAATGCGTTGTTAGAGGTTATATTACTGGTTCTGCATGGAACGAATATTTGAAAGAAGGAACTGTTGGCGGAATTGATATGCCATCTAACATGAAAGAAGGCGATCGGTTCCCAGAACCACTGTTTACTCCTACCACTAAAGCTGAAGAAGGCCATGATGAACCTATCACAATTAAGGAAATGGAGGACATGGTTGGTGTTGATGTAACTCGGGAATTAAGAGACTACACTCTTTCATTGTACGAATTTGGACGCCAATATGCAGAAAAGAAAGGTATTATTATCGCCGACACCAAAATGGAGTTTGGATATATTGATAATAAGATATCTTTAATAGATGAATTTCTAACTCCTGATTCGAGCAGGTTCTGGGATGCTGAATTTTATGAGCCTGGCAAGTCACTACCCAATTTTGATAAACAATTTGTAAGAGATTGGTTAAACACTCAGGGCTGGAATCATGAACCACCCGCTCCTAGCTTGCCACAAGATATTATAGAGAAAACTAGAGAACGATTTCTTCTTGCATTTGATCGGTTAACAGGTCTAAAGATCCGTTAATAATTGTTTCTGTTCGTATAGAATCAACTTTTAAAATTGTTTTAGGAACTAAATAAATCTTATGGTATCTGATAATAAACCCAAGAAAGCTAAAAGACTGACTGCAACACAAGCGCGCGCAGCTAGAAGATCTCGCCGTGCCACCAAAAAGAACTGGTGGAAATCTATAGGGTTTGGCTTGATAATACTTGTCGCTCTGGCTTTTATCGTCTCACTGTTTTTGCCGGGCTTACCATTTGCGCAAAATACTTCTACAACAGCTACTAATGATGGTGATGCCCCTGGTACAAGATATCCGAGTCAAGGTAGAGATCATATTGAAGAGGGTGAATCACACCCACCTTATAATTCATACCCTGCAACATCGGGTTGGCATTACAGTACCAACATGGGTGCCACATATGATTATGATGGAGACTTATTAGCGCCAGCCTTATGGGGTGTTTATGAGGAAGAACTTTCAGATGAAATACTTGTACATAACTTGGAACATGGTGGGATACGAATCCATTACAACTGCCCGGAAGGGTGCGCGAATTTAGTTGAACAACTTAAAGGCATGACTAAACTTGGGCGAAAAATTATTGTCTCTCCATATTCGTTGATGGAAAATAGAATCGCATTAGTTGCATGGAATTACTTAGATGTTTTTGATGATTTTGATGAAATGAGAATTAGAGAGTTTATTGCAGCGCATGAAAGCTCGCCAAATGCTCCAGAATGGCAGGTGCCGTAGTAAATTGATTTCAGCTAAGATTTATGTCACTTTAAAGCCAACAGTTAATGACCCACAAGGAATCACCGTGCAAAACGGCCTTCATTCACTCGGCTTTGACATAGTTGATAGTGTCAGGTTTGGAAAATATATTGAGCTAAATTTGTCTACAGATGATGCGAATGAAGCATCTAAGCAAGTAGACGAAATGTGCAAAAAGCTATTAGCCAATCCAATCATTGAGCAATACAGATTTGAACTCGATGGCCTTAGTGATTGAACCGGTCGCAACGAGTATAACCTCAATACTTTAATCTGATATTGTTCCTTTGGTAGATGGTATTTTGCCTATTTGCCGCTCATCAATGCTTATTGCATATTTGATGGCCTTAGCCATACTTTTAAATGCCGCTTCAGCTTTGTGATGGTTATTTAATCCAGACAATACTTCGACATTTAGGTTACACCCTGCTTCTCTAGCAAAGCTCTCTAAGAAGTGTCTAACCAGATCTGCTGGTAGATCTCCCATATCTATATCTCCCAGCATTAGTTCTAGTACAGAATATCCCCTGCCAGAAAAATCTACTACAGTCCTGGCGAGAGCTTCATCTAATGGAGCATAAGCATAGCCCATACGGTTAATTCCAGCCCCGTCTCCAACACACTCTTTTAGCGCTTTGCCAAGCACTATTCCAGTGTCTTCAACTAGATGGTGCCAACCAATTTCAGTATCACCTTTAGCTTTAACAGTTAGGTCAATTAATGAATGTTTGGAAAGGTGAGTTAATAAGTGATCAAACATTCCATTTCCAGTATCGATGTCATATACGCCTGAACCGTCAATATTCATTTTGACCTGAATATTTGTTTCAGCTGTCTTTCTGTCTTGCTCCGAGCGCCGAGTTTTCATCAGCCTATACCAACTCCTTTATTACCGATATTAAACGGTCTGTCTGATCAGGTTTGCCTACAGATATTCTAAAATGATTACTTAGTCTTGGCGAGTCAAATTTTCTAACAAATATACCCTGATTAGCCAACCCCTGATAAACATGATCAACTTTCCCTTCTTCAAACCCGCATAGTATGAAGTTTCCGTCTGAGGGGAAAGGATGTATTCCATTTATATCTTGTAGTAGTTTATACATTCTTTCACGCTCATCTACTATCTTTGCCACCTCTCTCATTAGTGCATCGCTCTCATTCAAAGCTGCAACCAGTGCGGCTTCCGATGCCACACTTAGATTGTATGGCGATTTAATATCGATTATATGATTAACTAATTTTGGGCTCATAATGCCGTAGCCTATTCTTAATCCAGCGAGACCTGCCCATTTACTCATCGTCCTTAAAACAACTAAATTTTCATATTTGGGAATCAGGTCAGCTACTGTTGTGTTGCAAAATTCAAAATAAGCTTCATCTACAACCACCAGCAAGTCGGCTTGCAACAGTTCTTCAATTTGATCTCTGTTGGCCATGTTTCCTGTTGGGTTGTTTGGAGAACTTAAAAATATAATTTTAGTTTTTTCATCGATTATATTTTTAGTTGCCCCTATATCGACGTCAAAATTTTCATCACGTGAAGCCATAGTAACCGATCCCCCGGCAATTCTTGCGCAAAAACCATACATTGCAAAGGTCGGCTCAAAATCGAGAATCTTATCTCCTTCCGAAATAAAAAGCCTGAATAACAGATCAATAAGTTCATCGCTTCCAGCGCTGGCAATAATGTAGTCGGGAGACATGCCTGTATATTCAGATAGGGCTGCCCTTACAGATCTTTGTAGAGGGTCTGGGTAAATATTGAAAGCAGCTGATGCAACGGCCTGTTTTATTTTTTCGGACGGCTCTTTCGGGTTCTCATTACCATTTAGCTTAATGATTTTATCGCGCGGAATTCCTGCTTTTTCTGCCAGCAGTTCAGGAGGATCCACAGATTTGTATGTGTTCACTTTAACTAAATGTGCTTTTATTAGCTTTTCGATTACACTCATATTTACCAACTATTATTTGTTTAACTTTCTTCTAATTTCTGCCGCTTTGGCATGAGCGGTGAAACCTTCAGCTCTAGCTATCATTGCGGCTACATTATTCAATGGATCAGCAGTTTCATATCCAAAATCGACCACAGGTATGTGCTTGATAAAAGATTGTACTCCAAGTCCTGAACTATAACGAGCAGTATTAGATGTTGGCATAACATGACTTGGTCCTGCCGCGTAATCACCAAGAACCTCGTGAGAATGTTCGCCAACAAAAACCATACCGGCATTACGGATATCGGGGATAAGTTTTCGTGGGTTTTTAGTTACCAGACTTACATGCTCTGGTGCAATTATGTTTACTAACTCAATTGCTTGATTCAGATTACTGACAATAACGATGGATCCTCTCTTATTCATCGATGACAAGATAATAGATTTACGTTCCATGCTTTCAGCTAGCTTTTCCCAAGATTTATGAATAAATTCAGCTAATTGTTGAGAGGTGGTTACAAGTGTTGGAATAGATAATTCATCATGTTCAGCTTGAGCCATTAAATCGTATATGCATAGTTCAGGATTGGCGGTTTCATCAGCAACAATCATTGTTTCAGTTGGCCCGTAAATTCCATCAATACCTACATCGCCATAAACCTGTTTTTTTGCCAGGGTAACAAATATGTTTCCAGGGCCACAGATAAGGTCTACCTTGGGGACTGTTTGTGTGCCATAAGCCATGGCTGCAATTGCCTGAGCGCCGCCTATAGTGAATATTCGGTCCACATTGGCAATTTTAGCTGCTGCCAGAATATATTCGTGCGGTAATCCAGTTTTTGTGGGAGTACATATAACGACTTCGCTTACACCAGCTATTTTGGCGGGTATTGCAGACATCAATACTGTTGATGGATACAACGCCGTGCCACCAGGTATATACAGACCAGCTTTTTCAACTGCACGAACTATTGATCCGTATCCGGCGGTCGTGTTTGACCATCCTTGAGGCATGGATTCTTTGTGAAATGCAGTTATACGCTCAGATGCCTTTAAAAGCGCCTCTAGTAGTTCTTTAGGCACCTTGTTAACGGCATGATTGATAATCTTATAATCTAATTCAATTTGATCCAGTGTTACATTGTCGAGAGTTTGTGCATAATGTTTAACAGCCGAGTCACCATCTTCTTTTACACGCTCGATTATTTGGGATACAACTTTCTCAAATTCAAGATTTTGGTTTGAATTAAGATTGTTAGACAATCCATTATATTTGGAAATTGTTAATTTTGCGTTCTCGATTCCTTCTATTATCTTCAAGATAGGTACCTTGATATAGCCTCAGCGATATTTTCACTGGCTTGGGTTTTGTACTGTCTTATATTTGACTTTGAAACATTTTTATATAACAACTTTAGACCTTCATCAGGATTTTCAATAAATCGATCATATATTTTATGCACTGGATTTAAGATATCATTTTTTGATATACGGTTTGCCTGGTTTTTTAGTCGAGACCAGTTATAAGCATTTTCACTTGTCAGAAAATCTACAACCCAGTTTTTCCACTCTAACATCTCAGAACGAGAAATTGATCCTATACTGAACACATTGAAATCAGTTGAGATGCTTTTTACTATCCTTTGGATCGAATCTTTGTGTTTTCTATCCATAGTTAACTGAGCGACACGATCGTATAGCTTGGCCTCGATTTTGGATTTGAATAATTTATTATCAGCAAAATAAGTTCTATACATATTTGTAATCCAGGTTTCATCAGCGACCAAATGAGTAATATACCCCGCGATTAAAGCTGCTTGAGCTGGAGGTACGCTACCTTTATCTTTTAGCTGAGGATAAGTATCGAAAAGGCCTATTTGTCCATCGCCTACAGAATCGAAATCCAGATCAACGAAATGATACTGTGATCTAGGTTTTTTAGTAATGACTCTAATGTCAGGCGCTGTACTTCCAAGAAGATATTGCCCTAAGTTTTCGTCTAATAAATTATCTTTTATTGTAAGAGACGCTTGCCAGGCAAGTTCAATATGTGTTGGCAGGTTAGGCATAACAGCTTCAAGTTCGAGATTTCAAATAAGAGTTAATAGCTTTGGTTAGTACATCACATTCAGTTTGTAATTTTGAATCAGATTCTATCGTTGATTTGTTTGCGATGAGACAGGCTTGGGAAGATATAACATCTCCGCCGTTTATAGTTTTTAATTTATTTTGCTTTACCGTGTTCCCTGAAGAGATAATGTCTACTATTAAGTCTGCATACCCCATCGCTGGAGCCGCCTCTAATGTTCCACTAGTTGGAACTATGGAGAAATAATTTACACCTCGTGTAACTAAAAATCTTGACACTAGCCTTGGAAATTTGGTTGCAATCTTTAGCTCCAAACCACGTTCTCTGAATTGATGTGCCACCTCCGACAGATCAGCTAAATTAGATACATCGAGCCAGTCTTCAGGTACGGCAAAAGACAAGGTGCATTGTCCGAACCCCAATTCTCCTATTAAAACATTCGTGTCAATTTGTGGGTCTCTAGTCTCCATGTAACGGTCATATCCAGCAATTCCTAAATCGAGACTTTGATTTTCTACCATTACTGTAATGTCTCCAGCCCTTTGAAAATGAACTATTATCCCTGGGGCACCTACAATTTCTCCTGTATAACTACGGGGATTTGGTCGAACTATATCTAAACCGCAACCAGATAGAAATTCCATCGTGTCTTTATGCAAGGCGCCATCACTTGGTATTCCAAAACGTATCATGGCAACATAAGCCCTTTCTCATTTAACATTATTTAATCGCCTCACTTATCGCATCGATATTGTATGCAAAACCAAGAGCATTGCTGTTTGGCCCACCAAGGTTTGCGGCAAGCTTGTCATACCTTCCTCCGCCGCCGAGCGATATAGCATCATTGCCACAAGTTAGTTCAAAAATCATTCCGGTGTAATAAGAGATGCCCTTGACCATACCAAAATCCAACATAATATTTCCAATTGGCACGTCCTTATTTGCCAGGTCTAGTACTAATGATTTTAGAGGATCAAAAAATTTAGAATCCAAACCGACATTATTAATTAACTGAGCTGCTGATTCTAGCGAGTTGTTTGAATCTCCATTTATAGATACCAGTTTTGATGCAAAATCTACAGCTTTGGAAAACTCATGTTTTTTGGTTACCAACGATCCTTTTGATTCTAATCTGGTGATGATCTCTGTTGGAGTTCTTCTACCGAGAGGTTTATTAATTTGGTCTTTTGCCAGTTCTTCTAATCTCAACAATGTTTTACTATCAGAATTAGTTCCTGCAACCCTCCCCTCTTCATTAATCAGACCAGAATCCACAGCAAGCTCGACTAACTGTTTTTGGTCAGTACTGCCAGACCTAATATTGCCAAGGTTACTTTTAATAAACTGTTTAGCAGCATCTGATATTTCAAACGAATTAAATAATTTGGACAAAGATTTTGCGTCACCAATTTTAATTTTTGGAGTTTTGACCCCAAGTTTCTTAAGTCCGTTATATGCTGTAGATATTAGTTCGGCATCGGTATCAGCTCCCTGGCCTCCGATGATCTCTCCTCCAACCTGCGTAAATTGCTCTAGAACCATTTGCCCATAACTTCTATACCTGAAAACTGGTCCTGCATAACTCCATTTAGTTTCAATATCCTGTGTTTTATTCTGCTCTATATAAAGCCTAATAATAGACGACGTAAATTCTGGCCTTAGACTCACCCTTTGTCCTCTGGCATCTGAGAATGTGCAAACGAGGCCCATGAGTTCCCCTCCTCCTTTTCGAGCGAACAGGTCTGAATCTTCGATAATTGGGGTCTCTACTTGTTGGTACCCTGCCTTTGATAAATAATTTAAAGAGGTACTGATCAGCTCTGTATTTTCGTTGAGTTGATCTGGCAATAGGTCATTCATTTGATTGAATTTGTTGATCTGTCGATCATTGGCGGACATCAATAGTCTCCGTGTCTTATATTGAATCTTTTAATTTTAGTTTGCGTGATAACTAATTCTACATTTATTTACATATGAAATTGTATTGAAATTAAGCGAAAAAATAATTTTATCTGTATAATCGCTCTCAAGAATGCTACTCGCACTGTTGGAGTGTAATCGTCAAAACTTTGTATAAGTGAATGGAGAAATTTGTGCTATATCGCAAAGAATTGTTAAAAGGCAGTACAGAAACCATATTGTTATCAGTGTTATCGGTTCAGCCGATGTACGGATATCAGCTGGTAAAGGAAATATCGGGTAAGAGTAGCGGATATCTGAATTTCAAAGAAGGGACGCTGTACCCTGCCTTGCACCGCCTTGAAAAAGATAAGTACCTGACTGGTTACTGGGACACTTCGAAAAATGGTCAAAAACGCCGTTATTACAAAATTACTGCTCTAGGACAGCGCAGGCTTGTATCCATGCTTTCTGAATGGAATGAGTTTTCACAGGCGATTAATCTCATTGCTCAACCACAGCTTTTTAAGCCAAATTAACCTTAATAATCATGAGTTCAAAGTCAAATAGATTCATAGAAAATGTAGTTTCCGGATTGCACCTCGATCCGGTCCAATCCACTGAGATTGTTGATGAACTTCAAGCTCATATTGAAGATAGGGCTCAGGACCTAGTTGATGGCGGGTTGTCCGTTGACCAAGCACTACGGCAAGCTGCTATAGAGCTAGGCGAGTCAGACTTAATAGCTAAAGGCTTTTATGAGGTTCATAGCAGGAGATCATGGAGGCATGCATTCTCAGGTGCTCTGCCTCATATACTGTTGGCTCTTATGTTCGCACTACATGTCTGGACTGAGCCAGTTATAGTAGCCGTAATGTTGGGGACAGCTCTTGTCATTAGTGTTTTAGGCTGGAGAGCAGGCAGGCCTACCTGGACCTTTCCATGGCTGGGGTACTGTATTTTGATACCCCTAATATCATGGGGTCTAGCAATGAGTGCTGTTGGATACGGGGCTTGGGGAGTCCTGACCAGAGGATCTTTACCTCTCGACATTCCAATATATATCGTGTCCTTAGCTTATATAGCGTTATCAATGTGGGTCGTGATTAAAGTCGTTTCAAGGGTGGCTCGAAATGATTGGTTGATGGCCTCATTAACTGTATTGCCAATACCGTTCTTAGCGTATTGGTTTTTATATTTCTATAATCAGAAGGAATTATTTGATCAATCAGCAAACAGAATAGGATTAACATTACAAGAAATAGATAGCACAGCTGCAATTATATTTTTGATTATGGCTGCCGCAACAATAGTATTCTTTCGAGTTGGACGGAGAACTGTTCGACTCGCACTATTAGCGATCACTACTCCTTCAATGGTTGTGCTTGCTTGGCTTGTATACAAGAGTGGTATTGGAGCATTAGCTGTTTTTGCTTTTGCGATCACATCTATTGCGGTGCTGATGTCTCCAGCATTATTTGACCGAACACCTAAGCAGATATTACGAACTACATTGGAGAAATTTCAAACTCGTCGCAACCATGAGTGATCCTAAGGTAGGCATAATTGTAGACAGCGCCGCCTCCTTACCCATCGATCTACCGTTTCCGAAGCCGTCAATTGTCCCATTAACAATAATAATTAATGAAACTGCTTACCTGGATCAAGTCGATATTTCAACTTCTGATATATATATAAAGTTGAAATCTGGTTCAGGTACGTTTTCTACCTCGGCCCCTTCTCCAGATCAGTTTTATAAAGCAATTGTCGGCGCTGCGGGTAAATTCAACTCTATTTTGTGCATAACTGTCTCACCTAAGTTCAGCGGCACAATTAATTCAGCAAAAGTCGCACTAGACATTTTCATGGAAGAACAAAAGAATCCAATTGATGTAAGGATATTGGATTCTGGCAGCGCGGCCGGAGGTGAAGGTCTTATTGTGATGGAAGCATGTAAAGCTGCTGTGCATTCAGATTCAATAGATGAAGTTGAACAAGCCGCAAAGGCAGCAGTCGAAAAGGTTAGACTACTAGCCTATGTTGATACTCTTTATTACCTCTGGAAAGGCGGTAGAGTCCCTGGTATTGCATATCTTGGAGCAAATATGCTCGGCTTAAAACCACTATTCGAAATGAGTCAAGGCGAAATTACTAGGCATGGGATTCATAGGTCTGAATTAGATGCTATAGATTCAATGGCAGCATTAATTTCCGATCATGTTGCGGGGAACAAGGTTAAAGCGTGCATAATGCATGCGAATGCATTAGACCAAGCTAATCAGATTGCTGAATCGTTGAAAGCGAAGCCGCTTGTAGTTGATGAATACATTGCTGAGTTAACTCCCGCGATGGGAGTTCATACTGGCCCAGGCACGGTTGGAATAGCCTTCATGCCTTATCTTGGCTGATGTCACTGCATTTAAGTTTTTTATAGGGCTTTGATTAATAGATTAAATTGACTGTGTGTTCAACCAATTTAATCTATTAATAATTTAAGCTTCCTTTTATTATTTTTTAAGCGAAGGTACGAGGGTTAGTATTCCAGTTATAAGTGTCATAAGGAAGAATCCCATCCAACCGATGATTGAAACGGCTTCTCCAGTCGCCCCATCGGATACTATGTCTATAAAAGACAGTATTGTCGCAATCATAAACAATGCGCCAACGATGCCTTTCCACTTCTTTTGGAGCGTAAGAGACGCACCAAGAAGAAATATTCCAATGATCATTAAAAAGCCACACATTTGTAACCCTGTAGAAGCCGCTAAGATTGTTGCACCGACTTCATTTCCGTGCTTTTTAGCTTCGCTTATAGCAATTAACTCTGTGCCCACTAGCGAGGCGAACATTGGTAAACAAAGGATTACTAATAACCCTCCAAGTGTCGCTAGGGAGTTACTGATACCATCATCACTCTTTAGTGACTTTGATAGGTAATAAAGTCCGGTAAAGAAAAATATCGCACCAAATAAATTTAGTATGCTGCTGGTTTCTGATTGACCTGATTTTTCTAAGATAGCAGCAATATGTTCGCTAGGCGACATGTCAGACACGTCAACTCCAAGCGTCAGCCATGGAATCACTAATAACAGTGGTCCTAGTATTAAAAAGCTTCCAATAATTTTAGAATTCAATTTTGCCTCCATTAAAATTATCTAAGAATTAAATGGTAGTATTGCAAAATCAAATATTGATAACAACTACATTGTAGGCGTCGTAGTTATAGTAATTTAATTGAGTTCTCCACTGCATTTAGGGTTTTTTCAATATCATCAATGCTATGAGATGTTGATAACATCCATGTACCTCTGGCTGTGATTCTCACACCATTATCTTGCAGGTTTGCCCTGAATTTTTTAAAAGTTTGTACATCTGTATATTTCAAGTGCTCTGAATAGTTTGTTATCTCAGGTTTAAAAGTGAATGATGTGTTAAAAACTGAACCTAAGCCCTGAATTAACAAATTAATTTCATGGGTAGTAGCAATATCTTTAATGCCTTGGATTAGCTCATCTCCCATTGAATACATTTCCCTATACATTTGACCATTGTTTTGTTGCAATGCGTTTATAGTTTCTGCTGCTGCAGACATTGAAATAACATTCGAATTTACTGTACCGGCGTGAATTACAGATGAATCCTCGAGTTGACTCATGACTTCTTTTTTTCCACAAAACATTGCTGCAGGGTAACCTCCTGCCATTGCTTTAGCATATGTTGCTAAATCTGGCGTAACCCCGGTATATGCCTGTGCGCCACCAAGCCCAACTCGAAACCCTGTTATAACTTCGTCGAAGATAAGAACAATGTCATTGTTTGTACATAGTGATCTCATGTTTTCAAGATATCCAGGTTTGGGAAGTATGCAATTCGTGTTACACATGATGGGTTCAGTTATTACTGCAGCTATTTCACTGCCCTGCTTTGCGATCACTTCCTCTAGAGCCGTACTGTCGTTCCATGGCAAAATTATGATTTCCTCTTTTGAACCTTGCGATAAGCCAAGTGATCCGGGTGCAGCTGAACCAAGATGATCTGTATCTGGTGCGACACCATAAAGCACAGAATCTATCCATCCATGATAATGCCCTTCGAATTTAATGAACTTATTTTTGCCAGTATAAGCGCGCGCAAGCCTAATCACAGCTTGTGTGACCTCTGATCCTGAGCTGGCAAATCTAACCAGTTCGGCACAGGGCACAATGTCTTTAATTGATTCAGCGACATCAATTTCTAGCTGGTGCTGCCCAGCGAAAATAATCCCCTGCTTTATGTCTTCGGTTACTCGTTTATGTAAAAACTCAGGGGCATGTCCAAAAATATTAGGTCCTTGGCCAAGTACATAATCAATGTATTCATTACCGTCGACGTCCCAGAGTTTGGCGCCAGATCCGTTTTCAAAGAACAAAGGAGTCGGCATGTCAGTTAACCTAATCTGGCTACTGACTCCCCCGGCTAAGGCTTTTGATGCCTTTTTATATAAAGATTTACTTTTATTGTATGAGTTGGTCATATTCTCTTAGATTAGTTTTATCATGTAATTACAATCAAATCACAACTGAATGATAAGTTACATTATTGATTTAGTTAAATACACATGTAAACTTACAAAATTAAATACAACAAAAGTTCATCAACTGATCAACTGAAGGAAAGATAAGAATATGGAAAATGTACCATCTGGACAGGTTCAAACCGTATTGGGGCCAGTAGACCCCTCGACTTTAGGCATTACATTAACTCATGAACACT
>VFGV01000018.1 GCA_009392275.1 SAR202 cluster bacterium
GTATATGAGGAACCTGTATATGAGGAACCTGTATATGAGGAACCTGTATTTGAGGAACCTGTATTTGAGGAACCTGTATTTGAGGAACCTGTATTTGAGGAACCTGTATTTGAAGAATATGTAGAGTATGACGACATGGGTGACATGGGTGACATGGGTGACATGGGTGACATGGGTGACATGGGTGACATGGGTGACATGGGTGACATGGGTGACATGGGTGACATGGGCGACATGGGTGACATGGGCGACATGGGTGACATGGGCGACGGATTCGGTAGTGACTTCGATAACGAATTCGATGATTTTGGTGAGTTTGATGGAGAAGGCGAATTTGTTCACAGCGTAGAAGAATCGGACTCAACCGGGTTCGGTGACTTCGATAACGAATTCGATGATGGATTTGATGACTTCGATAACGAATTCAATGATTTTGATGAATTCGGTTTCGATGATGGATTTGATGAATTCGGTTTCGATGATGGATTTGATGAATTCGGTTTCGATGATGGATTTGATGAATTCGGTTTCGATGATGGATTTGATGACTTCGATAACGAATTCAATGATTTTGATGAATTCGGTTTCGATGATGGATTTGATGAATTTTATGACCCTGATGAATTCTTTGAATCTGAGTTCGATTTCAGCTTTGACTCTATGGAGTACGGTGGAGTGGATGAATTTGGAGAAGCATTTTTTGTGGACGAGTATGGAGAGGTATATGACTCAGCTGCTCAAGAAGAGCGAGAAAACACTTATGCAGCATTTAACGAGCTTGATGCCGAAACCGACTGGGATAATTATGATCCAGACGCTGCTGCTGAACTCATAGATGGAATTTATATTGATGACATAGATGACTTTGATTCAGATATTCTCGAGGGACTACTAATCGCCTCAGATGATTATTCTGCATTTGATGACGACACAATGTTCGGTTTTGCAAACTCAATGGATGCTGATGCGTTTGGAGATTTAGGCGGTGACAGAGTTTTCGACATGGCAACAACCATGGACTGGGAAGACTTTGACGATATGGATAACGACAACGTATTTGCAATGGCTACAACTTTGGATGCTGACTCTTATGGTCTATTAGAAGACGATGCTCTTATGGGTATGGCTATGGGTCTGGAATATGATGACTTCCTAGCATTCGAGGATGACCAGCTCTATGGTTTCGTAGAAAACATGGACTGGGAAGACTTCGATGATATCGGAAATGACTCCGTACGTGGCATGGCTATGGGTCTAGATGCTGACGCTTATGGAACTCTGGATGATGATTACCTTAAAGGTATGGCTGGAGGTATGGAATTCGATGACTTCCAAGAATTTGAAGATGATCAGCTCTATGGCTTCGTCGATAATATGGACTGGGAAGACTTCGATGATATCGGAAATGACTCCGTACGCGGTATGGCTATGGGTATGGATGCTGACGACTACGGTCTTCTAGGAGACGACCACCTCATGGGCATGGCTATGGGTATGGAATTCGATGACTTCTTTGAGTTCGAAGATGACCAGCTCTTTGGCTTTGTCGATAATATGGACTGGGAAGACTTCGATGACATCGGTTCAGACGGGGTAATGGGTATGGCCATGGGTATGGATCTCACAAGCTTCGAAGATCTAGGCAGTGACCACATGATGGGCATGGCTATGGGTCTGGAATTAGATGACTTTATGGATTTCGAAGACGACTATGTCATGACTATGGCAACTGGTATGGATGTTGAAGCTTATGGAACCCTGGACGATGACACAATGATGGGTATGGCCATGGGTATGGACTTCGATGACTTCATGATGTTTGAAGATGATCAGATGTTTGGCTTCGTCGATAATATGGACTGGGAAGACTTCGATGATATCGGAAATGACTCCGTACGCGGTATGGCTATGGGTATGGATGCTGACGACTACGGTCTTCTAGGAGACGACCACCTCATGGGCATGGCTATGGGTATGGAATTCGATGACTTCTTTGAGTTCGAAGATGACCAGCTCTTTGGCTTTGTCGATAATATGGACTGGGAAGACTTCGATGACATCGGTTCAGACGGGGTAATGGGTATGGCCATGGGTATGGATCTCACAAGCTTCGAAGATCTAGGCAGTGACCACATGATGGGCATGGCTATGGGTCTGGAATTAGATGACTTTATGGATTTCGAAGACGACTATGTCATGACTATGGCAACTGGTATGGATGTTGAAGCTTATGGAACCCTGGACGATGACACAATGATGGGTATGGCCATGGGCATGGAAACTGACGACTTTTTAATGTTCGAAGATGACCAACTTTTCGGCTTCGTAGTAGAAATGGATCCAACAACACTAGACGAAGTGGGTAGTGATGCTGCACTGGGAATGGCTGTTGCACTAGATGTAGAAGCGTATGCAACCTTAGAGGATGATTACCTTGTGGGAATGGCTGCAGGCATGGAATTCGATGACTTTGAAGTTTTCGATGACGAGCAGCTCTACGGTTTCGTTGAAAATATTGAACCTGAAAACTTCGATGAAATAGACTCTGACTCAGTTAGAGGAATGGCAACCAATATCGAGCCAGATGCTTATGACGATCTTGGAAGTGAGCTTGTAGAGGGCATAGCGACTGCAATAGACCCTCTTGAAATTACTGCACTAGATCCTGAGCGTAAAACAGCAATCATTGAAGTGGTTGAGCCAGAATCTTTAGCTGAATTTGATGGAGACCTGTTAGGTGGAATAGTAGCAGGAGTTGAACCAGACAATATTGCTGAATGGGATCCTGAAGTTGAACTTGCGATATTAGAAGGACTTGATTGTGATGTAATGGGTACTGCTGGAGCAGACTTTGATCAACTACTTGATTCACCTCCAGACACAAACTTTGATGACATTGCAACAGCTGCTATTGGCGCTGTGACCCAGCAGGCTGGTGAGGAATTTGAAGACCTACTAGGAGCTCTAGCCAACATAGAATTATTCGAGGCAGTTGCTCCTGCTCCAGAAGGAGTTGAAGAAGGCGAGCCTGTAGGTCCCGCTCCAGAAGGAGCTGATGAAGGTACGGGAGCTGAAACAGAAGCTACTGGAGAGGTAACTGAGGGTACTGGACAAGGTGACGCAGGTACTGGCGCTGAAACAGAAGGTACTGGTGAAGGCGAAGCCACAGATGAAGAATCTAATTCTGAATCTAGCGAAGAATCTGTTGACGCAGATTTACAAACTGAATCTAGTGAAGAATCTAGCGAAGAATCTGATTCAGCCGAATAAATCGTAACAATATAAAAAGCAGGTGACCTTATTTTAAGTGCACCTGCTTTTTCATTTACTAATAGAATTAAGCTATGAATATATTAATCACCGGAGCAACTGGCTTCCTAGGCACGTCTTTAGTTAAATGTTTAAGTAAAGACGGCCACTCTATAAAAATAATCACCCGAAACATAAGTAAAGCTTCTAAAATACTTGGAGATGATTTCGACTTTTATCAATGGGATCATTCAACCCTAGAGCCTCCTATAGAAGCTATAAATGACTCTGAGGTAGTTATCAATCTAATGGGAGAAACGGTGGGAGGATTATGGCTGCCATCGAAAAAAAGATCAATTCTTCAGTCACGCACACTAGGAACCAAAAACCTGGTAGCAGCCATTATTAAATCAGACTCCAAACCAGAATTGCTGATTTCAGCTAGCGCTGTTGGATACTACGGTAACCGCGGCAATGAAAAACTTACTGAAAACTCTGAGCCGGGTGATAACTTTTTATCTGAGGTATGTAAAGCTTGGGAGGACCAAGCAAAATCAGCTACAGAATCGGGGCTTCGAGTCGCTACATTAAGATTTGCACCAATAGTGGGCCCTAACGGAGGCTTTTTGGATCAACAATTACCACTGGCTAAGATGGGCTTATTAGGACCGCTTGGATCGGGTAAACAATGGTGGCCATGGGTACATATAGATGATGCAATCAGCGCGATTAAACATGTGATAAATACTCAGATATCTGGCCCATTGAATGTTGTGTCTCCTAAACCAATAGACCAAATCACTTTTTCAAAAGCATTAGCTGCCTTCTTTAATCGTCCCGCTATTGTTCCTGCCCCTTCATTTGCTATACGGATGATGCTTTGGGGATTTGCGGACGAACTCTTGTTCAGCAGAAAGGTAATTCCACAAAAACTCCTAGATGCTGGGTATAAATTCAAGTTTGTCAAAATAAATGAAGCTATAAAAGCATCGCTTAAACGATAATTAATGGTGCCGAAGGAGGGACTCGAACCCACACGGGATTTAACTCCCAACGGTTTTTGAGACCGCCGCGTCTACCATTCCGCCACTTCGGCTTATCGATGTTTTAATTAAATTGTATTCTATATTGTTTTTAAATATTAAACGCTTACATATTATTTAGCTTTTTAATTGGTGCAAGCTGTAATAATAATTTCTTAATACCTAAGCCATCTTTAAACGCTATAGTGAGTTCAAAATCTGAAGGAATAGCTTTCACATCAACGACCACGCCTTCTCCAAATACATCATGCATCACTTTATCGCCAGGATTAAAGTCATTTTTCTTTTTACTACTGTTTATTTTCTTTTGTCTTATTCGTTCCTTATATTGTTCATATGGAGATTTATCGTCAATTGACGACAACTTTTTAGGAGACTCTGCTTTTTTGTAATTATTATCTACTCGTTGTTTTATGTTACCGCCTGTATTTAAAGTTAATTTAGACGGAATATCTTTCAAAAATCTAGATGGAATACTCGGCTCATAATTCCCACGATATCCTCGCCTAAAAGCCCTCATTAAATATAGCCTCGAATGAGCCCTGGTTAACCCAACATAACAAAGCCTTCTCTCTTCTTCCATTTGTTCTGGGTGTTCTAAAGAGCGAGAGTGCGGAAGTAAACCTTCTTCCATGCCAACTATAAAAACAGTTTTATACTCAAGGCCTTTAGCTTGATGAAGTGTTATCATTGTTATTGAATTAGCATGATCTTCCAAACGATCCACATCTGATATTAAAGACACTCTTTCAAGAAATATTGTTAATGGGTCAAGGCCTTCTTCATCTTCTATAGTAATGAAATCTGCCGCGGATTCTCTAAGTTCATTTAAATTCTGTAACCTTTCCTCACCATGTTCCATTGCTTGTAAATAATCCCTGTAGCCTGTTCGTTCAATTACAAGATCTATCTTGCTTTGCAAATCCATGTCTTTTGATCCATCATGAATCTCTTTCATTAAGTTGTAAAAAACCTGAACAGAGTTTAATGATCGCTTATTTAAAAAGCTCGTGCTGTTGTCATGATCTGGTCGATTAAGGATCACTTCGATTTGATTCCATAATGAACAACCGCCTGAAGTAGCCTGTTCAGACAGCTTATTGAGAGTCGTTTTTCCAATTGATCTTTGAGGAACATTGATAATCCTAGCGAGGCTTGCATCATCATTAAAATTATTCAATAAACGAAGATATGAAACTATATCTTTAACTTCTTGTCTTTGATAAAACCTGATGCCTCCAATTAACTGATATGAAACACCACTTTTTAAACACGCCTCTTCCAATACTCTGGATTGAGCATTTACTCTAAACATAATTGCTATTTCAGCAGGCTTGCATATACCTGTATCAATGAGATTCTGTATTTCATTTAAGGTAATCCTCGCTTCTTCAAATTCATCATATGCCTCGGCTATGATAATGGGTGAACCTTCGTCATTTTGAGTCCAAAGATCTTTGTCTACGCGATTTTGATTCGGAGATATAACTTTCTGGGCGGCCGCTAATATCGTTTTAGTAGATCGGTAATTCTGCTCCAAGGATATTTCTGTTGCATCTGGATAGTCTTTTTTAAAACTTAAAATATTTGTTATGTCAGCGTTACGCCAAGAGTAAATAGATTGATCAGGGTCTCCGACAACACAAAGATTCTTATGTAGTCCTGCAAGCTGCTGTGCTATCTGATATTGGGCCAAATTCGTATCTTGAAACTCGTCTACCATTATATGTAAATATCGAGATTGATATTTCTCTAAAACTTCTGGATGGTTTTGGAATAATATATTGGTATTCATAATGAGATCGTCAAAATCAACAGCATTTGATTGACTGACCAATTCCTCATATCTAGTAAAAACGCGATCCACTATCTCTTCAAAATATGAGTTTTTGCCAGCGCGAAAGGCGGACGCAGTCATAAGCTTACTTTTAGCATTTGATATCGCAGATTGTATTGCTCTAACTTTCCACTGATTCGGATCAATTCCAACCTCATCCATTACTCTTTTTAAGAGTGAAATTTGATCTGTATCATCCAATATACTGTAATCTTGGTTTAAGCTAAGAAAATCTGCCTCTCTTCGCAAAAGCATGGCACAAAAAGAATGAAATGTAGAAGCGTTAATTCTGTGCTGTTCTTCATCAGAAAATAAAGTTCCCAGTCTATCCTTCATTTCTCTAGCTGCTTTATTCGTGAACGTCATTGCTATAATCTGCCATGGTTTTACATCACAATGGTCAATCAGATGAGCAATTCTTTGTGTAATAACACGAGTCTTTCCACTACCCGGTCCTGCAATTATTAATAAAGGTCCCTCGGTGTGTTCGACAGCTAATTTCTGTTTTTCATTTAGGTTTTCTGATACGTTCAATTCCATAAATTGTTTGCTACTAAAAATATTTGCGCATAATTATGTTAGTCAAATGGAGTATTAGTTGATTGTATCAGGGTACAAATAATGGATTAGATTTAGTTATAACACGTGTTTCTTTACTAATTGACTCTCGTAAATACTTGGGTATATTAAACATACCTGTATGTGTAACCCCATCGTAAAAACGCAGTTTATTTTCAATCCTTGACCTGATACGTTCATCAATCTCGTGAGTTGATAATTTAGATGGATCTAAAGAATTAGAACCTACTACAAAACCCCATGTTGCACCAAATGATGGAATAAAAGTTTCATAAACGCTAACTGATGGGAAAACGCTTGCCATAGTATTTGATACAGCAGAAAAACATTGCTCCATAAATGCTGGTCCAGTTGGCCCTGATTGAGCCACTACTAATCCGTCTTTATTCATGTGTTTAGATAGCAAAGAATAAAATTCATAAGTAAACATGTTAATTGCAGGACCATTTTCCAATGGGTCTGGAACATCTATGACGGCAATATCAAAACTTTCTACTGAACACTCCAAGAACTTATATGCGTCTTCATATATAACTTTTAGTCTCTTGTCTTTAAAGGCACCTTGATGATGACCTGGTAAATATTTCATGCAAAGCTCTACGATCTCCTGGTCTAAATCGACCATAGTTATATTCTGTGCATCACCATACGCCAGTACTTCCCTAGCTGTTGCCCCTTCACCTCCACCCGCAATAAATATTGATTTTGGATTTGGATGAGTAATCATGACAGGATGAACCAATGCCTCATGATAAACAAACTCGTCAACAGAAGCTGACTGAGTCTTATCATCCAATACTAAAGTACGACCAAAAACAGATGTATCATGAATGACATACTTTTGATACTTAGTACTGCCTTTAGCTAAAACTTTCTTAACTAACTCTCCTTGTATAAATGTAGGAGTTATATATTCAAAGTGCCATCGTTCGCCAGATTTAATTGGTGGTTTATCCATTACGCTAAAAAATGCCCCTTTTAATCTCTCGAGTATCTGAATCTTGACATTCAAGCATATCAATTATTAATTCAACTGCTTTAGCAGAAATAAACTTCTTGTTACACGTAAATATATCTACTGCTGCATATTTATGTTCTGGCCAAGTATGAATAGATAAATGTGACTCTGCTATGGCTAACACACCTGTAACTCCTCCTGGTGAAAATTTATGGAATGATTGCCCAACAATTGTAGCTCCTGTTTCCAATGCAATGTCCAGCATGGATTTCTTTATATAGTTTAGGTCTCCTAACAATACGGGATTACAGGACCGAAGCTCTAATAGTAAATGTGTACCTAAAACGCGCAAAGACTTTTCTCCTTGAAATAAAAACTGTCTATTAAATATATTGTAATTGGAACTTATAAGAACATATGTGCTATATTTTATAGATTAATTATGCCAAATAGTCCTTACATAGAGTTACATTGTCACAGTAATTACTCTTTTCTAGAAGGAGCTTCTTGGATATATGAGTTGCTGTCTAGGTCAGCTGAACTTGGGTATTCAGCTTTAGCCATCACTGACCATAATAACCTTTGTGGAGCAATGGAGTTTTCAAAAGCGGCTGTTAACTTCAATATTAAAAGCATCATAGGATCTGAAATAACTTTAATTGATGGCAGCCATATAACACTACTTGTTAAAAATAATGCTGGTTATTCAAACCTGTGTCACCTTATCTCTATAGCACACGGGTATCATGGAACTTATAAATGGAATGAAGTTAACAGAACAGAGCCTCAATTAGATCCTAAAATGTTAGAAAAGTACAATGAAGGCCTAATATTACTTACAGGATGCAGACAATCATCATTATCTATAAGCATAAACAACAATGAAATCAATAAAGCACAAAAATTATTAAACACATATATAAATACTTTTAATCCTCAAGATATATATATCGAGCTGCAAAACAACCTGGTCCAAGGAGACTTAGATCGTAATCGTAAATTAGTAGAATTAGGAATTAAAAACGGATTGCAAGCAGTAGCAACAAATAACGTCCATTACCATAAGCGAGACCGATATAAACTTAATGACACTCTAGTAGCAATAAAAACCCGTTCCACTCTAGCACAAACACATAAAATCCGAAGAGCCAACTCTCAGTTTTACCTTAAATCGCATGAAGAAATGTTTGAGCTATTTAAATGGCATCCACAATCGATTTTAAATACAAAAGAAATCGCTAAAAAGTGTGAGTTTAATCTTCTTCATGACATTAACTATAAATTCCCAAGCTACAAAACATTTAACGGATATAGTGATCAAGAATTACTGGAAAAGATTTGTCTTGATGAGGCAATAAAAAAATATCAGCATCTTGATAAAACAATTCATGGAATCAGTGTTAATCAAAGACTAAATGAAGAATTTAAATTAATCAAAAAACACAACTTGGCTGGATTTTTTCTTATATATCACGATCTTGCGAAAATGGCCAAACAAATAGCAAAAAACATAGATCCCAAGCACACAACATCATTTTCAAAAGACATCCAAGCTGGTAGAGGAAGAGGTTCCTCAGTAGCAATGTTAATTGGATACCTAATTGGCATATCACATATTGACCCAATGAAATTTAAATTAAGCCTTGAAAGATTCATGCCAGATGATTCTATCGATGGAGTTATGCCGGATATAGATTTGGATTTTCCTCGTAATATACGTGAAAAATTAATTGAACAGATCCATAAAAAATGGGGACCTAGTAAAGCGGCAATGGTAGGTATGATTAATACATATACTTTCAATGGAGCAATAAAAGATGTCGGCAAAGTTTTCGGAATTCCTATAGAGGAATTAGATAAAATTTCTCTAGCTCTAAATAATCAGAATATTAGATCAATAGATAAGCAAATATCTGCCATTCATGAGCTTAACAGTCAATTTTCATCAAAAGTTTGGCGCCAGGTAATAAAAATATCCGAACAGCTCGTCTCTTTCCCAAAATACTTAGCTCAACATCCTAGCGGAATGATACTCAGTTCAAACTCATTGATACATACAGTTCCTATACAGCCCAGTGCAATGCCTGGAAGATTTATTTGCCAGTGGGATAAATACAGTGCAGAGGATGCAAAATTCGTCAAAATAGACCTGCTTGCTTTAGGAACTTTATCCCAAATGCAAGAGATATTAAATTTAATAGAGATACGTAAAGGTAAATACATAGATCTAACAAGAATTAACTTCAATGATCAATCCGTATATGAAATGACTCATCGTGCTGACACTGTCGGAATATTTCAAATTGAGTCCGCTGCTCAAATGCAAACAATAACAAGAATTAAACCAAACAATTTAACTGAAATGGCATATGAAGTGGCCGCGGTAAGACCTGGCATAGGGATTAATAACAGTATCAGCGAATTCATTAGGCGACATCAGGAAAATAAAAAAAACCCGCTCGCAAATCCTAGCTGGAAATATGATCATCCTTATGAAAGAAGAGCACTAGAAAGAACTCTCGGGATAATTCTTTTTCAAGACCAGATAAACCAACTATCTATAGATATTGCAGGATTGTCTCCATTAGAAGCAGATAGATTGCGTAGAGCTTTTAATATGGGTTCTAACAAGGAAAGTCGTCTACGTGAAATAAAAACATATAAAGATAAATTTATTTTGGGTGCAAAATCAAATGGAGTCACTACCAAAGTCGCTGAAAAAATATTTGCAAAATTCAATGGGGAATATATGTTTCCAGAAGCTCATGCATTTGCATTTGGAGTAACTGCATATCAAATGTCTTGGTTAAAACACTACTATCCCTTGGAATTTTATGTATCTCTTTATAATCAACAACCCATGGGATTTTATTCACTAGAATCGATAAAAGAAGATGCTAAACGGCACAATATAAAAATACTAAATCCTGACATAAATATTAGCCAAAAAAAGTTTTCAATTCAGGATAAAGACATCCTTACGGGATTGAATCATGTAAAAAACATAAGCTCATCAGAGGTAAAAACAATACTCATAGAACGCAATTTAAATGGCAGGTTTTCAACATTGGGAGAATTTATAAATAGAACATATATCAGTCGCCGGGTTTTAGAAAATTTAGCTTATTCGGGAGCATTTGATTTATTTAATAAAAATCGACGTGAAACCTTATGGGAAATCGGACTTAGGTATAAGCCTAAAAGTAATCAAAAAGCTCTCCCTATGCCAATAACGCAAGACATGCCATCGCTGAAACCGCTTAACCAAATAGAGAAAATGAGTAAAGAATACTCAGTGCTTGGCTTTTACCCACAAAGCCATTTAATGAAACTCCTTAGGCGGAACCTACCTAAATATATTCTTACGGCAAAAGATTTAGCTTCTATTAATCATGGGGATACAGTAGTAGTAGCAGGAGTTGTAATAAGGCGCCAACATCCTTCAACTAAAGCTATTTTCATGACACTAGAGGATGAATATGGGCATATACCAATCATTATATGGCCAAGCAAATATGAAAATTTGCGTCATATACTAGCCCAACCAATATTAATAATCCAAGGTGAATTATCAAAAAAGAACGGAGGATTAAATATAATTCTTTCAAAAGCAAAACCCATAGAAAGTTTAATCACGATACCTAGGCATTTTAAAAATTGGAGATGATTATTATGTTTAACAAATCTGGACTTAATAATTACTTACTGATTAAATAACGAAAATGTTTTGGAATGACTTACAAAATGACAGCTATTTCAAGATTAATTAAAATTTATGTAATCTGTAATTAAGGACTTAAAAATGCAATCGGAAAGATCAGGTAAGATACAAACTGTGCTTGGGTTAATTGAACCAGATGAACTAG
>VFGV01000019.1 GCA_009392275.1 SAR202 cluster bacterium
GATATTGAGTTTCAAAGAAAATGTATGGGTAAATTGGATGAACAAGCTACAGATGGTAAAACAATTATTTTTGTTAGTCATAATATGGGTGCAATAAAGCGCCTGTGTTCCGAGGTGATTTTACTTGACGAGGGTGAGATCAGCATAAAGAGTGATCCTGATACAGCAATTAATGAATATTTAGCCAATTCACAAACTACTAATGCTTTCAATTCAGAAGCAATTGATCAATATTTTGATAATGACCCATCTAAAACCATTCAAATCAAGAGGATTAAGCTTTTAAATGAAATAGGACAACCTTCTTACGTTTTTAACAATAAGTATCCTATTGATCTCGAAATGGAAATTGAGGTTCGTGAAAAACGGCAGGATGCCTATTTAGGCTGTGTTATGTACACATCCGACGATACTATTTTAGGCGGTTCACAAACTAATGATTTAGAACAAAAATTTGAATGGCGTAAACCCGGGACTTATGTGGTGAAATTAAGATTTCCAGCTGATGTTTATAATGCAGGAATTTATCGTTTAGGTGCTTTTGCTGCATTATCATCTGATGCGACAGACAGGCGAGATATAAGTTTTCAAGTTATAAATGGACAGCCTTTCGGACAATCAGTAGGGGGCTCCAGAAGAGGGGCATTGCTGTTGCCATTAAAATGGGAATTCATAAACTCAAAGTAATTATGGAGAACGTTTAAATTGGACTACTGTTTTGATATAGATGGAACAATTTGTAGCAATACAAATGGAGAATATCAGAAAGCTATACCGAGGCAATTCATGATAGATAAAGTGAATCGATTATATGATTCTGGACACCGGATATCATTTTTTACAGCGAGAGGCTCCACCTCAGGTATAGATTGGAATGAATTTACTGAAGCCCAATTAAAAGGCTGGGGTGTTAAATTTCATAAATTGATATTGGGTAAGCCTCATGCCGATATATACATAGATGACAAATCAATACATCCGGTTGATTGGGTAGAAAATAGAGATATGCCGCAAGAAGTAATTTTGGATAGACAAGACAATGAGTAACATGGAATCAAGAAATCTCAAACTAAAAACTGTTAAAGAAGGTTTAATTGATTCAGTAAAATTAAAAAACCTCATACTAGAAGACGCGGATGTTTTAGATGGCATTATTGACTTTGGGAATATATTGGCAAAATCGGTTATGTCAGGGAATAAAGTATTGATTTTTGGTAATGGAGGTAGCGCTGGAGATGCTCAACATATGGCTGCGGAAATGGTAGGAACTTACGTAGATAAGCGACGATCGTTTCCAGCTATTGCAATTACAGTAGACAGTTCCGTAATTACCGCAGTCTCAAATGATATCGGATATGATGCGATATTTGCGCGACAAATTGAAGCATTAGGTGTGAAAGGTGATATAGCTATTGGTATTACCACTAGTGGTAACTCAAAAAACATTGTTAAAGGATTGAAAACGGCTAAACATAAAGGGATGATTACTGCTGTGCTAGCGGGAGAAAATACAACTAAATTATCCGGAGTGACTGATTATTTAATATCGATACCTTCCACTAGTACGCCGCGAGTGCAGGAGGTGCACGGTGTAATTGTTCATATTTTATGTGACTTAATTAAATTAGAACTAAGGTGAATTACTAATTGATGGATAACTTATCTAATGTAAAACATACAGCTAATACGGTTGCTATAGGCAACAAAGTTATTGGCGAAAATGAACCTTGTTTTATCATCGCTGAGATTGGCATTAATCATAATGGCGACATCGATTTGGCTAAAGGTCTTATTGACGTTGCAGTTAAGTCCGGTGCTGATGCGGTGAAATTTCAGAAACGAACGGTTAATGTAGTCTATACAGCTGAAGAACTGGCAACTCCAAGGCCTAATCCATTCGGAGATACTAACGGCGATTTGAAACATGGCTTAGAGTTTGGTAAAAACGAGTATTCTGAAATTGATAGGTATTGTAAAGAATTAGATATAATCTGGTTTGCTTCTTGTTGGGACGAACAGAGTGTGGATTTTATAGATCAATTTGATCCTCCATGCTACAAAATTGCCTCTGCATCGATTACTGATAGAGGTTTATTGAAGCATACCGCCTCTAAAGGTAAGCCTCTGATAATCTCGACAGGCATGAGTACTATGGAGGAGATTCGTGAAGCAATAAATGTTATTGAAGAAGATATAGGAAATCAGTATGTGCTTTTGCATTGCACTTCGACTTACCCAGCAATTACAGAAGAGCTAAATTTAAAAGTAATTGATAGTTTCAAATCTGAATTTGATGTTCCTATCGGATATAGTGGACACGAGACTGGAATGATTACCACAGTCATGGCGACTGTTTATGGAGCGTCAGTTATTGAAAGACACATAACTCTTGATAGAGCAATGTGGGGTTCTGATCAAGCCGCAAGTCTTGGCGTGAAGGGCTTGGAAACCATGTGTGAATATATACGGTTGTGGGAACGCGCAAAAGGGGACGGTAATAAAATCGTTTTTGATAGCGAATTACCTGTGATAAAGAAACTTCGCAGGAATAATACTCTATTTGTTGAAAAGGTGGATGATTAAGTTGGCAAAAAGTAACGAAAAAGGTTTTAATGCCGAATCTGAAAATGAACTTTGGGATCACTACAATAGCTTATTATTAAGTTCAGATATAGCTCGTATACGTAAGTTAATTACTAGATATGATCTATTCAGGAAATCACTAAATGTGCCTGGAGACGTTGTAGAGTGTGGGGTGTTTAAAGGAACTGGTTTAATGTATTGGCTTAAATTATTAGAAATTTATAGCCCTGCATCTCAAAAAAGGGTTATAGGTTTCGATACATTTGATGGCTTTGCTGACAGTTTGGTTGAGTACGAAAAACCTAGTGCTGAGAAATACGTGGATGAATCAAGCTATGAGGGCATTGATCCTGAATGGCTGATGTCACAAGTTTCCAATATGGGGTTAGGCGAAAAAGTTGAATTAGTAAAGGGAGATGTTGTTAAAACAGCAGCTGAGTATGTACAAAAAAATCCAGGATTTAGGGTGTCGATGTTGCATCTAGATTTAGACACTTATTCCGGAACGAAAGCTGTACTAGAAGCTTTTTATCCGGTTATTAGCAGGAATGGCGTGATAATTATGGATGAATATGGAGTTAGAGGTTGGGGAGAGTCAGATGCGGTTGATGAATTTTTCGAAAAAAAACAAGTGAGTATACAAATTGTACCTAATGCAGTAACTCCAACTGCTTATGTAATTAAAGATTAGATAAATAAAATGTCGAATTTGATTGGCATTATGCAGGGTAGACTTTCTCCATCGTTAATGGGAATGCAGCAGTATTTCCCAGATGAGACTTGGGAGATGGAATACGGTTTAGCTGCTGAACTTGGATTCGACTCCATTGAGTGGGTTGTAGATTCACAATCATTTGAACACAATCCAATTTTTGAGAATAAAGGTATACAACGCATTAAAGCTCTCCAGTCAAGATTTGATATTTCTAACTTAACGGTATGTGCAGACACATTAAAAGAGACAAGTTTTATTATGGGTAATTCCCAATTACCCTTGTCGACTGCTCGCATTTTAGAGAAATTAATTATGGGTAGTACCGAAATCGGAGCAAAAAGTCTCGTAATTCCACTTGTAGAAAAAAATTCCTTAAAGAAATTACAAAAAGATATTCAGAGCTACGATTGGCGTAAAGCTTTAAAGCCAATGCTTGATATTGCCGAAAGTCAAAACCTTAAATTGGCTATCGAATCAGATCTACCGGCAGTTGAATTAAAAAATTGGATAGATTCAATAAATCATCCTTCAATAGGGGTTAATTTTGATATGGGGAACTCAGTTGCCCTTGGATACTCGATCCAAGATGAAATTTCAGAATTAGGATCATATATATGCGGAGTTCATGTCAAAGATCGGAAAGTGGGCGGGCCAAATGTTTCTCTGGGTTATGGAGATGTTGATTTTGAATTAGCACTACAATCGTTGAATAAAGTCTCGTACTCGGGACCACTGATATTGGAAACTTTTAGAGACAGGTCATATATGTCATATGCAACAGATAACATGCGGTTTTTGTTGACTAAACTAAAAAAAGTCAATAAGCGAATTAGCTGATAGCTTCATTTGCGAAGTGGAATTTATAATCGTTACTATGAAAGGAAAGTTAATTGATTAACCCTGAAGAGATAGGGGAGTATCTATATCTTAGACCCTTAGAAGTCCAAGATATAGACAATGGATGGCTTGATTGGGTTAATAATCCAGACACATCCTCCTCGTTAACCTCTATTAAAGAAAACAAGAAGTTAACCAAAACAGACCTTAAAACTTATTTAGAGAATTCTCAAATGCCGACAGCAAAAATGTTCGCAATTTGTTTAAAAGAAGACGACACTTATATAGGAAACGCACGAATAAGTTCTATAGACTACAACCATTCAAAATGTTCTTATGGAAGATTTATTGGCAACGTGGATTACAGAGGTAAAGGTTTTGGCAGCGAAGTCTTAAAACTCATCATCCAACACTGTTTTTTGAAACTCAAGTTGAATAGAGTTTCAACTGTAGTTTTCACAGATAATATTCCTTCAATAAAAAGTAATGAAAAGGTAGGGATGGTTAATGAAGGGATACTTAGACAGTCAATTTATCATAAGGGTGAGTTTAGAGATGTAATAAGTTTTGCAATGACTAGAAAGGAATTCGATTATATTTATGCCACACCATAATAATTTAGGTTTCGAAATTAGTTTATACAATGTCTAAGCATGTCGCGTTCATTCCTGCCCGTAAGGGAAGTAAAGGATTTAAGTTAAAAAACAGAATCTTATTTTCCCACACTGCCAATTTTCTAAACCAGATCGAATGGTTGGCGGAAGTTGTTGTTTCTACTGATGACCCTGTTATAAAGGAACTCGCTTCAGATTATGGGTATTCGGTACACACAAGGCCAGATAGGTTGGCATCAGATGATGTTTCTATTAAAGATGTTTTTATCGATTATCTGAAAAGCACTGATAAAAAACCTAATGTTTACATGTGGCTTTTTTATCTAACTGTTTTATATAGATCTATAGATGATTATCTTATTGCAAAAAACATGCTTGAAGGTGATAACGCAAAAAGCGTTTGTACTTTTGTAAAAGCGAAAACACATCCTTACGATTCATGGTTATACGAAAATAATAGTACTTTGAAAAAATATATTGATAATGATGTTTATCGAAGACAAGATAAACCTGACGCATGGGAGCATTACCATTATGTATGTTGTTTTGCTTCTGATGAATTGGATAGTTTAAATAGTGAACTAATAGGGCAGTCAACTTCACCGATATTTTTAAATGATGAAATTTCAGCTAATCTTGTAGAGGTAGACAATGAGCAGGACTTAGATGATTGGTGTAGAAAAAACAATATAAGGATATAACTATATGAAATCCAATAAGCCGAGCATTGTTCGATCAAATGAAATATATCAACGAGCTAAAAATATAATTCCAGCTGGATCTCAGACGTTCAGCAAAGGCGTGACACAGTTTGTGGATGGATTCGCCCCCAAATATTTAGCTAGAGGTGCGGGATGCAAGGTATGGGACGTGGATGGGAATGAATACCTTGATTATATAATGGCAAATCAGCCATTGGTTCTAGGATATGCTGATCCTGATGTTAATCAAGCCGTTATGGATCAATTAGAGCTAGGTTCAACTTTCAGTATGATGAATGAACTGGAAGTAGATGTGACTGAATTGCTTATAGAAAATGTTCCCTCTGCCGAGGCAGCAAGATTTGGAAAAAATGGAGCCGACGTTACAACAGTAGGTGTTCGTATAGCAAGAGCAGTTACCGGAAGAGATCATATAGCTTATTGTGGTTATCATGGTTGGCATGATTGGTTTATTGCGAATACCGATTTAAATAGTGGTATTCCAGAATTTAATCAAGGTCTAGCTCATTCATTTAACTACAATGACTTAGATAGTCTCCAACAAATATTTGATCAGAACCCTGGTGAAATTGCTTGTGTGATTATGGAGCCATTAACAGTTCTTGAGCCTCAAGAAAATTTTCTTGAAGAAGTTAAAAAAATCGCCCATCATAATGGAGCATTACTAATTTTTGACGAAGTAATTACAGGTTTTAGATTTGCGGTTGGAGGAGCTCAGGAGCTCACAGGAGTAACTCCAGATCTAACGGCCTTAGCAAAAGGAATATCAAATGGTATTCCTTTGTCTGCGATCGTAGGCAAAAAGGATTATATGTTTGCACTTGAGAAAACATTTTTCTCTTTTACATATGGAGGGGAGTGTTTAGGTTTGGCTGCTGCAAAAACATGTATCCCTAAAATCAGAAATGAAAAAGTACCAGCTCATTTAGATTACATTGGAACAGTTTTAAAGAATGAGTTTAATAAATTAGCTGAACTACATGGCCTTTCTGAATTAGTTGAGTGTATTGGATATCCATGTAGGTCAATAATAGCTATAGACGGTAAAGGCAAGTATGACACATTAGAGCTTAAGTCATACATGCAACAAGAGTTGATAAGGCATGGAGTTTTATGGACTGCTTATCATTCTCTAAGCTGGGCACATAAATTAGAGGATATTGAGTTTAGTTTGAATGCATATGACGCAACTCTTAAATCTTTGCGTAAAGTCATAGATAGCAATGTTTCATTAAGAAGTTTTATAGAAGGTGAGCCTGTTAAGCCAGTTTTTAGAAAAGTAGCAGATTTCAATGCCTATATTCAGCAAAAAGGAAGTAAAGATTGAAAAACAATTTTGATATAACCGGCAAAGTAGTA
>VFGV01000020.1 GCA_009392275.1 SAR202 cluster bacterium
GATTTACCTGCTCCATTTTTACCAATAATGCCTAATTTGCTGCCCTCTTCCAGCTCAAAAGATATATTTTTAAGTGCCCAAATTATGTCGGTTGCTTGATCGGAGTTCTCTCCGAATGAAGAAAGCTTACGAATTTGCCTAAATGTTCGGGCCGGCTTAGTTACGGTCCGAAATACAGCTCCGCCTAAAGTATCCGCTGCTTCCTCCTGCACACCAATTCTGTAGCGCTTAGAAATGTTTTCCACTTTTATTGCGTAATTACTCATCTTAATAAGCCTTACATAACATCCGCAAAGATACGTTCGGTAAATTTAAAGTATGTCAGTCCAATCACCGCCAAAACCAAAGTGACGATAGTTCCAACAATTATCAGATCCCAGGGCATTGGGGTAGCTCCTAATAATGCAGACCTAAACCCTTCAATGACCCCAGCCATAGGGTTTAGACCATAAATCAATCGGTATTTATCTGGAATAATACTAACGGGATACACCACAGGGGAGGCATACATCATGCCTTGGACTAGAAACGATATACCATGCCTAACATCTCTATATTGAATTGCTAGGGCCGTGAACAGTGAGCCTAGGCTTACGGATAACACAACCATTAATAATAGCAAGGCCGGTAAAAACAAAACCCAAAGTGTAGGACTGACTTGGTACCAAATCATTAATACGATAACCAATATGAATGCAATAAAAAAGTCCACCAGAGTTGATAAAACTGTGGACATTGGCAAAACTATTCTTGGGAAAAACACCTTGCTCAATAAATTCGAATTTTGAATTAAACTTCCTGTGGTTAACATTAAAGAATTAGAAAAATAAGCCCAAGGAACTAATGCTGTATAACTGAAAACCGCATAATCCATTCCGTTCGTATTTATTTTGACTAATTTGCCAAAGATCACTGTGAACACAATCATAAGAAACAAAGGTTGAAGCACAGCCCAGCCGATTCCCAAAACTGATTGAGTATATCTAGCTTTTATATCACGTAAAACTAAATACAACAGCATATCTCGGTATTGCCAAAGATCTCTAACAGTCAAAATATCCCAGGCATTCCTCGGCTTTATAACGGTTACTTGTTTTTCAGAATGAATCATTTATGAGTAATATTATTGACGGCGAGATAAATTTGAATTGACATACCAATCTGCAGTTTCTTTTAAGCCAATGTCTAGTTTTGTTTTCGCCTCAAAACCAAACTTTTTTAACGCTCTGGATGTATCCAGCTTTCTTCTGGGTTGGCCGTCTGGTTTGCTGGAATCCCATATAAATCTGCCATCGTATCCAGTCGCCATAGCAATTTTTGAAACTAATGACTTAATCGTAACTTCTTCACCAGATCCCAAATTAACTGGTTCCGAGTCATTATAAAACTCCGTCGCAGCAACAATACCCGTTGCGGCATCATCAACAAACAGAAATTCCCTAGAAGCAGAACCTGTTCCCCAAACCTCTACATCATCTAAATGTTCATCTTTTGCTTTGACACATTTTTTTATCAAAGCAGGGATAACATGGCTGCTACTATCATCAAAATTATCATTTGGACCATAAAGGTTGGCTGGCAAAAGATTGATCGAATTGAACCCATACTGTTCTCTATACGTCTTAGACTGAATCAATAGCATCTTTTTTGCTAATCCATATGGCGCATTAGTTTCTTCTGGATATCCATCCCATAGCGCATCTTCACTAAATGGGGTATCAGCATACTTAGGATAAGAACAAACTGTACCAACCGATACAAATTTTTCAATCTCCTGCTTCCAACAAGAATGAAATAGCTGAACACCCATCATTAGGTTCTCGTAAAAATATTCTGCAGGGTGTAATTTGTTCGCCATAATTCCACCAACTTTTGCTGCAAGATGAATAACAATATTTGGCCTGGAATCCGCCAATAATCGAACTGCGTCTTCCAGTTTCACTAAGTTGTAATTATTGCTTCTGGGAACAAATACCTCAGACACACCAGCGGCCACTAGACGTTCAACAACCTTGGTGCCCAAGAACCCAGCACCACCTGTTACTAGTACCCTTTTATTATTCCAATAATCTTTAGAAATATGTTTCGATGCCACTTAACTAATCCGGCCTTGAAAGCGCTTCACCAGAACCACCCCATTTATGCCAATCGATAGCATTTGACTCGACTATCTTTTTACCTTTACCAATAGGTGCGATCCCAATTGACTCCATATCTGCGTCGACCATTATAGAAATCAATCCATCTAGATAAATTTCTGGCTTCCACCCAAGTATATTTGTAGCTTTACTCGGGTCAGCCTTTAATTCATCCACCTCTATAGGTCTAAGATATCTTTTGTCTAATTTAACGAAATCTCTGTAATCTAACCCTGCATATTCAAATGCTGTTTTTACAAAATCTTTAACGGAATGGTTTTTACCTGTACCTATCACGAAATCTTGAGGCTCATCTGTCTGAAGCATCATCCACATAGCTTCAACATACTCTGGTGCATAGCCCCAATCTCTTTTAGCATCTAAATTGCCCAAATATAATGAATCTTGTTTGCCTGCTAAAATTTTGGCTACTGCGCGTGTAACTTTTCTGGTAACAAAAGTTTCTCCACGTCTCGGACTTTCGTGATTAAACAAAATACCATTAACACAGTGGATTCCATAAGCTTCACGATAAGTGACTGTCATCCAATATGAGTAAACCTTGGCTGCAGCATAAGGACTAAGAGGAGCAAAATTTGTAGATTCGCTTTGTGGTGGAAGCGCAGACCCGAACATCTCACTACTTGAAGCTTGGTAAAAACGTGTTGTTATGCCACTTCTTCTAATGGCTTCTAAAATTCGAATTGTTCCTAAGCCAGTAACATCTCCAGTAAAAGTAGGCATATCGAAACTTACCCTTACATGGCTTTGGGCACCCAAATTGTATATCTCATCAGGCTTTAGGTTATAAATTAAGTTCACTAATTGCTCTGAATTTGTTAAATCACCATGATGCAAAAATAAATTTGTATTGGATTCATGAGGATCTACATAAATATGATCAATTCGAGAGGTATTAAAAGTGCTGGATCGCCTAATAATTCCATGCACTTCGTATCCCTTTGAAAGAAGCATTTCTGCTAAATAAGATCCATCCTGACCTGTAATACCGGTGATTAACGCACGCTTCAATTCAATTTAACCTTTAAAATAATATTCTGTTCCAACATTTTGCTAACCATTATCTCCTATAACGCGTTTTGTATGGATAGGGATAGTAACTGTAATTTGGTTTAATTAGTAGAAATTAAGATTACTACGGTATCCACATGGATTGAAGGTCAATCGAGTCTCAGATACGCTAATTAATTAGAATGGTTTATTACTATAGTGCTAATTCCAATTAATTACTTAGATTTATATATCAGGAGAAACAAATAACTAAACTTGGAGTAATAGGAGCAGGGCCTGTTGGACTAGTAACAGCAGCAGGCTTCGCATCCTTAGAAAACGAAGTGATGTGCGTCGAAAGCAACCAGGCTATCCTGTCAGATGTTTCATCCGGGAAAATTCCTATTTTTGAGCCAGAACTTGAAACTCTGGTAAATCAATCTATAGAAAGTAAGAAGCTACAATTCACAGATCAAATTAAAGATGTACTTGAATTCGCAGAGGTAATATTCATATGTGTGGGTACCCCACAAGGAGAAACCGGCAAAGCAGATCTGAGTCAAATAGAATCAGTAGCGATTGACATAGCTGAAAATTTGAACGGCTACAAATTACTAGTAGAGAAAAGCACTGTTCCAGTAGGAACGCATATTAGATTGAAGAACACTATGTCTACTTACCTAAAAGATAATATCGGCTTTGACATTGCATGTGTACCTGAATTCTTAAGAGAAGGAAACGCGATTAAGGATTTCTTTAATCCTGATCGAGTAATTCTAGGTGTAGAATCTGAAAATTCACGGCAATTGCTAACGGATATATACCGAAAGTTTGAATGTCCTAAAATTTGGACAAATCCCGCGACTGCAGAACTAATAAAATATGCTTCAAACGGGTTCTTAGCGATGAAGATCTCTTACTCGAACATGTTGGCTGATATATGTGAGGCCACGGGCGCTGATATCGACTCTCTCATAGAAGGAATTGGACAAGATTCAAGAATAGGTAAAGCATTTATTAACCCTGGAGTAGGATATGGGGGAAGCTGTCTACCAAAAGACGTTAGTGCTTTTATCGATATTTTTGATCAGAATAATGTGAATAACGGGTTACTAAAGGAAGTGGATTCTATTAATCGATTACGGCCACACCGAATAATAACAAAATTAAAATCTTCGATACAAAATCTAGCAAATAAGAGAATTGCAGTATGGGGATTAGCTTTCAAACCAAACACGGATGACGTTAGAAACGCACCGAGCTTAGAAGTGGTAAGTAAGCTGATCGAAGAAAAAGCCACGGTTAATTGTCATGATCCGCAAGCAACGAATCAATTCAAGAAAGCTTTTAACCAAAATTCAAACATAAACTTTTATGATGACATGTATGAAAGTGTAAGAGAATGTGATGCACTTATAATTCTTACTGAGTGGCCTGATTATTTGTCAACTAAATTAGGCGAATTGAAAGATAAGATGAATAACCCTCTGATTGTGGATGGAAGAGGTATATTTAAACCTAGTGAGATTCAAAAGTCTGGATTCGAATATAAAGCTTTTGGTTTAAAAGAAAATAATAATTGATAACTAAGTAATTAATTAACAAAGCAAAACAGGAATTATTGAACTAGTGAGACAGGTACTTATAAATAAGCAGGGCAAATTGACCGTTGCTGACATCCCAGCTCCAACAGTTGAGCCAGGTAAAGTTTTAGTTAGAACAGAATATTCTGTGATTAGTCCGGGCACTGAAGTTGCCACCATTAAACATCATAGCGCTGGACTTGTATCTAAGGCCATATCCAAGCCAGAATTAATAGGCAAGGTTGCTGATCAGGTTATGAAAAAGGGAGCAAAAGAAACGGTTGAATTTCTAAAAGATAACCTTACTCGTTGGACAGCTCTTGGGTATAGCGCATCTGGCACTATTTTAGAAGTTGGTGAAGGCGTCTCGAAACTAAAAGCGGGAGACAAAGTAGCATGTATTGGGGCTGAATATGCTTACCATGCAGATATCATATGTGTCCCTGAAAATTTGGCAGTCCATGTACCTCAGGAAGTGAGTTTTAAAAATGCTGCTTTTGCGCCGATAGCAGCTATAGCTATGCAGGCCACCCGTAAATGTGAAATCTCGATAGGTGAAACTGCGGCTGTAATTGGTTTAGGTTTGGTAGGGCTCTTAGCATGTCGAATATTAAGTCTTAGTGGATGTCATGTAATAGGGATTGATCCAAGCGAAAACCGCAGAAAACTTGCTATGAAAATGGGGGCGATTGATTCAGTCGCAGGCAACGAAGCGAGCAAATCATTGATCGAATCTCACACTACTGGATTGGGTGTCGATGTCTCGGTAATTACAGCGGCATCAGAAACAAGTGAGCCATTAATTCTTGGGGCAGAGCTCTGTAGAGAGGGCGGCAAATTAGTGGTGGTGGGAGATGTAAAACTAGATATTGACCGTAACATCATGTACCGAAAAGAACTCGATCTTATAATGTCTAGATCCACAGGTCCCGGAAGGTATGACTTCGACTATGAGAATAAGGGGCTAGATTATCCCAGCCAATATGTTAGATGGACAGAAGCTGGCAATGTCGATTCCTGCCTTAAACTTATGGCTAATGAGTCCCTAGATGTTAATCCCATTATTACCACTCAAATAACTGTAGATAATATAGATAAAGCTTACGAGCTTCTTTCCACACAAGATTCAACAGTGGCAGTATTAATAAGTTATTCAGAATCATCAAAAAAGTCTAACCTCTCTACTAAATTAGATATAAAGCCATTAAAGCCTTTAGATTCTAGTGTGATTGGAGCAGCAGTAATCGGAACAGGGGAATTTTCTAAAGCTATTACTTTGCCTGTTATTCGCGCAAGTAATGATTTCAATTTAATAGGAGTAGCAAATCGAACTGGTCATACAGCAGAACATGCTGCACGAGTATTCGGTGCAAGCTACGCAACTACCAATAGCAAAACATTGTTTAAGGATGAATCTGTACAAGCAATTTGGATAAACACAGCTCACAACAGCCATGCAAGCTTAGCGATTCAAGCAATTAATTCCGGTAAACATGTCTTTCTTGAAAAACCGATAGCTCTAAATATAAAAGACGCTCAGAAAGTCCTTAATACTTCTTTGAAATCAGATACTCAATTGATGTTGGGATTTAACAGACGGTTTGCTCCAGCATCTCTATACGCATCAACCATCTCGAAGGAGGCTCAAAGCGCAAAGCACATAATTTATAGAGTAAGGGGCGATTCCATACCAAAAAACCATTGGCTTAATGATGATGAAATTGGAGGAGGCAGATTGCTAGGAGAAGCAGTCCATTTCTTAGACTGGATGACTTGGATAATAGACAAAGAACCGATAAGTGTGCAAGCAACCCAATCCGGTAGTGACCCCAATAGCTTTAGTATCACATTGTCATATGCAGATGGAAGCTTAGGCACAGTAGTGTATTCAATGATGGGATCTCCAGACATGCAAAAAGAAAGTATAGACATATTAATGGGTAATACAACCTTAGTGATCGATAATTTCGAAAAAGTTAAGGTTTGTAAAAAGGGTAAAAGAGATAAATATTTGAAATTAAGTGGCAAAGGACATAAAGAACAACTAGTATCTTTTCTAAAATCCATCAACACAGGAACTCGAGCTCACCCCAACGCCTCGGATGGTGTAAGGGCCACAGCTTGTGCGATTGCTGCTTTGAAATCGATTAGAAATGGTTGCTCGGAAATATTAGATCCGTCCTTATGGGCCATAAAAGAATCCTCATGAAAACATATATCGTAACTGGCTGTGCAGGAATGATCGGTTGGCGTGTAACCGAATTGCTTATTAGCAATGGAGCGAATGTTCTTGGGATTGATGACTTAAATCAAGCTTATGACAATCGAATTAAAATTTGGCGCCTTTCACAACTTAAAAAACATCCGGGTTTTGAATTTTATGAAAGTGATATTACTCAATTAGAGACACTAAATAGCATATTCGATAAACAGTCCAAGGCCAAAAGTTTTGACGGATTAATCCACCTAGCCGCCAGAGCTGGAGTTCGCCAATCCATACTAGATCCAAAGGATTATTATTCTGTTAATTTGAACGGGACACTAAACTTGTTAGAGGCCTGTAAAGATTTAAATGTAGCAAAATTTGTCCTTGCTTCTACTTCTAGCATATACGGCGATGGAACCTCTTCATTATCTATTGATAATCGACTATCAGAAGATTTGAGAACTGATAGCCCAATATCACCATATGCTGCTTCAAAAAAAGCAGCTGAAGTATGTGCATACACGTTCCACCACCTATATGGAATAGATGTTTCAGTGCTTAGATACTTTACAGTTTACGGCCCTGCAGGTCGCCCAGACATGAGTCTTTTTAGATTTGTACAGAAAATCTATGAGGGCTGGCCGATTACCGTTTTTGGAGATGGCACGCAATCAAGAGACTTTACTTATGTTGATGATATTGCCAGAGGTACTCTCGCATCTTTAAAACGACTTGACTTCGAGATAATAAATCTGGGTTCAGGAATACCGATAGTGCTTTTAGACGCAATCAAAACTATTGAATCAGTCATCGGAAAAAAAGCGATAATTACCAATGAACCTGCTCATCCTACTGATGTAAAAGAGACTTGGGCCGATAATTCAAAAGCACAGGAAATACTTAATTGGTCGCCTGAAGTTAGCTTCGAAAATGGCGTCAAAGAATTGGTAGATTGGTACCAGAAAAACCAAACCTGGGCACGTGAACTAAACTCGGTTTCCTAATTTAATTTCATTTCAATATAATGGGCATCAGGTTATGGTTCTATTATTAAAGTGAGTTGGTTGAGATGAATATGAAACAGATGGCACTTATTGCCAATTCAACACATGAGCTTGAGTATCGACTTGATGTTTTTAAAAACATACCCGGAGACATAATGCCAAAGTCGGTCAGGCCTGAAGATCTCAGAAAATTAGGCATTTACGCTGGAGCGGCCGGTTTTTGGTTGGATAAAAGTCGAACTAAAACCATGACAGACGATGGTGCAGGTGTCACAGTTTCCGCATTAGTAACCGGTAAATCTTACGAAAACGATTTCGATAGCGACGGCTTGATATATGAGTATCCACAATCAATACGATCTTCAGCCTATGATCAATCTAGAATCCAAGCGACTAAAACAGCCGGACTACTTAAGCTCCCAATTTTCGTTGTAATAAAGCCAACATCTAATTCAACACACCGAGATGTTTTCTTAGGCTGGATTGAAGCTTGGGATGATATTTCAAAATTATTTCTTATTAGTTTTGGACTCGAAGCTCCTAAAGAAATTCCAAATGGAACTGATAATGATGATGATCCATTCACATTTACCTCATCAAACAGACTATCCGATGCGAAATCCAAAAATATCAGCGAGCGTAAATTTCGCTTCAAAATTATGAGAAGATATAAAAAAGTCTGTATGTTATGTGACATAAAGGTTACTGAGCTATTGACTGCAACACATATACGACCACCAAGTAAACTGGGATCCGATGATGTTAGGAACGGTTTGCTGCTTTGCAATCTTCACGATAAGGCTTTTACCGAAGGGTTGTTCAGTATTAATCCTTTAACTTATGAAATTACATACCGTAATGTTGGACCAGATAGAAATGAGCTCAATATAATTAATCAAGACCTATCTCAGCTTCCGCGAAAACCACATATTAAAGCGTTGAAGTGGCATTGGAATCAGTGGTTATCTAAAAACAGGTTATAGAGTTTATCTATGGAGAAAATAAATGGAAAGTAAGAAGACAGAATTAGCGACCTTGGGCGGTGGTTGCTTCTGGTGCCTAGAAGCAGTTTATGAGCAGGTAAATGGAGTAGATAAAGTTGTTTCTGGTTATTCAGGCGGTAGCCTAGAAAACCCAACCTATGAACAAGTATGCTCAGAAACCACCGGCCATGCCGAGGTGGTTCAAGTAACTTTCAATACAGAAGTAATATCCTATGACAAAATTTTACGGATATTTTTTGCTATTCACGACCCAACCACGTTAAACCGGCAAGGATATGACATTGGTTCTTCATATAGATCTGTTATCTTTCATCATTCAGAGGAACAAAAGAACACTAGTGAAACAATAATGAAAGAGTTGGATAATGGAGGCATTTGGGATAATCCGATAGTAACTGAAATAAAACCATTAGATGTTTTTTATGTTGCTGAAGGATACCATCAAAATTATTACCAAAATAACAAATACCAGCCGTATTGCCAGGGTATTATATCGCCAAAATTAGCAAAGTTCAGAAAAGAATATTTGAGCGACCTGAAATCTGGCAATTAACTTAAAGCCGTCTAATAAGCTTTACGAGGATCGTCTCCATATGCGTTAGGACCATCATTCCCTTGGCGTGTATACCAATAGATTAATAAAACAAAAATAATTAATGTAAATACTACTAAGATAGAGATCGCTGTGCCATAAAAAGCCCAATTATGTAAATCACCAATCCAGGATACCAAAGCTATAATTATCCCTATGGCAACCGGTAAAAGCCAAACTAGTTGCCACCAACCACTTTTATTAATATCGTGAAGCCTTCTAGTAGCCAGAGAGATTGATGGGATTAAAAGTGCCAGGCCGAGTAATGTCCCTAATATGCCTGGTAAACCGGCAGCTGCATCTACAATTGAACCAACTATCTGTATAGCAACATTAAAAAGCTGCCACCACCAAAATTCTGAACGAGTTGCCCTTCCGCTAAAAACAAAATAATTGTTGAATCCTTTTTTTATTGCTTCTTGAAAACTGACCATCGGCAAAGAATTTGGTTCAGATTGGGAAGAGGTTTCATGAGATACAATTGATTCTGAATTCGGCCTCCCGACTGCCACACCACAAATTCCACAAAATTTTGCTTCTTCAGTGAGTGAATTATTACATTTTTCACATATCATGTAATTAGATTACTTTGTCGGTTTAAACGCTAGCATACGGGTAGAAAACTTAAATTCTCCAACCCATAAGTGTGATCCATCCCACTCAACTGTATTAGCCATTTTTATTGAATTAGCGTCTTTGGTTCCCTGTCCATCACCTAAAGTCACGGTGGGGCTCATTCCTGATAATGCATCCTCTATTGAATCCCATCCCACTACTTTATTATCACCCTGCTGAGTAATAAAAAATCCTATATCAGTTAAAGCGGCACTTTGAGCAAATGAAGTATATCCCGGCACGATTCTTAGATTACCCGTGCCCAATTCAGTAAATTTAATTGCTTTCACGCTAGCACCGTCAGCTGGATACGCTGCGATTACCAACCATTCATTATCCGCATCTAACCGGCCGGGGCTCTGTGACATATCAAACTGGTACTTTGGTTCGTCATTTTGACTTGGTATGCCTTCCCAAACCCAGACCTTATTCAGCTGAGAGCTAGACAATGCAAAATACGTTCCATTGTATGCAACGCCTCTTAGGTCCTGTAACTGAATTGATCCAATGTTGCCATCTATTTCAATCTCCGGTAATTCACCAGTACCATCAAAATTTTTCCAGCCATATATGCCTGTATTTCCAGCTAAAAAGACAGTGTCCTCATACACGGAAATATCCCATGGCGCATTTTCAAATCTCCGATAAAACAGATCCGGTACTGCCCCAGATTCACCTGGTATTTTATTCCACACCGATAGAGATCTATCAAAGTCAGATGCCACAAATAAACGCTTGCCATTTGAACCAGGCACACCATTTTGGATAAGCCAGTTTTCGTAATATGGGTTTACATCAGGTGAGGTTGCTCCTAATGACCAATCAGGGCTCTGGTCAGGGCCGTCAGGTAATGCATTGTAGACAGATACCCTTCCTCCATTATATTCAACTACAAACAGCTTCCCATCAACATATTCCGCATCGTTTCCATCACCGCCTTGCCATCTGTGTCCTACTCCTGGCAAAGCTTCACGCTTATTGCTCGAAGCCTCCTCGGTTGTCCCGGGCAGCTGATCCCACCAAGCCAGACTTTCGCCTCCTTGCTGTATTGCAACTAACTTCTCACCGATAATTGTTCCGCCAACCCAGCCAGACAGACAGGCATCCGGCGCTTGATTAGTTTTAGTTGGCCAACTTGCCCAAATATGGCTAACCGCTCCGTCGCGACATTCAGTCTTACCGTTTTCATCACCAGTCAAAATGTACTCCCCATTTGAGACAATCATTCTTGGAGTACCCATTCCCGCATATTTAATATGCAGATCCGGCTGAACAGAGCCTGATGAAGGGAATGAATTCCAAATAATAAGCTTGCTGCCATTATCCCCGCCTCCAGTTACAGCAATGATGACCTTTTCTCCATTAGTCCAAACTCCCCACGGCCATGCACTTTGTGTGCGTATAAGTGAATCGATATTAATTTCGAAGTCGGCTGCTTGCCCTGAAACGGACGGGAAACTAGTCCATACAAGAATTCGATTATTATTGGAATCTGCTACTAAAACTTTACCGTCAGGAGACATAGTTACTTGGCCTGGAAAGTCTAAGCCATCTAACCCTTTACCCTCTAACTGAGTTTCAAAATTAGCCTGTCCTAAAACCAGATCTGGAGCAACATTACTTGATGGAATAGATGTCCATATTAAAACTCTGTTATTGTTTCTGTCAGTTACCGCTAAGCGCGTACCATCGGTTGCTATTGAAACTGGATGGTTAAATAGAGATGGTCCTCCAGATTTATTAAAACCATACCCAGACAGCCATAGTGAAGCATCTTGACCAACAGTAAATGATGTTTTTGACGATGGCTCCGCCTCTATATAAGACGAGGATTGCTGTTTCACAGTCAAAGCATAATATCCATCCGGATCATTTTGCGGCCCATCGCTAGGCTGTCCCTCTCCTCCATCAGGAGAACCATGTTGACCACCTTCCTGAGCAGATGACAAAAGAATTTCTACATCAGCGCCTACTGCTAATAGACACAATGCTGCTTCGTCATGCATGTTTCCAGTAATTTCATCCTGATTTCTTAGCAAATCCATGTCTATTGACTGACTTAAACAGATGTCAAAACCTGGAGGCCAAGGAATACGGCGTGTCAAAACATCATGAGTTAAATTCGATGGATACATTTGAACTGCTAATGCTATGTCACCCTGACGCTCATCCATGCTTCGGTCTTCAGATTCACGATCCATTTCATCGGATTCAGGTCTCCTGTCTTCATCCGAAGGTCTATCCCTTTCATCACTTTCTGATCGACGATCGTCATCTGGGGGGCCATCCGGTTCAGGTCCTCTTCCAACTGATTCTGAAAACATTAAAGAACTTGGATCAATGTCGAGTATCAAAAGACACATAGCTGCTGCATCATGGATAGGAATCGAAAAAGATCTGGCATCTCGCAAGGAATTCATGTCTATTCCCGATCGGCTCAAACACATATCAAATCCCTGAGGCCAAGCCCTAGGATCTGTAAGTAACTGCTGCGTTAAATCAAAAGGGTACCTTTGCTGGGCTAAGGCCAAATCGTCTTTCTGGTCTGGTTCTGGAACAGGATCAGAAACTCCCATCTCTGCCTGATCGATAGCCTGTGATTCCTCAACAACGCTGGTATCTACAGCTTGCTCGGGGGTGACTGATTCCTGTGCTTCGACGACATTCGTGTTAGCAGACGGAGTTTCGGTATCTGTTCCTGAAATATCAGGAGTGTCGCTGGTGGAATCTTGCTGAGAATCATTTGAATCAGAAACTTGCCTCTGAGATTCAACCTGAGGCTCGCTAGCCGGAGTTGACCCTGCGCATGCAAATAAACTGAGAATAGTAAACAGGGTAAAAGTATAGAAACTTATTCTTAGAATTATGTAAACCTCTTTTTCTTATAAATAGTGGCTCCGCAGGTAAGATTCGAACTTACGACCGGTCGGTTAACAGCCGACTGCTCTACCACTGAGCTACTGCGGAATAAATGCACATTAATAATGCTCAGGATTCATTATGATCAACGAAAATTATACCATCAGATATTAGTCTACCCAAGGCAAGGCTTGAATACCATAGTAGCAAGAATAAGCTACTATTAATCCTTTAAGAATCTTCCCCACAAATACTATTAAGAAAAACTTTTTTACAGGATATTTTGTTGCGCCGGCCGCTATGCCGACTATATCAAATAAAGGATTCGGAATAATTGACACAATGAATATGACCAAAGCTCCTCTTTTCTCCATCCAATCCTTAACCCATCGATATACCCTGCTTTTATCTAAAAGGCCTTTGCCTCCGAATCCAACAGCATAGCCTGTTACTTCTCCAATTGTCTCACCGATAGCAGCTAATAATCCCAACGTAAACGGATTTAGAATCGCACTAACTGTACATAGAGAAATCAGGCCAGGCACAGGAAGCACCATAGATGCGCTGCCAAGTAAGCTTAGGAAAAATACCCCTGGGTAACCAACCGTGCTTAACCCGCTAGCAACATCTTTTAAAAAGTATGCCCCTACAACCATTCCAATACCAAGTAATAAAAAGGCAACTTGGACGTATCGGTTACTCGTGAAGTTATCACTTAAGTAAACCCGACTAAAAAACCTGCTGGCAGCATCCCAAGATAAAGTTTTCATTAAATAAATATGGCCTTATAACTTGATCAGGTGGCCATTCTATTGCAATACGCAGCAGAAACACATAACTATTAATTTTTAAAAGGTAATTTTATTTAAATTAGAATAGTTATTAGGCTTTCGCAGTAGTCTTTGACTTCCGAAACTTAAGCTCCCCGTCGCTTGCGTTCACAGTCACAGAATCGCCTTCACTTAATTCACCTGACAAAATCTTTTTAGACAGCTCATTTTCTAAGTTCTTCTGAATAGCGCGCCTCAAAGGTCTCGCACCATATACTGGATCAAAACCATGGTTTACAAACCACTCTCGAGAAGACTTAGTCAATTTAATAGTGATACCACGCTCCTCTAACCTATTAGATACCTCTTCTACCATTAGATCAACGATCTGCCCTATCTCACCTGTAGTCAATGCATCGAAAACAATTACATCATCTATTCTGTTAAGAAATTCAGGCCTAAATTTTTCTTTTAAAGCTTCGTTGATTGCGTTAAGTCTTCGTTGCGGTTCACGTTTCGATTCACTCTGCGCAACGAACCCAACCGATTCCTTGCCTGCCTCAGCTGTACCAAGGTTGCTAGTTAATATTACAAGAGTATTCCTGAAATCAACTGTTCTTCCATGACTATCAGTTAACCGGCCATCCTCTAATATCTGTAAAAGAATATTGAACACGTCTGGATGAGCTTTTTCAATTTCATCAAAAAGCACCACTCTAAATGGTCTCTTTCTAACTGCCTCTGTTAGTTGGCCTCCTTCATCAAAACCGACGTAACCTGGAGGTGCGCCAATTAACCTAGATACTGAGTGTTTTTCCATATACTCAGACATGTCTAGGCGAACCAAGTTCTGCTCATCATCGAAAAGATACTGCGTCAAAGCTCTGGCTAATTCCGTTTTGCCAACCCCTGTGGGTCCAAGGAAAATAAAACTACCAATTGGCCTATTTGGATCACTTAATCCAGACCTGGCCCTCCTAATAGCATCCGACACTGCAGAGACTGCTTTATCCTGGCCGATTACACGATTATGTAATCTTTCTTCCATATGCAATAATCTTTCGCTTTCAGTTTCTAAAAGTCGATGCACTGGAATGCCAGTCCAACTAGATACCAAACTTCCGATTTGGTCGGCAGTCACCACCATATCCCCGTCGATTACAGGTACTGTTGCATTCTTTTGATTTTTGTATTCGTCTTCTAATCGAAGTCTTTCAGATCTGAGCTCAGCAGCAGTTTGATATTCTCCTCTTTGAGCAGATGCCTGCTCCTCATGTTCCAATCTGCGAAGCTGGTTTTCAATTTCTTTTAAACTAGGAGTCAGCGCCTGAGATTCGATTCTCAGCTTGCTGGCAGCTTCGTCTATTAAATCTACAGCTTTATCTGGTAAATGCCGATCAGTTATATACCTCTGACTTAATTTAACTGCAGCATTCACAGCTTCATCGCTAACAGAAACTTTATGGTGTGCTTCATATTTTGGTCGTAGAGCATGTAACATTTCGACGGCAGTTTCCCTATCCGGCTCCTCCACCAATATTGCTTGAAATCTCCTCTCTAAAGCTGCATCTTTTTCGATGTACTTTCGATATTCAGTCTCTGTGGTAGCACCCATGCATTGAAGTTCACCACGTGCTAATGCAGGCTTCATCATGTTACTTGCATCAATTGCCCCATCTGCTGCACCTGCTCCTACCACAGTATGAATTTCATCAATAAATAAGATAATTTCTCCACGAGCTTCCCTAATTTCATCAAGAACGGCCTTCAGTCTATCCTCAAACTCTCCTCGAAATTTACTACCTGCAACCATTGAGCCCATTTCGAGCGCTAATACACGCCTCCCTTTCAACTCTTCAGGCACATCTCCAGTAACGATTCGTTGTGCCAGCCCCTCAGCTACTGCCGTTTTACCAACCCCTGCAGCTCCTATAACAACAGGGTTGTTTTTTGTTCTTCTTATCAAGGTTTGCATAGCCCTGGTTATTTCTTCATCTCTGCCTATGACCGGATCAAGCTTTCCTCGTTCAGCCAGGTCAGTTAAATCAACGCTGAATTTCTCTAAAGACCTATATCGCGATTCAGCCCTTTGATCAGTAACCCTGTGACTTCCTCTAACTGACTGCAATGCTTGGTAGACCTTTTCCAATGTAATATGAGCTTGGCTAAAAAGGTTATCTAATGCGCGGCCATTGTTTTCTTCGTTCTTGACCACTGCAAGTAATAAGTGTTCGACACTAATGTACTCATCATTAAGTCTTTCTGCTTCCTTTTTAGCAGTTTCCATAACAACCGCAATACGAGGAGTCATATAAACCTGAGATATCGGCCTGTTTGCCACAGGAACGGATTCAAGAATCTGCTTTACTGATGATTTAAATGAATCTATTGAAACACCTAGTCCATCAAACAAATCAAACGCAACGCCATCCTTTTCATCTAGCATTGCCAATAAAAGATGCTCAGTGTCCCACTGAGTATGCATATACTGTGCAAGTATCTCTTGTGATTTCTGGATAACTGCTAATGCTTTCTCTGTAAATTGTTCTGGTCTTAATACCATGATTCCTAACCTCGTTATACTTCAATTCAAAACTATCAATTAAATACGTGTTATATTTGTAATTAATGTGAAGTAGTTACAGGTCGATTATACATTTATGCTGCGTATTAGTCAATAAAGTTTAGTCGAATCATATCAAGATGATTTTTAAAGTAATTGGACTGGCAAAGGTTAAAATATATAAATGGTAAAAGAGGAAATTCTTTTAGTTAAAGATCTACACACCTATTTTGAAAGCCCAGGCGGTACAAAAAGAGCGATCCAAAATATTTCTTTATCACTGTCAAAGAAACAAGTGCTGGGAATTATAGGTGAAAGTGGCTCAGGAAAAACAACTATAGGTTTATCAATAATGCGGCTTATCGGCTCGGATGGTCGCATTGAAAAAGGAGTTATTCATCTAGGGCAAAGAGACATATTAAGTGTCCCAGAAGCTGAAATGCGTGCAATTAGAGGGAAAGATATCTCTATGACATTTGAAAATTCCTCATCCATACTTAATCCATCCAATTCTATTGGCGACCAGATACGGGAAATTATTGGAATTCATACTAACTTAACTTACAAAGAATCTAATGAATTAACTTTGCAAAGTTTGAACGACATAGGAATACAAAACGCGCGCAATGTTATGGAGATGCAACCCCGACAACTCAGCGCAGGAGCATGTCAAAAAGTCATGCTAGTAATGTCGACAATATTACAGCCAAAAGTGCTTATAACAGATGAAATAACGCGTAACCTAGACATAATTACGCAGGCTCAAATTTCTGATCATTTTAGAAGAAGAATTTCTAAAACAGACATATCAACTCTTTTGCTCACGAATGATCCTGGGATTCTAGCCCAGCTAGCAGACACCGTAATAGTTATATATAAAGGTCGCAAACTTGAACAAGCTCCGATCCAAGAAATATTTAAACGACCAATGCATCCATATACATTTCAACTTTTGCGCCCAATGGAAAATCGAAAACTTAAGACCATGAGATCAGAATCAATTGATGAATCTGTCGACCCCGACATTTGCCCACTGGTTGCAAAATGTCAACGGGCAATTTCAAAATGCAGGGCATCAGAAATGCCAAATGAGACTGAAATAGAAACCGGGCATCAAGTAGCTTGCTACAACCCTATATCGGTTCCAATAGACTAATTATTAAGCAACGCAAACTCACCCAGCAACATTTCTAAAGCTAACATATCACTTAGTTTACCTGACTTTATTTTCTCGTCAGTCTCAGCTAGTAACCTATGGGCCTTCATCAATTTAGTTAAGCTGTGACGAGGAACTTCTTCTAATAGCTTATCCATAGCATAGCCATGAAGATTTAATTGTTTTGACAAATCATTGTTACTTACTCCTGCTCCTTGCGACATCTTAGCAGTAATAAGAAGACGAACTTGTCTATGAATCATCGCAAGAATGTATCCAGGCGACTCTGAACCATTTAATAAAGTCTTTACCGACACCATAGCCTGCGGGTTACCATTTAATGCCATATCCACAGCTCTAAATATACTTTCTTGGTGATTGTCAGTGGTTAGAAGATTGATGTCGCTGCTATTAATCTGCCTACCAGTTGCATACAAGATAAGTTTTTCAATTTCAGAATCTAAAGCCCATGTATTAGAACCCACAAGGTGTGCCAGCCTAGTTACAGCCTTGGCATCTATATCCCCACCTTTACCATTAACACGATCTTGAATCCATCTGTTAATTGCTCCTCCACGAGGCATAGCAAATTCCCTGACTGAAGCCAAATCTGCAATTTGCTTAAACATCGAACTGCTTTTAAATGAATCTTGGCTTTCTCTAAACAATAAATCGTTGGTTGGGGGAATGTTTTCTGTTATTTCTCGCAAATTGCCCCAACCTTTCGTGGCTTTACCCTTGCCTCGAGACTTAGAGAAAAAATCATTCACTATAACTAATCGTCTTTCCGATAAAAATGGCATAGCTGACACTGAAGCCGCTAACTCTTCTGGGTTAACTGATTGTTTATCAATACGAATGACATTATGATCCCGTAAATCATTGTTTCCAACATTATTTATAAGCTCTTGGGTAGCTTCCAAGATAGATAATTCGTCGTCACCGTAAAATAGATATATCAACTATGTAATTCCATATAATTCAAAGATTATGTATGCTGGTTGCCTTACTTGTATAATGATCCATATCAGACTAAAGAAAAGCGCAGAGTAAAACTATACTTGTTGTCAATATTACGCCTACTTCCCTATACAAAGATACCTAGCCTCACAATTCGCCTTATGTTAGATAAGCGGGTTTCATTACGTTCTAAATTAATAATACCCGTTGCCTTAATATATTTTTTTTCTCCGATTGATTTAATTCCCGATATTATTTTACCTTTTGGTAGAATCGACGATATCATCTGCCTCGTTTTGGCGCCAATATTTTTTATTTGCACATGCCCCTTAGACGTTGTAAAGGAATATATAGGCGGGAATAAAAAGCAGGGCAAAAAAGATTCTGTGCTTGAGGCAGATTACCGTCACGTCGAAAATACTTCAGAAGAAAAAGAGAAATAACAATGCAAGTTGGAATTGTTGGATTACCTCAAAGTGGAAAAACCACATTATTTAAAGCGGCAACAAGAGGAAAAGTACAGAGCGGAGGTAAACACGATTTATCTCGCGGCATCGCTAAAATAGAAGACGCTAGATTGAATCTACTCAGCGAGATACATGATTCACAAAAGACTACGTCTGCTGAAGTACTTTATCTCGACAGCCCTCCACTAAAGGAAGGTTTCGGAAAGCACGTAGGCATAGAGGGCGATCTCTTAGCTCATCTTCAAGCGTGTGACGAACTGGTTATTGTGACAAGAGAATTTATCAATGACTCTGTTGCCCATATTCATGAGACGTTAGACCCAGCAAGAGATGTGGTTGAATTTTTGATGGACCTATCTTTTGTTGATCAAGGAATCTTAGAAAGAAGACTTTCAAAACTAAACGATAGTTTGAAAAGCACCAAAACTAAAGATAAAGAGCCAATCATTAAGGAACAGGAATTACTTAATCGAATATCTGCATCTCTTAACGAGGGTAAATTAGCATATCAAGCGATTAACACCACTCAAGAAGCAAAATCCATAAAAGGGTTTGGCCTGTTAACAACAAAACCTTTAATCGTAGCGGCTAATATAGATGAGAATTCCATACTTTCGTCTTCTGATATTGAAAATGAAATTTGCCAAGCAATTGGAAATAATACCAAGGTGATTTCAATATGTGCAAAATTAGAGGCAGAGCTATCTGAAATGAACCCAGAAGATGAAATGGAGTTCAGAAGTGAATTGCATATTGAAGAATCAGGGATTAATCGCCTTGTTAGTGCTTCCTATGAATCTCTAGGTTTAATAACCTTTTTTACTACAGGTCCCGATGAAACGAGGGCCTGGTCAATTAAAAATGGAACTGAAGCACAAGTGGCAGCTGGTCAAATTCACAGTGATATACAACGGGGATTTATAAGAGCAGAAATCATATCTTATGAAGCACTAATTAAGTCAGGAAATGAAAATAAAGCGAGGACTAACGGACTACTAAGGCAAGAAGGTAAAAATTATACGATGCAAGACGGTGACGTGGTCAATTTCTTGTTCAATGTTTGATTTAAAAACAGAACAGATTAAAACGCTAGCCCTGTATATACATATACCGTTTTGTGCAACAAAATGTGTTTACTGTGACTTTAATACATACGCTGGTATTGAACACTTAATTGACTCTTATATACATGCTCTAAACCTAGAAATTCAACTTTGGGGTAAAAAGTTAAATACGCCAAAGTTATCTACGATATTCTTTGGAGGCGGTACACCTTCTTACTTACGGGCAAGTCAACTTACAGAATTAATCCAATCGATTTCTGAGACATTTCATATTGAAAGTAACATTGAGATAACTCTAGAAGCGAACCCAGAAGATATAAACAATCAAAAGTTAAGTGAATACCGAAGAATTGGAATAAATCGGTTAAGCATTGGCATTCAAGCTTTAGACGATCGACTATTAAAAATATTAGGCAGAAGACATGATGCAGAGTCTTCAATAGATGCTTTGAATAAAACACTAGATTTTGGTTTTGCAAATACCAGTGCAGATTTAATGTATGGTCTGCCAAACCAGTCGCTAGAAGATTGGTGTAAAACATTAGAAATGGTATCAGGCCTAGGATTACCACATTTATCAATATATTGCCTTGGACTTGAAAAAGGAACTCCGATGGCACAGTCAGTGGAGTTAGGAAAATTACCCGATCCTGACCCTGATTTAGCAGCTGAAATGTATGAATTCACAGTAAAACAATTGGGGGATCTCAAATATCGTCATTATGAAATTTCTAACTGGGCTAAACCTGGATTTGAAAGTCAGCACAATATTAACTATTGGGAAAACCAGTTTTTCCTTGGACTAGGGCCAGGAGCGCATTCTTATATGCCAGGTATTAGGTTTTCAAATATAAAATCTCCACGAGAATATATTATGCGAATGGAAAATATTTCCAATGCACTAGAGGTCTCAAGAAATATGCAGGATGGAACTCAAATAATTGATGAGCTAGAAAACATCTCGGTAAACACTGAAATTTTAGATACATTAATGATGGGTCTTCGGTTAGAAACGGGGGTATCTGAAGCGAGCTATTTTAAAAGGTTTGGGCATTCTTTATATCAAAAATGGAATGTCACAATAGATAATGCAATTTCTGACGGATTAATTAAGTGGGACAAAAATAATACGCGCCACAAGCCCAATAGGCATTTACAATTAACTGCAAAAGGCAAAATACTTAGCAATGAGGTTTTAGCGAGGTTCTTCGCTGATGCTAAAAGCTAGATTGGCGTGTTGCTTAACACTTAGATTCAATACAGAGCGGTACACTTCTGCTATTCTTGTGGTCTTATGTATATTATCGGAACTGCAGGACATGTCGATCACGGCAAATCTTCTCTTGTTAAAGCATTAACTGACATTGATCCAGATCGCCTCCAAGAAGAGAAGGATCGGGAACTCACGATTGATTTAGGATACGCTTGGTTTGATCTTCCAGATCACAAAAATGTAAGCATTGTTGACGTCCCTGGTCACGAGAAATTTATCAACAACATGTTGGCAGGCGTAGGATCAATTGACATGGCGTTAGTTGTAATAGCAGCTGACGAATCAATAATGCCTCAAACTCGAGAACACATAGCAATTTTAGACCTATTGAAAATAAAAAATGGCGCAATAGCCATAACTAAAACAGATCTTGTCGAAAAAGAAATGGTAGATTTGGTGAAAGAAGATATTAGAGAAGCTGTGCAGGGCTCTTTTCTGGAAAATGTCTCAGTGGTAACAGTATCAACAAAAACAGGCGATGGACTAAATACGCTAAAAGCCGTTATCAATGAAAACTTATCGAATATCGTAACTCCTCAGGATATAGGACAACCTCGACTGTCTATAGATCGAAGTTTTAGTATGGATGGGTTTGGGACTATCGTTACAGGAAACTTGAGAGATGGCCATTTAGTGGTTGGCCAGGAGATAGAAATAGTTAACTCTGGTAAACGGTCCAGAATTCGCGCCCTCCAAACCCATGGTTCCGAAGTCAACAAAGCCATGCCCGGATCAAGAGTTGCACTAAATTTACCCGGTATTTCCGCTAAGAGCATTAGAAGGGGTGAAGTTGTGGCTGATATTGGCACTTTATCTCCCACAAATGCCTTTGATATTCATCTTAAGCTTCTCAAAAATCTACCGAATAATGTGAAGCATAACATGTTCGTAAACGTACATTTAGGTACAGATCAACAAATCGGTAAACTTCGATTACTTGACTGCGACATAGCAGAATCAGGACAACAAGTCTGGGCTCAAATTAAACTTAAATCAGGACTTGTCACTCGAAAAAATGATTATTGCATTATTAGATCAAATCAAGTGACTTTGGGGGGAGGAATAGTAGTAGAGCCACATGCAAAGCGACATAAACGAAATCATACGAAAACAATCGAATCTCTAAATTTAAAACGAACTGGATCTGTGAAAGATTTAGTAATTCTATCTACAGATAAACTAAATCCAGTCCAAATCAATTCTATGGTTAAAGAAACTCATTTACATGAAGATGTTGTTAAAAAAATTCTACCGGAAATGATCAAGTCAAAAACAATCGTCAAGATTCAATTCAATAAAATCAGTTATTATCAATCTTTATCCAAGTTTGAAGAGCAAACTGAGAGAATTAAAAATAATGTGTCAGATTATCACAAGGTTCACCCTAGTAAATTGGGTTTACCGAAAAATCAGCTCAATAATAGGTTAAATATGTCTTCAGAAAATGCTGATCTGATTTTAAATACTATGGTAACAACAGAAGAAATTATTATCGAAAATGGTTACATTAGATTGTCACACCATACTCCTGAATTATCGAATAATGAAGAAGCAGATGCACAGTTATTTATGTCCATATTAAAAGAAAATAAGTATTCGCCTCCCACCAATTCACTGCCATCTACAGAAATAATTGAAAACTTGATATTGAAAGGCAAAATTATCAAAATCAATGAGAAAATTTATTATGACGCCGAAATTTATAAAATTATGCTGTCTAAATTCGTGGATTTTCTAAACCAACATGAACAGATTAATATTAGTCAAGTAAAAGAGTTATTTGATATAAGCCGTAAATATGCGCTCGCTTTCGCGGAACATATGGATCAAAAACAAATCAGCAAACGTATAGGGGACATACGAATTTTGAAAACTGCAAAAAGAGAAGTTAAGTGAGCTTAGATTTAAATAGTACTTCGCAACAAATACAAAACATGTCGAAGAATATCAGCGCTCGTGAAACTGACCGTTTAAAACGAATTGAAACTGCAGTAGCTGCTGCTAATGATTTTGATCTTAAGTCTTATGAAATAGTTAGACAAAATCTTGCCGAATTAGGCCGAACCACGACTTCAATAAAGGATAGTCCTAGTAAAACGTTTTTCACCCCCGATTTGCCGAAAAATATAATTGTTGCTGCGGTAGACGGATCACATATAGATGTGGACCGGCATTTAGCTGCCCAATGTTTTTTAATCAATATTGGGAGCTGCCTGATTAAGTACGGCGATGATCCATACGCTGAGCTAGCAACCAGACCCACTTTGTATGCGACAGACGAAAACATGGTTATAAAAAGCGCTGACAATAGAACTCAAAAAATTCAAGGATCTGTTCTTGGAATAAAACGTCATATCGAAGAGTTAAAGGAATTAGCAAAATTGATCAATGACATACCTAAAGAAACTCCATCCTGTTTATTCTTAGACGGAACTTTGTTTCCGGTGGGAATGTCAATTTTTCCACAGTTTGTGAGAGATCAATTCTACGATGACATAAAAGAAACCATGACCTTCTTATTAACAGAATCTAGTCATCGAAAGATGTCAGTTGCTGCTTATATCAGTTATCCGAGCCATAGCGACATCGTGGAGTCATTAAGAATGCTTATATGTGATGATATAGCTGGCACAGGTATATGCGGCGGTTGTGTTGAAGGAGTTAAAGATAGAGATATTTTTTATAAATTACTAGGCCCAGATCAAAGGTCTCCAGTATTTGTACGCAAAACAACCCCTGGACATAATAACATTGCATGTGACATAGGTTTTTTTTATGTTAAAGCTGGTAACGAGATAGTAAGAATAGAAATGCCATACTGGTCGGTTGAGGACAATGATATTATTGAATTGACTCACGGAACCTCTTTGGATCAATCGAAAAGGGGGCCAGGTTATCCAACAGTTTTGATAGAGGCACATGAACAAGCAATAGTAACTACAGCTGATAGAGAGTCTTTTGTCGAATTGGTTGAATTATCCTTGAATGCCAATGGATTATCGACACCAACATCTCAAAAAAACATCTCAAAAAGATTACGGAATATTTAAATGGGATCTGCAAAACAAGAGAAAAAAGATAATTTTTCGGGAAATATAATTGGAGAAGTAATACGATCCTCTAGCACGGATTTTGAAACTCAATGCTATGAACTTTACAAATTTCCACCTTTGGGATCTCTCGTAACATCAGATGATGAAAATCCTGTTATTGGAATAGTTTCCCACTCCGTAACAGAAAGCATGGATCCCTCAAGAACACCTAGACCTAGAGGTCCTGGGTTAGACAACGTTAAGTCCATCTACGACGACAGTCCTCAGTTAAACAACCTACTTACAAGTCGATTTACATCAATCACTGTTGGCTACACAAAAGATAGCTCTATTGTGATGAAATTGTCTCCATTTCCTCCACGAATATTGTCACCTACTCGCATTTGCAATGACTCGGAATTGAATGAATTTTCATCAAACTTTGATTTTGTATCTCGACTATTGAATCCAAGTATAGGCTCTTCTGACGATGTGTTAGCTGCTTTTTTAGATATTGCATCTGGTCTAAAGCCAGACCCTGAGCAATATTTAATAGAAATTGGTAAAGAGATAGCTTCATTACTTCCAGGCCAAATGCGCAGAGTTAACCTCATTTTAAGGAATGCTTGTAAATGAATTCTGAAGAGAGATTTGAACAACTAAAGAAAAACGTAAATAGTGACGAAGGTTGGTCGGGAATAATAGTAGGAGGATCGCTTTCAGATGGCTTGGATGTTCGTCTCTCGGCAGACTCATCCATAGAATCAGTTAAAGTAGGCAGGCTAGTAACTATTCAAGGGAAATCACATAAGTTCTTCGGGCAAGTTTCTGATGTTATCTTGGACTCCTCAGACAGTAACCTTAGTGCTCACTCAGAAGAAATATCAAATGGAATGATGTCTGAGGTCGCTATCGGTACAGCTGCATATGGGTTGATCAAAATACAACCTAAACTGTCTTTAGATACGGATGACATTTCGTCTAATCCACAAGCAGCAAAAACTGTACCTCCACATTTTTCAACGGTAGCCGCGTCCACACATGCTGACATCGAAATGATATTTGGAAAAGAAGCCCCCGGAAAATTTTGGATAGGTTCTCCTTTAGACATGGAAACAAAGCTGTGTTTAGATATTAATGAGCTTACAAAAAGAAGTAATGGTGTGTTCGGCAAGAGTGGTACAGGAAAAACTTTTCTAACCAGATTATTGTTGGCAGGCATACTCCAAAGTGAAAAAGCAGCTAATCTAGTATTCGATATGCATAGTGAGTATGGATGGCAAGGTTATTCTGAAACAGCAAACCACCAAGTCAAGGGACTCAAACAATTATTCCCTTCAAAAGTAGCAATATTTTCCTTAGATGAAGACCACTCCAAAAGACGTGGTTTGACCCCCGATTATGTAGTAAAAATTGGATATAAGGAAGTTGAACCAGAAGATATCGAAATCCTAAGGGAATCTTTAAATCTGTCACCTCAGGCTGCTGATGCTGCCCACTCACTGTTCCGACATTATGGAAAAAACTGGTTATTGGAGTTTCTTGATATTTCGGGAACAGAGGCATTCAACTCACTGTCAGGACAACTCAACGTTAATCAAGGTGCCCTCTCAACCCTTCACAGAAGGTTACGCGAGTTTAGACGTTTCGAATTTATGGATACCACATCAGTGCATGATTCAGTCAACCAAATCCTACGATATTTAGATCGAGGAATAAATGTTGTTCTAGAGTTTGGGAAGTATGGACGAGATACCGATGCATACATCCTGGTTGCCAACCTCCTAACAAGAAGAATATACGACAGATATGCTGAGTACAAAGAAAGGTCATTATCTGGAATAGGTGATGAACCCATACCTCTAGTGATAACTATTGAAGAAGCTCACAAATACCTTACTCCTGAGCTCGCAAATCAAACGATATTTGGCACTATAGCTCGCGAAATGCGCAAATATAATGTTACTATCCTGATAGTTGACCAAAGACCCAGCCAGATTGATGAAGAAGTAATGAGTCAATTGGGTACAAAATTAGTATGCTTACTAGACAATAATCGAGACGTGGACTCAGTCTTGTCAGGAGTTTCAGGTCAAAGAAAACTAAGAAGCGTCTTATCTAGCCTAGACTCTCGGCAACAAGCATTGTTATTTGGACATGCATTACCAATGCCCGTTGAAATAAGAGTTAGAGACTACGGAACGGCTGAATCATATAAATCCTTAGGATTTGTGGATACCAAAAGTAAAAAAGGTAAACACCAAATCGATCAAGATAAATCTGATCTATTTGGTAAAAACACGTAACCTATACTGAACTAATTATCTTGCATACCAAAATGATTGGTAATTTCCTGGATTATAAGGCTTTTTATCTCTTCCCTAATTTCGTTTTCATCACTAAACAGTAATTCAATAGAATCTTGAAACAGACATATCCTGTCAGGAAGAACCTCTCCATAATCATTTCGCTCGGTTACAGGTACTCCTTCATAAAGACAGATTAAAAAATCTTCATCCGATACAAAAGATGCTCCAATATTGTCTTTAGGTGGAATATCATCGACAACAACATCCACGTTTTCCAACCGATCTTGGAATTCAACCGGGATATCATCCATCGCTTCACTCACCAACAATTCAAATTCGGATCTCTTCATCTATATACTCTACCTATAGACCATCATTTTGTGATAAATTGCACATATAGAGCACGTCATGTCTTTGATAATTAAACAACACTTGAAACTTACGACACAACCATTAAATTGGATACTTTTTGGCTTAAGTCTAGTATTAGTTATTTTTACTCTTTACTTAATATTTTTATATGTCCCTACCGATGCGAATCTTGGTATTTCGCAACGTATATTTTATATACATGTACCAATTGCCTGGCTAGGCATGATATCGATTGTCATTGTCGCATTAGCTTCAGCATTATATCTCTGGACCAAAAATCACAAATGGGATGATCTCGCATATTCAACAGCTGAGTATGGAATGATATTCGCGACCTTAATTATTATTACTGGAGCTATATGGGCAAAACCAGTATGGGGAGTTTGGTGGACCTGGGACTCTAAACTAACCACAACATTAATCTTGTGGTTTATCTATGCCAGTTATTTGATACTGCGTGCTTATGGACCCAAAGGAATACAACAGGCTAGATATGCAGCAATAATAGCACTTATTGGCGCCATAGATGCGCCAATAATATATTTAGCAACTGAATGGTGGCGAACTGCACATCCGAGTTATGTAATTGGACCTCTTGAGGAATCTGGGGGGCTAGACACACAGATGCGTACTGCGTTTTTAGTATCAATAATTGCTTTTACAGTACTGTATGTTTTCTTGCTGTCAAATAGATATAAAATAAGAAGATCAGAAACTGAACTAGATGAATTACACCAAGAGGTTTCAGCAATTGAATAAAATTAGTTTAATATCCATATTTGCGCTTTTGTGTACAATTCCATTTTTATTAAGTATTCAGCCAGTACATGCTTATAATTCCTATGAGCATGACTTAACGGTTTCTTCTTTATATCCTCAACAGGATATGGAAAATGAGGTGGAAGATGACAAATCAGACAATAATTTAGGGTACGTTTTTGCTGTGTTTGCAATTGTATGGGGTTTGTTTTTTGCTTTCATGATATTACTAATGCGAAAACAAACTCGTATTAACTTGGAAATAGCATCTCTAAAACAATTATTGGAAAAAAAGAATAACCCTGAATAACACAAATAAACTTAAAAATGGATCAACATCAAATTACCGAATCTTCAATAACTGAAACTAATTTTGTTTCCACCAACCGAATTAAAATATTAATTGCGGGTTTAGCTCTACTGGGAGCATTGTGCTACTTTGCTTTTATGGCATTTCAAGGAGCTACAGTATATTACTACACTGTTGGCGAAGCCAAAGATATAAAAAGTTCTAATTCTGATCAAATGTTGAGGGTTAGCGGTAAACTAGTTCCTGCTTCATTTGCGAGAGCCGATGGATCAACCGAAGCTCATTTTGAACTTACCGACGGTACATACACCATGGATGCAATCCATGACGGAATACTGCCTGACCTGTTCTTCAACGAACACTCCGAGATTATTCTTGAAGGTTCATTTTTAGATGACGATGTATTTCACAGTCAAAATGTAATCGTTAAGTGTCCATCTAAGTATGTAGCAATGGAAGAAGAAACTAATCAAAGCTAGATAACATACACTAGCCTCACAAATCTAAAAAATTTAAATTGCTAGCATATCCAAGATATCTTGTGTTGATTTAGAGCCAGACATATTTGTCATTGAATCAATTCTTGACTGGAAATCAGGCCTTGTTGTGTCTTTGTACAGGAGTCCTAAAGGTATCCCACCACGACTGAGCAAGTCCGATGCAGCTCGGATGTCAGAAGAGTTATGGTCATCAGGAATAGCCCAAGCTTGAGGTTCAATCCCCTTTTTAACGCTTCCCTTCAATAATTCATAAGTGTCATTGTAAGTAGTACATGGAGATTGAACATGAACAATTGAAAACCCTGGATGTTCCATAGCGTCAACAATTGTAGTAGCAAGGTCTTTAACTTTAGAGGACATCGCAGATGCAATATATGAAACGCCTAACGTCAAATATAGTGACAATGGATGAGTTTTTTCCTCAACCTTTCCATATGGAGTAGAACTTGTAATCATTCCAATTTCAGATGTAGGAGAACTTTGACCTTTTGTTAATCCATATACCCCATTGTCCATAACTACAGCGCACACATTTAAATTACGTCCTGCTTGTGGCCCGATATGTTCCAATCCAATGCTTAAAAAGTCTCCGTCACCAGCAACAACAACAACATTAAGATCTGGGTTAGTCATTTTTACACCCATTGCAATTGGCAAAGTTCTACCGTGAACTCCATGAATGCCGAAAGGTTGATCTCCTTCAAGAAGATGAACCATGTTGCCAGAACATCCAATACCAGCAACGACAACATTATTCTCTATAGCGATTCCTGTATCAGCATGTCTCTGTTGTATCGCTGATTCAAGAGCTCTTCTAACACCAAAGTCTCCGCAGCCAGGGCACCATTTAAAATCATATTCTGGGTTTTTTGCACTCATATTTTATTTATTTCCTTGTTTGTAACTTTCAATCTGTTCAGTTACACGCTCAACCAAATCTTTTACTTTAAATGGTAGGCCCGTGTATTGTGTTATAGATATCGCGTTTACTCCTAATGATCTTAAAACCATTGAAAATTGTCCTTGATAGTTAAGTTCAGGAACTATAACAAGTTCCTTTTGCTTTAATAATGCAAGCATGTCTGGAGGAAGTGGGTTGAGGAACATCGTGTATAACCAGCCGATATCAGCCCCGGATTTAATCAAGCTGTCAAATGCTTCCCGAGCAGGTCCTTTTGTGCCTCCCCAAGGAACCAATGCAATAGCTGAGTCAGTAAACTCAGCTTCAAAATCGCCATCTTCCAAAACTTTTATTTTATTCCATCTACGATGAGTCATCTGAACATGTCGTTCCGCTAGGTGTGTCGTATCACCGATCCCATCATGCTCACTACCATTTGCAACATAACTACCCGGGCCGCCTGGTATTGGCATCGGTGACACACCAGATTGGCCATATCTTTGGTATCCATTCGTATCCATGTTCACTAGTCGTTTTTCCACTGGAATTTTAGATAAATCAGGCTTACGCATGTTTTGATTCCGCTCTGATAAAGCCATTTCACTCATCAAAATAACAGGTCCCTGATATCTTTCAGCCCAATTTACTGCAGTCACTGCTCCATGAAAACATTCCTCAACAGACCCAGGTGCAATTACCGGTAATCGAATATCACCATGAGCCGGAAACATCGTAGACATCAAATCTGATTGTTCAGTTTTAGTTGGGAGTCCAGTTGCTGGACCTCCGCGCTGCACGTTCACAACCACCAATGGAATTTCAGCCATCCAGGCTAATCCTAATCCTTCACTCATTAAAGATAGTCCAGGGCCCGCCGTTGAAGTCATAGCCTTAGCACCTGCAAAACCAGCTCCAACTAAAGCTGTTATCGACTCAATTTCAGAGCTTACCTGAAAAACGAATTTACCTTTCGCAGGTAAGTTTTTCTCCATGAACAAGAGAATTGGAGTTGCAGGTGATATAGGATATCCTGCAAAAAAATCAACTCCTGCATGCATAGCGCCAAGAGATATCGCCAGGTTGCCGTTCATTAATACCTGTTCATAATCAGGTTTTTTAGATGGATTTAGTTGACCGATACTGATTCCTCGTTGCTTAACCTCATTTCTACCCAAACCCATAGCTTTAATATTCGACTCTATAATTTCTTGATCATTAGACCGGCCTCGAGTAAATTTCTTTGTAACAAATTCGTCCAGAATATCTTGCTTCATCGATACAAGTTCAGCTAATGCCCCGATAACTACCATATTGGCAGCTCTTGTATTTCCGGTGGATTTTGCCAATTCATCAAAATCGATCCCTATGGCACTATCATTATCTGTAAGTTCGAATTCTGCGCTATTGTAAACAATTACTCCTTCGGGACTAAGGGAATTTGAATGATTTAAATAAGCTTGTTCATTGAAACACACTAAAATATCAAGTTCGTCTCCTGAGCTTAGAACCGGATTAACCGAAATCCGAGTTTGAGTCCATGTAGGGCCACCAAGAATTTGGGAGGGGAAAGTTGCAAATGTCTGCGCATTATAGCCAGTCTGTGTAGCAGCCTGAGCTAACCCCTCAGCAGAGGTAACAACTCCTTGTCCGCCTTCTCCAGCAAAACGAACAATTAAATCGTCTTTATCCAACAATCAATCCTATATAGCATCTAACCAACAAACAAAAAGATTTGTTAAAAAGATATATTTAAAAAGTGTCTTTCCAAAGTATCAGTTCAAAATCTCATATGTCAATGAGTAAATAAAATCGTTTTGCCTAAGCATAAAGCCCACTATACAGGCGTTTAACCGGTTTATACACCTGTATATTCGACTATCGAATTTTATTTCAATTTACATTTCGTTTTCGAATAATTAATCATGTATAACATAGCTAAATGCGATTGAACACACAATCAAAAATACTACATCGAAGGCTGCAATAATAGGCAGCCACATAGATACATCTGACCAACTACCACCTGTCAATGCCGGGACTGATGCCTCAATTGAAGCAACTAATACAGGAACAATAACTGGTAGAAACAGAAGCGGAAGCATAACTTCTCTGGCTTTTGTTTTCATAGCCATTGCAGAAAATAAGGTCCCTACAGATGAAATGCCTAAGGTGGAAAGTAACGCTATAGGAATAAAGCCTGGAGATAAAATAGGCAAATTGTAGATAGCGGCAAAAATGGGAAAGGTTATTATTTCCACAACCATCATAAATGTAAATGTCGATAATACTTTGCCAAAATAAATTGCATCTCTGCTTACAGGAGTCAATAAAAGTCCATTTAACGCATCGTTCTCTTTTTCGATAGCAAAAGTACGAGTAAAGCCTAACACTCCGCCAAAAATAAATGCGATCCATAAAATTCCAGGCGCAAATATACCGACGTTTGTGGCGTTTGGGCTAATTCCAAAATTGAACACGACAATTACTAATAAAGAAAACACCAAAACAGATACCAAGGTATCTCGAGATCTTATTTCATACATTACATCTTTCCAAAAAATTGCTAAACATGGGTTGAGCTTTATCCAATTAATAATCAAGTTCATGTCTTGACCTTTTTGAACTGGTCTGAATACTCAAAGTATTTTTCTGTAAGCTTTTTAATGTCAACTAATTCTGTTGCCTGATCATATCCAACCTTTCCGTTGGATAAGATTGCAACTCTGTCGCCAAGATTTACAGCTTGATCAAGGCTATGAGTAACAAGCAATACAGCACATGTCGATTTTTTTAAATCATTAATAATTACTCTTAGCAAACCTACTGCTGATTGATCTAATCCACTTTCAGGTTCATCCATCAACAACAACTTAGGACTGCTTAATAAAGATCTCGCTATGGCAATCCTCTTTTGCATTCCATGTGACATATTGCCAACTTTCTGGTCCAAGATATTAGAAATTCCTAATTTGTCAGCTGTTTCTGTTATGCGATTATTAAGGCTTTCGACACGAAACAGACGGCCAAAAAATGTTAAATTCTCTAAACCAGTCATCTCAGAATAAAGCATAGGCGAGTGTCCAACCAAACCTATGGAACTTCTTATCTGATTCGAATGTTTTTCAATAGAATACCCACATATATTTACTATGCCTCGATCAGGCTTCGCAAGAGTAGATATGATGTTAATTAACGTAGTCTTACCAGAACCGTTAGATCCCAAAACAGATAAGACTTCCCCTGCTTCAATGCTTAGGTCTAGATCATTAAGAACTCGAGTACGACCAAAGGACTTAGTTAGCCCCGACACTTGCAGAGACGTTCTGTTTTGTTGCTCAATTTGCACTAAATTGGTCTTTAATTTGTCACTCATTAAAACTAATACTGTAGTATAAGGCGTACGTATAAACAACGGGTTGCAAGATAATAAGCCATAAAGCTTATTCAAATCGGGGAGTTGCTATATGCCAAGAATAGAAGATCTGAAATCAAAATATCTGAATATAAACAAGGAGTTTGAAGAATTTGACTCCGTCAGACATATTGATGACATAAAAAAATCAGTGCTGTTGTGTTTTGACAATTCATCAAATGAGCTAAGCTCAGAAGTTGAGATCGAATCTGATGAATTCACAGCTGTTTGCCCTTGGACCAATTTACCTGATTATGGCAACTTAAAAATTATTTATTCGCCGAATGATCATCTGATTGAACTCAAGTCTCTAAAATACTACTTAACTCAATATCGCAATGTGGGAATTGTTCAAGAATATGCAGCTGAACGAATACTTAATGACCTTGTTAGTGTATGCAACCCAAAACAAATGACGATAATACTCAAATATAAAATTCGCGGAGGACTGCTCACTACTGTAAAGTCGAGTTACACTAAACCGTGACTGTATTTGGAGTAAGCTTATTGTCGGGCGGGCTTGACTCAACTATCGTGACTTCTTATGCAGCTGAAGAGGTCGACCATTTGCATGCAATTACGTTCAAATATGGTCAAACTCATGTTAAAGAAATTGACTGTGCAAAAAATATAACATCCGCCTTGAAAATTAACCATAAGGTAATCGATATATCATTTGTGCAAAACCTATCATGGTACTCTTCTCTAACCAATCCTGGTAAATTCAAAACACCAACTCAAAGACCTGAAACAGGAATAAGTGAAAATATACCAATTACTTACGTGCCGCTACGAAATACAATATTCCTATCTTTAGGTGCTGCGGCACTAGAAAGCGAAGTTTTAAACGCTATTGAAGAAAAGCATCTAGATGCATCAACTATATCTGCCAAGCTATTTATGGCGCCAAATGCCATAGATTACAGCGGCTATCCTGATTGTCGACCAGAATTTTTTTATTCTGCGATTAACACCGTAAACCTGGGAAGTAAACTGTCAACTGAATATGATGTAGATATCGAAATTATCACACCTATAATTCATAAAACGAAAGCAGAAATAATAGATTTAGGAATGAAATTGAATTCGCCAATCGAATTAACTTGGAGTTGTTATGGAGCAAGTGAAACTCCTTGCAACTATTGTGATTCGTGTATTTTAAGAGCTCGAGGATTTGCTGAATTAGGCATCCAAGACCCAACATTAGGTAATAGTAAATTTGACATTAAATAAAACACTATCGAAGGAAATATTAAATACAAATATTGTTAAATTAAGTAAATCAGACTCTGGGAAACCAGAAATATTTGTATCTATTCAAGGAGAAGGACGTCTTGCAGGTACTCCTTGTGTCTTCGTCAGGTTGGCATCATGCAATCTCAGCTGCAGTTGGTGTGACACCAAATACACTTGGGACTGGAAAAATTACGAATATGCTGACCATGTAATGACTCTAAATAATGACGAGATTTACTCAATTATTCAAGGTCATAATCTTAAGCATGTTGTGATCACTGGAGGCGAACCACTATTACAACAACATGCTCTTTTACCTTTGATAACTGCATTATCCAAAAATAGCTATACCATCGAAATTGAATCAAACGGCACAATAGAACCATTAATGCCCATTTTCAACTTAGTTAATCAATGGAATATATCTCCAAAATTAAGTAATTCAGGGAATTCACAAAATAAAAATGTATGCTTATCAATAATCTCTAAATATAAATCTCACCCTAATTCCTATTTAAAGTTTGTAATAGTTGATGAGCAAGATGTGTATGAATCAATCAGCTTTGCAAAATCAGTTGACTTTCCAGTCAAACGGTTAATACTAATGCCAGAAGGCAGTAAGGCCTCCAATTTAATTAGTAAGAGTAGTTGGCTTAGCGACTATTGTATAAAAAATGGTTTACGATATTCATCTCGTTTACATGTTTTACTTTGGCAAGGTGTTAGAGGAAAATAAATAGTATTGTTAAAACGAAAACACAACAACTAACATTTAAAGTAGGAGGAAAGGAAGTTGAAATTTGCACGATATGAATTAGATGGGGCAGTCCATTATGGCATCGTATCAGGAGATACTGTAAATAGAATTACTGGGAACCCATGGGAGAAATATGAGGTTGCTAAAGAGTCAGAATCTATTTCATCAATTAAAATACTGGCTCCTACTGCCCCGTCGAAAATAATTGCAATTGGCCTCAACTATAAAAGCCACCTAGGTGATAAAACTGCGCCTTCCGTTCCTGAACCATTTATCAAAACACCTTCGTGTATTGTTGGACCAAACGATTGTATTGTCTTACCTACAGATTCAACCATAGTTCAAGAGGAAGCTGAGTTAGCAATAATATTTGGTAAAACCTGCCGAAATGCCACAAAGCAAAATGCGCTCGATTATGTTTTCGGGTATACGTGCGCTAATGACGTTAGCGAAAGAGATTGGCAAAAGAATGATCTTCAGTGGACTAGAGCTAAATCATCGGACACATTCGGTCCAATTGGACCATTTATAGTAACGGGACTAGACCCATCTAATTTAGCTATAAGTGCCAGATTAAATGGTCAAACAGTTCAGTCTAGTAATACTTCAGATTTATTGTTTGATGTGCCATCAATAATCGAATGGGTTAGTAAATTTATCACAATGGAACCTGGTGATTTAATTTTGACGGGAACGCCTGGAACTACTGCAACATTAAATGATGGAGATACTATAGAAATTGAGGTTGAGGGAATCGGAGTGTTATCGAATTGTGTTAAAGCAGAATGATTGAACTTAGAAAATTTGCTCTAATCTCAAGAACAGCAAGTCGCTACCATCACCAATAGACCAATAGTAAATTAGGTATACACCCGCCCCTACCATAGCTAGATTTCCTATTGGTTCAACTAATGGAAATATTCTTCGCAATATTTTACGAACCAGCTCTTTGAAGAAAACGGCTCCAATGGCAACTGCAATCATTACCACCCCCATTCCAACTCCATAGCTAAGGGAACTAATTATTGTCTCTATTATGCTATAAGTTGTAACTGCTTTCCCCGTCACTATGCCTACTGTGGCTAAGAATATCGGCAACGCACAACTGACCGATGCAACCGCATAACCAACCCCAAACAAGAATACGTTTCTAAGCCCTTTACCCTGTCCCAGATTCACTCTACTTGCCGCAATAAATCCTAATTTCTTCTTAAATACAATCAAGGAAATCCCAAATGAAGTGATAATTATGCCTACGATCAGCCCAGCTAAAGGTAAATATTGCCCTATCACAGATCCTCCGGCTGCCACGATTAAGCCAACAATTCCAAAAACGACGATGAATCCAATGGTAGTCACTAAGCCAACCAATATTGCCCTAGAGCTATCGACTAATAAGTTGTTTGAGTCTGAATCTCCAGACAATTGATATCCGACATAAGCTGGAAACATAGCTGCTCCACATGGGTTAAAAGCAGCGACCATGCCAGCAGAGAAAGCAAATAGCAACGGCACATCTATCATCAAAGTACTCCAAAACAACTTGTTAAATTCATTTTATTAAAGTGTGAAATTAATTTCTTTATAGGTTAACTTACAATTGCATGTTAAATGACTTCGGTTTAGTATTAATCTAATTGTGATAATAATCTGATGAAAATTTGGTAAAACTACTTAATTTTTCAAACTTAAACACATCAGCAGCACAACAGAAATATTATGACTCAAATTCACGACAAAACAAGCAAAGACAGGGTGATTCCAATTCTTCCAGAAGAACTAGAAGAATTCGAACATGAGGTAAAGCGATTTCAAGCAGGCGAATGGAATACAGAACATGAATTTATGGCTTTTCGGCTACGCCAAGGAGTATATGGACAGCGTCAGCCGGATGTTCAAATGGTTCGAGTCAAAGCACCTTTTGGTGGATTAACGGCTGATCAACTAGATGCTCTATCCATATTTGCGGACAGGTATACACCGCTTCGTAAAGGACATATAACTACTAGAGAGAATATCCAATTCCATCACGTTAAACTTGAAGACGCAGCTGCAGGGTTGCACATTTTGGCCAAAGCCGGATTGAGCACCAGAGAAGCCTGCGGTAACACTGTTAGAAACGTTACAGGTTGCCCAATGGCAGGTGTATGCGGTGATGAACCGTTCGATGTAACCCCTTATGCAGCAGCGTACGCGAGGTATTTTGTGAGGCATCCGTTTAGCCAATCAATGCCCAGAAAAATCAAATCAGCATTTTCTGGTTGTGAAAGTGACTGTGCAATCACACCCATCCATGATGTAGGCTTTGTGCCTAAAATCAAAGACGGTGTCAAAGGATTCAAAATGTTTATGGGTGGCGGCACATCAATTATGCCTCGGCTTGCACCGACCCTGTATGAATTCGTTAGCGAAAATGAATATCTAAAGGTTACAGAGGCTGCAATTAGGGTTTTCCATAAATCTAATGAATTGAGACGAAACCGTATGAAGGCACGGGTGAAGTTTCTAATTGACCGAATAGGTATTGATGACTTTAGAGTTTTGGTTGAAAAAGAAATGGAGGGTGATTGGGCAAAAAAATCGTTTGATCCAACAAATCTGCTTTTTATTGAAGATGAACTAGCAGATGCTCCGAATCAAGATGCAGATTTCAAACAACCCAAGTCATTAGATCCAAAATTCGATCAGTGGTGTGAATCTAACGTGGAGACTCAAAAACAGACGGGATATCACACTGCTACAGTTAAGGTAAAACTTGGTGATCTAGATGTAGGTCAATTCCAAAGATTGGCCGATTTGTCACGGAGATTTGCTGGAGGCCGGTGTCGAATTACCCATCAGCAAAACCTAACCTTTAGATGGGTTCCTAAAAATGCACTTTATGAATTATGGAGTGAACTGGAAACAATTGGATTGGGCAATAGCGGTGTTCATCAAATCAGCGATGTAGTTTCATGCCCTGGAACCGATAGCTGCAAACTAGGAATAACCTCCTCAATGGGCCTTGCACGTGCGCTTGAAAGTATAATTGAAGAGCTAAACATCGACGATCCTTTGGTTAAAAAGATGCATGTCAAAATGAGTGGTTGTCCAAATGGATGTGGACAACATCATATAGCTGATATCGGATTTCATGGAGCAGCCGCTAAAGCCCCAGGAGGACAAGTACCTGCATATGAATTATTCTTAGGTGGAAGTTATGCGGCTAATGATGCACGTTTTGGAATTAGAGTTAAAGCCAAAATACCCGCTAAGAATGCTCCAGATGCTTTGAAAAAAATAATTCAAACATATATGTCAAAAAGAAATGACAATGAAGAATTTAAGGATTTTGCAGTAAGGTTTGGATCAGAAAATTTTGAAGAAGTGCTACAGGAGTTTAAAGATGTCGGCGAATTGAATCGCGACACCTTACCAAAATATATGGACTGGGATAAAACAATTAAATACGTTCTAGAAAGAGGCGAGGGAGAGTGCATGGTCTAGAACCTGGTTAAGGTTAATTGTTTCCTTTTACATCTGTAAATATAGTTGCTAGTTAAGCATTACGAGCAGCCATATTACAAAAATAATTCCTTGCGAGCCTTGCTATGTTGTAAATTTCGCCTCTATAAATAATCTAAAGAAACAAAATATCTAATTCTATTGAAAAATAAAAATGAAAGTGAGGCTAGTAATTTGAACGTAGATACCGCAATTTGCCGAATATTAAAGGCTGAAGGAATCGACTGGATAGCAGCTTTTCCCCATCAATCCATAATAGACGTTGCCGCCAAAGAAGGAATCAAGCCAGTCATTGTTAGACAAGAACGAGCGGGCGTTAATATGGCAGATGCACTAAGCCGTGTTACCAATGGTAAAACTATCGGTGTATTTACAATGCAGTACGGACCAGGTGCAGAAAATGCATTTAGTGGAGTAGCACAAGCCTACGCTGACAATGTGCCAATACTGTTACTTCCAGGAGGTAACCCACAAGACCGAGTTGGAGTTCACCCAAGTTTCGATTCTTTAGATCATTACAAAGGAATAACAAAATGGGCATCATATATTATGTCTGCCGATCGAACTGTTGACGTTATGAGGTCTGCTTTTAGTAATTTGAGAAATGGTAGGCCAGGTCCTGTACTAGTTGAAATACCTGTAGACGTGGCTACCCATGAAGTAAAAAACTTTAACTATACGCCTGTAAAGCAAACCCGGTCCGAGGCTGACCCTCAAGATGTGTCCGATATAGTTGGAGCTATTGAAGCATCAAGTAATCCAGTAATTACTGCTGGACAAGGAATAATGTACTCAGACGCTTCATCAGAGCTAATCGAACTAGCCGAATTAACAGGTATACCAGTAGTAACCACGCTAGCTGGGAAAAGTGGCTTCCCTGAAAATCATCCACTATCTTTAGGCTGTGCTGCTAGAACCGCTACTGGCATGTCAGCCCACTTTTTAAATGAAACTGACATGATGATTGGTATAGGCACAAGTTTCACTAAGTCTATATTTGGCTCCCCTGTTCCAGATAAAGCAGAAATCATACAAATAACCAACCATAGCGAGGACCTACATAAGGATTATTCAATAAATTATGGAGCAGTCGGAGACGCAAAGCTTGTTATTAAACAAATTATCCAAGAATTAAGAAATAGAAATGTTAAACCCAGACAAGGAACTGCTGAGCATATAGAAGAGCAGAGAAAACAATGGATGAAGAAATGGGAACCTAAGTTGTCTTCAAATGAAATCCCGATAAGCCCTTATAGGGTATTCAGAGAGATTGAAAAAACTGTTGATGTATCAAACACAATAGTGACACATGACTCTGGCTATCCAAGAGATCAACTTGTGCCATTTTGGAAACCTGTTGAACAACACGGCTATATTGGTTGGGGTAAATCCACTCAATTAGGCTATGGCCTCGGACTAGCAATAGGAGCTAAGCTTGCCAAACCAGAAAAAACAGTAATTAATTTTATGGGAGATGCAGCATTTGGAATGGCTGGTCTCGACATAGAGACTGCTACTCGCAACAAGATTGGTATAACTACCATTGTTTTACATAACGGAGTGATGACTGGATATGCAGCTAACTATATGCCAGTTGCAGCGGACACATATGGAAGCAATCAATTAGAAGGCGACTATGCTACTGTGGCAAAAGGACTGGGAGCGCACGGAGAAAGAATTGAAAAAATCGAGGACATTTCCGCAGGAATGGAACGCGCTTTAGCAGCAAATAAAAATGGTCAACCTGCACTTTTAGAAATTATGACCAAGGAAGAGCCAGAAGTATCTAAATACTGGTAAATCATATATTTTAAGGAATATTAATAACAATGAAAATCACTAGCTTTGTAATTTTAGTAGTGTTGTCAGTCCTAATCACAGCATGTGGAACAACTGAAGTTACAAGTAACGAAACAAGTGCCAACGCGGAAGAACCTGACATCGAAGTGGTAATCTCTGAACCAATAGAAGACTCTGTTCCTGCAACACCAATACCCGAGGATACGCCTGTTCCTGAGAATACTCCTACGCCGATACCGCCTACCGCAATACCTGCAACTCCTACTTTGGAGCCAGTAGAGGAAATTGTCGAGCCAGTAGAGGAAATTGTCGAGCCAGATATTTCCGATGATACTACTAATAATACTGATGCTGATACGTCCACCTCATCTCCGATGGAAATAAATGAATGCTCTGATATTCCTGATATGACTCAAAGAAGCATGTGTGAAATGGCAGAAAAGATGGGAATGAGTATGGAAGACATGATGGAAATGGCAGAAGAGATGGGCATGTTAGATGACATGGATACGGGTGAGGATGATGTGATGACTATGGATATTGCAGATATGGAGGGAATGGGCGGCATTAACCCATGTCTCGAAGTAGAGGAGGAATATAGATCCCGATGTGAAGAATCCATTAGAAGAGAAGTTAAGCAAAATACTGAAGGAGAGAATCAGGAATCAGACGGATATTATATAGACGGGGATTTTGACCCCAACAATTTACCTAAGGTGGCTAAGTCTAATTTTGTGGAACTCGACAAAATAGGACGAACTTCGAAACTTCGATCCGGTGTTGGTCATGATTATGCATTTAATACATCTGAATATGACCCCACTGGAGCAAGCTGCAGAAGCATGAAGCACTATATGATTCCTATCGGAGTGCCACTAGAAAATTCTTTATATTCGATAACTCCACACACATTTGAGTGGATGTCGATAAAATTCTTTTCTCCGGTAGATGGAGTTGTGCAAGATGTAGTATATAGTTATAACTCTTACGGTCCTGAGGCTCAATTCACTATAAGTTCTGATGACCATGCTGGATATTACTTCAATTTCTACCATGTAAATCTTGATCCAAGCTTAGTATTGGGAACTAAAGTAACGGCCGGTCAATATATAGGACATTTAGGTAGCGAGGAAGCTTGGGTAGAAATCGGTGTTGAGGTTAGGGTAAATTCAAGGGAATCGCATTTGGTATCTTTTATACAAGTAGCTACAGATGAAGTTCTATCAGAATATCAATCCCGTGGACTAAATTCGTCGGCAGATGTAATAGTCACCAAAGAAGAGAGAGATGCTAAGCCGCTGGCATGTGACAGGAACTCAGAGGCTGGGTGGTTTGAAGGTGGTGGCAGCTATAAGCCAACAGAATCATTTATGATATGGCAATTTGAGAGCGATGAAAATTGGTTCTTTTTCAACTAAATCTTTAAATTATCGCGTCAATTTTTTTTAACGATTCTATTTTCTTGATTGAATAGCCAAGTTCTGTTAACAATTCCTCAGAATGCTCTCCGAAATCAGGAGCCGAACGAATATTGGCGACCCTATTCGAATCAAAAATAAAAGGGGTGCCCATATGCTTTACAGAACCAACAAAAGTATGCGATTCAACGCTTAGTCCAGTCTTGATTGCATGAATATCTGAATGGATATCGATGGTATGGGACGATGCGGAGCACTCAACATCAACAAATTTTAAAACATTTAAGACTTCATCTGTTTCAAGTTCTCCAATAACTTTTTCGAACTCTTCTGCAATTATCTTGTCATTTGTCTCTCTAAGTTTAAAATCACTATATTTTCGAGAAAGTGTATCCAATCCTAACGCCACACATGCACGTTTAAAACTATTGTCATCATGGCAAGATAGAAAAATATATCCATCTACTGTCTTATACAGCCGATATGTTGCGCATGGGCCATGTATGCTCACAGAACCTGTGGTTGATGTCCGATTAAAAAACTTCTGGAATTCTCCAGCCTGAATAGCTACAGCACCGTGTAGGAGAGATGTTTCAATATGTTGACCTAGGCCCGTTTTATTCTTCTCAACTAGAGCTGAAATTACGCCAAAGCTTGCTAACATTGCAGATGCATAATCTGCCATCGCTAACTTCAGGAAAACTGGATCACTTAAGCTTCCAGATTGCTCTATCATTGCACCAGACATAGCCTGAATTAAAGGATCAAATGCTGCTTTATCCTTCATTGGACCTAACGAGCCGAAACCGGTCAAAGACAAATATATTAAACTAGGGTTTATTCTTACCAGGGTCTGATAGTCGATATTTAAAACCTTGGGAACTCCGGGACGATAGTTTTCCATAACTACATCTGCTTGTTTAACTAAATCATATAAAACAGATTTGCCTTGTTGGATTTTTAAATCAATTACAATTCCACGTTTACCATGATTCCAAGTTTGAAAAGAACCACCTAAGGCTCGAAATCCGTCACCTGCTGGGGATTCAACTTTGACTACATCTGCTCCAAGTCGAGCTAAAATACTGGCCGCATAGGATCCGGAAATATAACCAGTCAAATCTATTATTTTTATATCTTTCAGCGGGCCTTGTTTTTTAAAATCATGTAAATGTTTCGATCCACTTTCCGGGGTAATCAACCGTTCTGCAATTGTAGAAACGGCCTCTTTAAAGCTTGTCTTTATAGGCCGACCACCAATCCGTCCAGGAGTGCGTTGAAACTTTAATGGTAATCCTATTGTTTTTTTGTTGTTTGAGTTTAAATCAAACAAATCGTTCGCTACAATTTGGGGGTGGTCAACAAATACCTTTTTTGTGGAAGCTATTATGCTGGGGACATCATATTGCTCGAATTGTTTCAGCCAATGTTCAGAGTCTCTCGTTATAACCACATCTTGAATCAGCTTTATTAAAATATCTCTATTAGCAAGCTGAAGGTTCCATGGAGCTCCATCAAATTTCGGATCACTTGCCCAATCTAATCTATCCAGAGCAATACAAAGTTTATTCCAGAATGTTTCGTTACCACAAGCAATAAATATCCATTCACTATCAGCGCACTGGTAAAGTCTATAAACGGGATTTGCGCCTTTTTGATCTTTTGCATATCTTATCCAAGGAGTGACATTCGGTGACAAAACCATAGAACCACTAAACATAGCTATGGCCGAGTCATATAAAGATATATTTAATTTAAGACCCGATTGGCGTTTACTTCTTGACCAAAGTGCGGCTCCGATCCCATTTATACTAAGAAATGCAGCTCCATAGTTTGCTACCGGCAGATGAATAAAAACTGGAGATTGCTCCCACCCTCCCTGATCTCCATATAAACCAACATGATTGGATACAACACCCTCACCACCGGAGTTCTTAGCAAGTGGTCCAGTTTCACCAAATGGAGATATTACGCAATAAACTACATTACTTTGTTTTAGTGCTAGTAAGTCGAAGTCAATAGGTTGATTAGTTTTTAGACTGGGCCGATATGTGTTAATCACGACATCGGAACTACACGCTAGTCTCAATATGTTTTCAATATCTGTTTTAGAAGTTGAGTCAGCATCAATGTAACACTTACCTCTATTCCACAGGTCAAACATCGAATCATTAAAATCAATCTCAGAAAACCCTAAGTTAATTCTTGTTACATCTGCACCCATGTCTGCCAGCATCATGCTTGCATAGGATCCGGCTAAGTCAGAATCCAAATCTAACACTTTTAATCCTACATATGGCCCTGAATTTGACATATAAACTCTAGTATGTCAGCTTATAACAACGTCGTACCGCTTCGCAAAAGAATTGCAAACAGGAATAACAGAAACTGTTTATAAAGATATACAATTGCTAAAAAGAGCATCTTTAATACAATAATTTCATGAGCACAGCGTACATATTAATGGCATTTTTATCTGTCTGGATAAGCATTGAAATCTTGTTTTATACTGCTACACGCTTAGCGATATCCGAGCCATCTCAAACTGATTATAAACGTTTTATCTGGCCTGTTAGAAGTCTTACGTTAATCTTGCTTATATTTGCGTTTTTAGTCGTAAATTTATCAAACCAATTGGATTTTGTTGATCTAATTTTTATTTGCACTTTTTAATACTATTACATTGAGTCTAAATACAAGGAAAACTAATCTCACTATAATCCTGGTTCTCATTTCTGCAGGAACTTTGATCCTGATAGAAAGAGGTGGGAATTTTAGTCTTGGGCTTTTTCTTATACCAATCAGTGATCATTTAAATCTTGGTAGAGAAGTATTTAGCTTTGGCATCGCTTTGCAAGTGTTACTTAGCGGGTTAGGCGCTCCTATTTTTGGTGGACTTGCAGACAGGTACGGACCGGCTAAAGCCCTAGCCGCTGGCGTTACACTTCAGATAATAAGCCAATATTGGCTGGCTAACGTTTCAAATTCATTTGATTTAGTTGGATCATTATCACTAAGTGGCTTTGGAGCGGCAGGATTTGTAGGTATAACGATGACAGTGGTCGGCAAAAATGTAAGCCCCAATAATAAATCGTTGTTTTTTGGTTTAGTGATGGCTGCTGGAGGACTTGGACAATTTATTATAGTACCTTCAATTAATGCGCTAATTATAAATTATGGTTGGTTGACTGCTTTGTACGGCTTATTAATTCTAAGTGCTGCCCTATTCATATTTTCGTACTTAATAAGTTTCTCACAAAACACTAATGAACTTGCAGATGATTTTAAACAAACCATAAAAGAGGCTCTTGGAGAGGCGGTTAAAAACAAAAATTTCAATCTTTTAACCCTTGGTTTCTTTGTATGTGGTTTTCAGGTGACTTTCATTGCCACACACTTTCCGGCATATCTTGAAGACGAAGGATTAAAGTCGTTAGCGGGATGGTCTTTAGCCCTGATCGGACTATTTAATATTATTGGAACACTAATGTATGGATTCTTAGGAGATCATATATCCAAGAAAAATCTACTTGTCAGCATTTACTCTTTTAGGTCCCTTGTATTTCTAGTCTTTATATTTGTTCCCAAAAACGAATTCACTGTGTTAACTTTTGCCGGAGTGCTTGGACTTTTGTGGCTATCCACAGTACCTCTAACCACTGGACTTATATCAGATATTTTTGGGCAATCGTATACCTCAATGTTGTTTGGAATCACTTTGCTTTCTCATAACATAGGGTCCTTTTTGGGATCTTGGTTAGGAGGAAGGATTTTTGACCAATATCAATCTTATGACGCGATGTGGATTGCTTGTATCGTTCTGGGCTTGGTTTCGGCAGTAATACATTTCCCTATTAGAGCGATCGCGGTACCAAGGTTAAAAGTTACACGAGCAAAACAAACGCTTTAAATTTGTAAACCCAGTATTATGAAGTGCATTTTCACTGATTTACTAAGTAGTCTTGTATTCTTCCTCAGATGCAACTTTTATATCTAACACAGGCTTAGCATTTTTTACTAGCCTCAATGAATCATGCCCCAGGTTTTTAAGCTCGAGAGTTTTGCCTATTTTGTTATATTTGGATATTTGAGAATTTATTGCTTCTAATGCCGAAGAGTCAGCTAACTTTGCATTGCTACAATCAATAACCACATCTTCTTCCTCAAATCTTTGCGGCAATATTATGCTTTTAAATTTCCACACACTACCGAAAAATAAAACTCCATTGAGAAAATGTGATTTGGTTCCATCTTCATTATTTATTGTTTTAATTTCTATTTGTTGGCTAGATTTCCAAGCATAAACTAAACAGGATACTAATACGCCGATAACAACGGCAACTGCTAAGTCCTGCGCTACCGTGACCACAGTAACTAGTATTATTACAAAAGCATCTAATTTAGGTATTCTGGTCAGTAGTTTAAGTGACGGCCACGCGAAAGTCCCAATAACAACCATCATCATAATACCAGTAAGCGCAGCTAAAGGTATCATTTCAATTAAAGTTGAAAAAAACAAAATGAATCCTAGTAAGAAAATAGCAGATGATATACCGGACAATCTTCCACGACCTCCTGATTCGATGTTTATCATTGTTTGCCCAATCATTGCACACCCACCCATTGCTTTAAAAAACCCACAAACAAAATTAGCTATGCCCTGACCAACGCATTCTTGATTTGGATTTCCTTTAGTGTCCGTTATTTCGTCTACCAAAGTTAGCGTTAATAAGCTTTCAATAATGCCAATTCCTGCAATAGTTAATGAGAAGGGAAGAATGATAAGTAATGTAGAGAAATTTAAAGGAACCGATGGTATATGAAAACTAGGTAGGCCTCCAGATACGCTTGCTAAGTCGCCTACGCTTCGTGTGTCTAAATTTAAAGCTACAGATACGATAGATATTAATATTATGGAGGCCAAAGGCGCGGGTATGACTTTCCCAAATTTAGGTATTTTGGGTAATAACCATATTATTAACATTGTTAACAAAGTGAGTCCGATCATTATCAACAAATTTGAACCTTCCATCCAGCCACCATTAAATAAAACGTCAATAGCACTGTGCCCTTGGTCTATATCGATAGACTCCTGAGATTTATGGCCAGAAAAGATTTTAAACTGACCAAGCTGTGCTAAAAATATGACTATAGCAAGTCCATTAACAAAGCCAAGCATTACCGTATATGGAACTAGTTTTATAAATTTGCCTAATTTAAATAATCCTGTTGCAATTTGTATTATTCCTGTTAAAACCAATGCTGCAAACAAATATTCGACACCGTGAATCACGACTAATCCAACCATTGCCACAGCAGTAGCTCCTGTAGCACCCGATATCATTCCACTTCTTCCTCCAACTGCAGAAGTAATTAACCCTAGAAAAAATGCAGCGTAAAGGCCAGCTATAGGAGCTATTTGGGCGACAAAAGCAAAAGCGATGGCCTCAGGAACAAGTGCGAGAGCTACAGTCAAACCAGACAGAATATCTGCTTTAGGATTTTTAGTTAGGTTGTAACTTTCAAAAAATGAAAATAATTTGATCTTGGAATCAGATATCAATTAGACAGTTTAACCTTATAGTTTTTACATAGTACCAATTAGTACTATTACTATTCGGGCCTATCTAATTCAATAGTAGATACTTGTGAAAGAAATAACTATATATAATCGGATATTATTTTACTGAAAAAGCAAATCAATATGAACCAACAATTTGGATAATTAGATAATTCCCATTAACCCGCGCATATATTTATTTTAGTAAATCGTTAATTTACGTGTTGAAAAGATATATGACTCCATTTATCATGCCCTGAGATACGCTTTTAGTTTATAAGGAAAGTGATTGTTTCGAATTAAGATTTAATTTGTAATCCGAAATTACGAAATATGGGTTTGATATTTACTAACGATAAAGCAACAAAGTATAAATTTTATTACTGGCGGTTAAAATTATGAGCACTAAAGAAAAAATTTTATGCGTTTTATATGACGATCCTGTAACTGGAATTCCAAAACAGTATGCTCGAAATAGTATTCCAAAATTAGATAAATATCCTGATGGTCAGTCTATGCCATCCCCAAACAGCATAGATTTCACACCAGGAGAGTTATTAGGTTCTATTTCTGGGGAACTGGGCCTTCGAAAATATATTGAAAGCTCTGGGCATGAATTGGTTGTCACCTCTGACAAAGATGCAAGAAATTCTGTTTTTGACCAACATCTACCTGATGCAACAATAGTAATATCTCAACCATTTTGGCCTGCTTATCTCACAGCAGAGCGAATAGCAAAAGCTCCAAATTTAAAATTAGCAATCACAGCTGGCATAGGTTCAGACCACGTTGATTTGCAATCAGCAATTGAAAACAATATCACTGTTTGTGAGGTGACTTACTGCAATAGTATAAGTGTAGCGGAGCATGCGGTAATGCAAATATTATCTTTAGTTCGCGATTACATACCCCAGTATAAATGGGTTACATCAGGAGGATGGAATATTGCTGATGCTGTATCTCGATCTTACGACATTGAAGGCATGGATGTTGGAGTTCTTGCTGCAGGCAGAATTGGTCTCGCAGTTCTTAAACGAATGAAACCATTTGATGTAAAACTTCATTATTCAGACAGGCATCGTCTACCAGAATCTGTAGAAACAGATTTAGGGTTGACTTTCCATGACAATGTTGAATCTTTAGTGAAAAATTGTGATGTGGTTAGCATACATTGCCCCTTACATCCCGAGACAGAACATTTATTTAATGAAAAATTAATTTCAAAAATGCGACGCGGATCTTATATTGTAAATACAGCCAGAGGCAAAATTTGTGATAAAGATGCAATAACTCAAGCTTTGGAAAGCGGGCAATTAGCAGGGTATGCTGGCGATGTTTGGTTTCCTCAACCTCCACCTAATGATCATACATGGAGAACTGCACCAAATCATGCTTTAACTCCTCACACATCTGGAACAACACTATCTGCACAAGCAAGGTATGCTTCTGGTGTACGAGAAATATTAGAATGCTGGTTTAATGGTAAGTCTATTCGTGATGAGTATTTAATCGTACAAGGTGGAGCATTAGCTGGCACAGGAGCACATTCATACAGCGCAGGAAATACTACAAAAGGATCCGATGAAGCATCTGAATTTAAATCTTCTACTTGATATCTATAATCATAATATCTTGATCCATGTATCACAAAACTAAATTTTTCAATAATTGGGATTTAGATATTTGTTGCCAAAATATGTTACGATAAATCAGTCTATTTCAAGTATAAAATGGGGCTGTAGCTCAGTTGGGAGAGCGCTTCAATGGCATTGAAGAGGTCAGGAGTTCGAGCCTCCTCAGCTCCACCAATGAGAAATATATTATTACCTAAATAAATATATGAAATATAGAACGGGATCATACTAGGTCCATCCCTTTCGTAGTTATAGTAATCTAAAAATTTGATATAGAATCAAGTAAATTAATCCTGAGGTAATTTAATGATCGATTTATTATCCATTGCACGAACAGAAGCTGATGGCGGAGATCTTTTTAAAGTAATTTCCAATATGTTTGACAAGACCGACGTAAAACCAAACGGTTACCCAGAAGCAATTGTTTGGAAGGGAGGCAATCATGATAGAGATATAAATCCGGTGACCCATTCACTTACCGATGCGTATGCATTAATCGGTACTCTTGCCGCAATAGACATAATGGGGCTTCCTTTTTACGCTGTACCAATGTGGTCACAATACAGGCATGATACTAAATTGGCTTGTCTTAGCTGGTTCGGCAATATGCCATCTACTTCAATAAAATGGTCCACAGCCGGCGATGCATACGTCAACGATGAAAGCGGAAATAGAGTTGTTGTATTGGGTAAATCTGGCAACGCTCCTCTTAGGACACAAGCTGGAGTATATTGTAATGTAAGGCCTTATGGCCCAATCACAGTAGTAAGAAGTATGCCCTGCCTGCCCTACTCTCAAGACAAGTCCAAATTTACAGTTAACGAAAATGGAATTGTTCACTCAGAAATGAATACTCCTGGTATTCAAATGGCTTATTCAAACAGGTTATTTCTCAAGATGGTCCATGAAACTGGCAGCATAGGTCGCGTTGCCATGAAACCAACTCAAGCTATGGAAGATGGCATTAATGCGGGACTACACTCTTGGATGATTAAAGGAACGAAATTTGAAGTTGGGCGAAAATACGCAGTTGATCCTTATGAGGAGCATAAAGAAATAATCGATAAAATCACTGCGTTACTCCCAGAAGATTTTAAAAACGGAATGGAAAGCTGGGGTGGCAGAATTGAGCAACATATATCAGATACTAATTATGGCCTACTTATATGGGACCTTATCGAAAAACAAAACACAATTGTTTTAGCTACAGATTTAGACGGGGATCGGTTAACCGACTTACTTGCAGATATTTCTGACCCACTTAGAGCATTTGGAAACTCGATAGCAAAACACCTTGGTCATAATATTAATATGTCAGAGATATGGTCTGAGATGGGATATGTTACAGGGAATGGTAGAGATATGACATCAGTGATGTACAGAATGGATGGTCCCCCGATCCATGAACAAACTTTAGGGTCAGCCGACGCCATGCTTCTAAGGCTACTAGATGGCGACGAATCAATGGGTGGCACTAAACGACCTTACGATCCAAGAATTCATTTTGTATTAATACGAGATGCCTATATGGATGCCAACCCTGGTAATACAGAGCTTGCCAATTGGCTTGATAATTGTTTGAAGATATTTGATGAAGTATACAGTGGTGAGCGCCCTGGATTCTTAGACGGCTATAAATCATTAAAATCCGCTATCAAACCTTGGTGAGATTAAATATTAGTTAATCTTTGGAAAGTTAAAAAATGGTTAACCAGATTAAAGAAGCTTTGAGAGATAAATCTCGAGATAATTTAGTGAATACACTAATCAAGCTTGGCATTAATGCTCAAATGGCTGAACGTGGACTAGAACAAGAAAAAATTGGAGATGAATGGTACACAAAAAAACTTGGGATTATCAACGTACAGGATCAGCCTATCAAATGGATAAATATATGCATAAAGCCTCGCTCCAAAGATAGTCCTCCAAATTGGAAGTATATTTTTATAGTCCCGGATGAAAGACTTGTTTCCGGAAAAGACGAAATTAAAATAAAGACAATCCGAAAAAAATCATTCCCGATTTTTGGTAAAGTTATCGACACAACTTGGAAGGGAAATGACGGTAGTGGATTAGCCTATACTCTTTCTAATGACATAGAAATAAAAAGCTTAGCAAAAAGTATAGGTGACATTCACCTGGAGAGCTTTTTTGACCCGATACCTGGATGGTTTTTTCGAGTAGGTCATACGCAACACTTGGATGGTCAAAGTAACTGGCACAATCGAATGACAAAAGAAACGTGGGAGCAATTAACACTGTTATCAAACTATCTACTTTCTTCTCCGCGCATTCTATAAAACCAGTACTCCGGCATGCATAATATATTCGCTTCTTCCTTATCACTGGTTTGTCGCCTATAATCCACTATTATGAGTAAATATATTCCAAGTCCATTAAAGTACGTCAGAGATCAAGTCGAACTATATGAAAAAAGTGGAGGAACTGAAGGCACAACCATGCAAGGCCTGCCTGTAGTTATCGTCACCCATAGGGGTTGGAAAACAGATGCTATTAGAAAAACTCCGTTAATGACCGTTAAAGATGGTCCAAATTACGTCCTCATAGCATCCCAGGGCGGGGCCCCAAAACACCCTCTTTGGTATCACAACTTTAAAGCAAATCCTGAGGTTGAGATACAAGACGGACCAAGTGTGATACCCATGACGGTCGAAGAAATAGAAAACCCTATGGAAAGAAAGCGGCTATGGGATTTGTCTGTTGAAGCATATCCTCCATATGACGAATATCAACAAAAAACTGACAGATTAATTCCTGTTTTTCTGGCAACACCAAACTAGTAAATTCTAAACCTGTTTTCATCTAGAATAGATTGCTACAACAATAGATACTCTAATAGATTATATTCTACATACTATTTGTTTTTGTAGTTTATATTTGACAATCGTTGTCTCACTAAGTAGACTGTAATAGTGTCGAATATATAACACATTGCTTCATCAATTGTGGTTTATATAGTTTAGGCATAGCTCTAAATCAAACTTAAGGAGATTACAATTTGATGAGTATTAATTTTTTCCAACAGTGGATCAATTATCGAAATACTAAAGCCCTAGTAATTATGGGAATCTTAGCAATTCTCGGCTCCATTTTAGTGGCCTGTAGCGAAGAGGCTGCTACTGAAGAAATGGTGGAGCAGGAAACGATGGTTGAACAAGAAATGGCTGTGGAGGCAACTGTCGTAGTTGAGGAAGTAGTCGAAGAAGTAAGCAAAACCATTGTAGATATAGCTGTCGAAGACGGCAGATTCACTACACTGGTAGCAGCATTACAAGCAGCAGAACTTGATTCTGTGTTAGCTGGAGAGGGTCCATTTACCGTATTCGCTCCAACCGATGATGCTTTCGCCAAATTACCTGAGGGTACAGTTGCCTCTCTGCTGGAAACAATACCAGCATTGAAAGACATCCTGTTATATCACGTGGTAAGCGGTGATGTGCTTGCTGCAGACGTAGTTACGCTTGAATCAGCTACAACCTTACAAGGTCAAACTGTTTCTATTTCCGCGATGGGAGATGTTGTGAAAATCAATGATTCCCAAGTCATAATCACTGACATCCAGGGTAGCAACGGAACAATCCATGTGATTGATACCGTACTTCTGCCTCCAGCTGAGGAAGTAGTCGAAGAAGTAAGCAAAACCATTGTAGATATAGCTGTCGAAGACGGCAGATTCACTACACTGGTAGCAGCATTACAAGCAGCAGAACTTGATTCTGTGTTAGCTGGAGAGGGTCCATTTACCGTATTCGCTCCAACCGATGATGCTTTCGCCAAATTACCTGAGGGTACAGTTGCCTCTCTGCTGGAAACAATACCAGCATTGAAAGACATCCTGTTATATCACGTGGTAAGCGGTGATGTGCTTGCTGCAGACGTAGTTACGCTTGAATCAGCTACAACCTTACAAGGTCAAACTGTTTCTATTTCCGCGATGGGAGATGTTGTGAAAATCAATGATTCCCAAGTCATAATCACTGACATCCAGGGTAGCAACGGAACAATCCATGTGATTGATACCGTACTTCTGCCTCCAGCTGAGTAACCCTGGATAACCTTCTCGGCATTAAATTGCCGGAAAAGGATCGGGAGGCCTAATGTCTCCCGATCCTTTTCTTAATCACAGAGAGATTCTTTTATAAACTGGATTGCTGGTCTGGATGACTGGGATCGAACCAGCGACCTCCTGGTTTTAGTCCTAGGTTTAGAGCTTTATATATTCTCAATACTGCCCCAAAAGTTACATTCTGCTTGCCTTGCTCTAAAGCACTTATATATGTCCGATCAAGTTCAGAAGCATTCGCAAGATCTTGCTGTGTCATCTGTTTCTCTAACCTTGCAGCCCTGATTCTAGATCCAAGGGCAGCTAAATGTTCCTCCAAAGTGAATCCCCCATCGGTAATTCCGACCAAACTTCTAGCCTGCGTTACGCCTTCGAAAATATTTAATGCCACTGCGTCACAGTTAAGGGAATTTAGTTCAACCTCCCCACTAGTCAAAGCTAGGCCACCGATCAATATTTTAGGACTGGGGCTTATCGATTTCAAAGCACGTATTATAGATTTAGCATTGTTTATATAAGTTGGTATTGTGACAGAAATACCCACCATATCCACAGATCTGTTCTTAACAAACTCAACAAGATCTTTCCCTGGGGTAGGGCCTCCCATAAAATCAACTTCCCATCCATCAATAATCAAAAAATCACTTAGCATCCTGGATCCCACCATATGAGTATCTCCCTCAACAGGTACAACAACTGCCCTAAATCCATTAGATTTACGCATCGTACTGGCCTGTGCTCTCAACTCGCTCATTATTTCTAGAGTAATTACCGTGCCCAGGTGTTCGACTCCGATATTAATTTCTCCATCATGCCACATTTGCCCTATAACAGATTGGGAATAAGCTAATAGGTCAACATAAACAGCCTGAATTTCAAGTCCTCTATTCTGAGCATCGGACACAGCTCGCCTGGCCTTATCTGCATCTCCACCTAGTAATGCAGCAACATACCGATTTCTCAAAATTTCCAAATCTTGACTTGTACCCATAAAAGGACTCCCGTTATAAATTATCTATTTTGTAGAATATAGTTGACATCTCTTTGTTGTCATGTTACATTTATACCATATTAATGTAGATTATATGAGACATTGATATTCATACGAGCTATAAATAAGCTACACATAAGCATATCAGATGTCAAATATTAACGACAAACTGACATGGAGTAAACGAAATGATTTTGTTAAAGGGCTGCGGTAGGTGTGACGGTGACATTGTGATGAGGGGTGATATACATGGCAAATACCTGCAATGCTTGATGTGCAGCCGAGTAAAATATATAGAGACTACGCCAGAGATTAGTGCTCGTCGTAGCCACACTCGCCGTAGGTTATTTAAACCAACCGACTTTGTTGCGATATAGCAATCAAACTTGTTAACAGATCTTCATGGGATGACGAAAATTTAACTAACAGTTAAACAAGTTGTAATCATCAGATAACAGTAATCATGTTGGTTTATGTTGTACTGGATAGGTGGACTCTCTCACATACGTCGTTTGCCTGTCTAAACATCTAAGACAATCATCAAATTTTAAATAAAGTAGAGAGTATTATGCATTGGGCAATAGAAAAAGAAGATAGAACAGATAGTGATCCAACAGGAGTTGACGGCTTCGTGAAGCGCATGGAGAGTGAGCTTCGAGGAGACGGACCTCCTATGGAGGGTTTCCACTTCCTTAATACTCCTATGGACATGTTAACGTTCACACGAGAAATCGAGGACGAAATTCGGTCTAGGGAGCAGGGAGCTGATCTATACGTTGGATTTCAAACAGCTGAAAAGATGATCATTGAGGGCAAGCGGTACCAAAAAATCGATCAGGCTGGGGCTAAGGTAGTCGCTTTTGGACAGGGGGTACCGCCCGAAACGGTTATCCCTTCCGACATGCAATGGGTAACTCTTGAACGGAGTACAACCGCGCTAGCGAATCAGTGGTACTTAATTTCCACCAGACCTACACCGATTGGATTTGTAGCATGGGAAACCTCGGCTGAAGACCGGTTCGCCAAAGGAGGACTGTCCGAACCAGGCAAAATGTTCAAAGGATTTGCTACCAATGACACACGAGTCATAAATGCAATTGTTAGCCACCTGGAAGACTTGAACCAACAAAATCTGTCATTAGAAAGTGCTCGAACTGCTCTGAAAACGCAATTGAAAACTCCGATAAAAAAGATCATGACGCTAACGGAAAGATCAGAATCAGTTCTTATGAAACTTTTAAGAAGCCAGGCAGCACAACTTGCTAATTCTAATGCAGCGGAATTGATTTTATTTGAATTAACTGCTGCATCATACTTGGCAAGCCCGTACCCAGAAGAGGATCGAAGCAAGTGGATCCGAATACTAAATGAACGTGACTTAATGCTGTTCGGTCGGTCGCCGATCGCAAAACAGCTAAATCAACTCGAAACCAGTGGAATTTCAGCTGGAGCAATCCTCCCGACAACTCATGGATTTAGACATCTTGCCGAATGGGCTGAAAAAGAGAATATTGACGTGATTATCATACCTTTTTCATTAGTAGATCCAGGATTACTGGAAAGATTGCGTGGATATAGTCTTAGGCAGTTGCTTGAAAACACATCAAAGCAAGTAGTGGTAGTAGATGAAGATGGCACGATGTGGCATGCAAATCCCGGATCACTTCCTGCTGGCGACCAAGTTGCTTAATTAAATTATTAGATAACTACCGGATCAAAATAATGACTTATTCAACAAACCCAACAGTAGTATGGTTCAGACGAGATCTACGTTTATCAGACAACAGAGCTCTAACTGAAGCGGTAACCAAGCATGCTCCTATTCTCCCAATATACATATGGGGATATGAGGGTGATTTGACCGCATCAAACAAAACTAGATCAGTTTGGTGGCTTTTAAAGTCTCTTCGAAACCTAGATCATGACTTAAAGTTAGTTGGCTCAAAATTAGTGATACTCAAGGGAAACCCTTTAGGTGTTATTTCTAAACTTGCGTATCAAATATCGCCTCGAGCCATATACTGGAACAAAGTCTACGAGCCAAACCGAATATCACTCGACAGAAAGATTTCTCTTCGTCTAGATAATCTCAATATAGAACACAGTTCGTTTGAGGGACACCTGTTATGGAACCCGGAGGAAATAAGAAATGTTGACGGTGGCCATTACCAAACTTTTACTGCTTTCTGGAATAAAGCAAACAAATTACCTATGTTTGGAGCCAGTTCGCAAAAACCCAATGTTTTACCTATGCCCTTGTTTGATCACGACAGTATTTCTATAGATGAGCTCGAGAGAAACACGACGGCCAGCAGGAATAAGAACTTAGTAAATTACTGGTCTCCAAGCGAAGATAGTGCAAACCAACTTTTGGGCAACTTTATCTCAACGAAACTAGAGGTATATGAAAAGACTCGAAACATACCTCACATCAGCAATTCAAAGTTATCACCATATATCCACTTCGGCCAGGTAAGCCCTTTTACGATTTGGTCAAGAACTATATCTGAGCTAGAAAACATAGATGCTCAAAATCAATTTTTGAAACAACTTGCTTGGCGTGACTTTGCCCACTATGTGCTAATCCATAATCCCGGGGCAATCAATAACCCAATCAAACCACAATTTCAGCGGTTTCCTTGGGTAAATGACCCCAAAGGTTTCAGCTCTTGGAAATTAGGTGAAACAGGTTACCCAATAGTTGATGCTGGTTTGAGGGAACTATCTGAAACTGGATTCATGCATAATCGGGTGAGAATGGTCGCAGCTTCATTTTTAACCAAACACCTGTTAATTCACTGGAATAAAGGAGCCAGACACTTTGAAGATATGTTGGTTGATGCCGATCTGGCAAACAACATTATGGGTTGGCAATGGGTTGCAGGAACTGGAACTGACTCGATGCCTTACTTCCGCATATTTAATCCAACACTTCAAGGAAAACGTTTTGATCCACACGGAAAGTATGTGAAACGATGGATACCAGAACTATCCAAAATTCCGCAAGTTTGGGTGCACCAGCCTTGGCAGAGCCCTGAGAGAACGCTAAGCATGGTTGGAATTAAATTAGGTAAAACATACCCATTCCCCATTATTGATCACGATATGGCCAGAGTTAGGGCTCTTGACGCATACAAAGTAACGCAATTAACAAACAAAGTTAGTCAATTAATTTAGAAAACATTTATAAAGGAGGTCCAAAATGGACAACGAAAAAACAACTTGGATAAATATTGCAGAAGGTCTGTATGAATTTTTAAATCGCAACCAAACCACAATACAATACACATTCAAAGACATGACGGTTGCTGTTCCACAAGACACTGGCGATAATGCGCCATCTGCCAAATGGCATATTGATGGAACGATAAGGGTAAACACTTGGGAAGGCAATGCATCAGAGTAATGTGCCTGATCAACTGACAAAGATAGTTCTGTCTGGAATACTCGATGTACAAATTGGCAAGGCAACTGCCAAAATTCAAGCAGAGGGAGACGTTATTACAGTTGAGCTGAATAGTTTTTTCAATTGGATTCCGTTGCTAAGATCACCGGCATTGAAAACATTATTTCAACTAAAACGATTACCTTCATTCCTTGAAAACCTTGGCATTACAATCAACATTAATCATGGGCGAACTCCGATTGTGTCTATAGGGTCACGTGTTAATGCAGATAACCAAAACGTAAAAATAATTGGTCCAAATATAGCAATCAATAATTCAATTTGGTGGCTCAGAACTGTATCAAATATCTTTAAAGGCCAGCTGTAATATGAGTAGTTCTCAACAAACTCAGACTGCAAATAAATCAAAACAAATTGTTTTGATCACCGGTGCCACTGGTTATGTTGGAGGTCGTCTGCTGAAAAGATTGGAGGGTAGAAAACTATCAATTAGATGTATTGCTCGTAATCCTGAGTACCTAATGCCTCGAATCGATTCAAATACCGAAGTAATTCCAGGAGATGTATTAGACTCACAAACTCTGGGATTAGTTATGAAAAACGTCACAACGGCTTTTTATCTAATTCACGCTATGGGTAAATCGAAAAACTTTGAGCACGACGAACTTTTGGGCGCTCGTAATTTTGGATATGCAGCGAAACAAGCAGGTGTAAAAAGAATCATATATCTTGGCGGCATAATAAATCAGGATGAACAATTGTCACCGCACCTGAGAAGTCGTAAAGCCGTTGGTGAAGCGCTTAGAGAATCGGGAGTTGAGATTATTGAGCTGAGAGCCTCCATAATAATTGGTGCAGGAAGCGCTTCATTTGACATGATAAGAGCTTTAGTTGAACGCCTCCCAATAATGCTGATGCCTAGATGGGTCTCAACACCTGCTCAACCAATTGGTATTAAAGACGTTCTAGACTACCTTGAGGAATCCATCGAGATTGACACACAAGGGCGAACTATTTTTGAGATTGGCGGCTCTAAAGCTTTGTCATACCGAAGCATGATGGAAGAGTACGGTTTGCAACGTGGTTTGCGTCGACTGATGATTCCTGTGCCTGTACTGACTCCAAGGCTATCTAGCCTGTGGCTTGGTTTAGTTACTCCATTGTATGCCAGGGTTGGACGAACTCTGATTGATAGCATAAAACACTCAACAGTAGTTCGTGATCACGCGGCCAGATCTATATTTAAAATCACCCCTATGTCACCTGAAGACGCTATTCGCCTTGCTTTAAAACATGAGAGGGAAGAAATAGAGCAAAGTAATTGGGCTGATGCTGTGTCATCATCTGGAATTCCAATGCGTTGGGGGGGGGTCCGCCTCGGATCAAGAATAGTAGACATGCGTAAAATTAATGTAAACGCTTCTCGAGAACAAGCTTTTCGGCCAATTAGGCTAATTGGTGGAGATTCAGGATGGTACTATGGCAACTGGCTATGGCGCCTCAGAGGATGGATGGATCTCCTCGTCGGCGGAGTCGGTCTGCGGAGAGGAAGAAGATACCCAAACAAGATAACTACTGGAGACTACCTTGACTGGTGGAGAGTGAATCTTTATGAGAAAGATCATCGGCTAGTTTTAGAAGCTGAAATGAAAACCCCGGGGCGTGCCTGGCTAAGCTTCGAAGTGAAACAAACAAATCAAGGGTGCCAAATTATCCAAACTGCCGCATTTCAACCGGTTGGTTTGCTAGGTTTGGCATATTGGTATTGCCTGTACCCAATTCATTCTGTGATGTTTAGAGGAATGTTAAATGGTATCGCCAGGCAAGCACTATCACCGGTAACACGAATTTAACACTATCCGGGTACTAACCAGAACAAAAAGGATAAACTAAATTGATTAATGAAAAACGTAATTACGTTGTATTTGGAGCTACTGGCACGATAGCTTCTGCGCTATCAGCAAAACTCAGAGATCAAGGTCACCAATTATTTTTGACTGGCAGGAATACCGATAAAATAAGGACTTTATCAGACTCGTTAAAAAGCCCTGTGGCGGTATGTGATGCTACCAGCAATGAAGATGTGGCTAAAATAATGGAGCAGGCTCTTGAAGAATTGGGAACTATTCATGGAGTAGTAAACTGTGTAGGGTCTCTTCTAATTAAGCCCGCTCACCTGACAACTGAAGATGAATGGCAAAATACAATAGATACTAATCTGAAATCAGCCTTTCTAATCATAAGAAATGCTTCCAAATCAATGATGAGGACAGGCGGCTCCATTGTGTTGTTGTCGTCGGCAGCCGGAAGATATGGAATGTCAAATCATGAAGCGATCGCTGCTTCAAAAGCCGGTGTTATAGGACTTACAAAATCAGCTGCGTCTACATACGCTTCTCGTGGCATTAGAGTCAATTGCGTCGCGCCAGGATTTGTTGAAACGCAGATGACTGCGGAGATTGCGGCAAACGAAACCACTATGCAAGCCATTACCTATATGCATCCGCTAGGAAAAACAGGCACCCCAGTAAATATTGCATCTGCAATAGGATGGCTATTGGATGAGGAGCAAAACTGGATTACTGGTCAGGTTATAGGGGTAGACGGCGGCCTTTCAACTGTGCAACCAAGACTAAGAGTCAGCAGCACAGCAAAGTGAACAGAATGATCTCTCTAGTTTTTATTACCAGCCATTAAAAAAAACACCAACACATTCACTACTAATCTACTAAACTAGACAAGAGTTTAAACTAAAATAAATTATTCTTTAATCAGTTATATGTTAGAGGTAAAGAGTGTTTGGGCCAATATAAATAGTTTCAACTAAAGTAACTATGAGTAAATCAGAATCACAATTCAAAATAAGAAAAGCCACTAATGAAGATATAGATATACTCGCGATTTTTTCGTTAGCGGTGATAAAAGAGGGCGATGGGGTTTCTATACCTTCTGAACACGTCAAACCCGGAATTGAAGCCGTCCTTAAAGATGAGAGTAAGGGCTTTTATTTGGTAGCTACTGCGGATGACAATTCCGATCCCATCGGATGCCTTATGGTAACCTTCGAATGGAGTGATGTGAACAATGGCTTTTACTGGTGGATTCAAAGCGTATACGTTGATCCAAAATGGAGGCGCAAGGGTGTATATTCTGCTTTGCACAACCGAATAATAAAATTAGCAAAATCAACTGCAAACGTCACAAGAATAAAGCTATATGTCCATGAAACAAACATAACAGCGCAAACGACATACATGGCACAAGGCATGAAAGAAGCTCCTCACAAAATTTTTGAATTCTACCTTTAACAGAATTAAATTTTAAATTCATACATAAAATTCGAAGTGTCTATCATGCCCAATCTTTTGTAAATTTTTTGCGCATTTAGATTGTCGTCATTTACATGGATCTTTATAGTACAAACATTACCTTTGTCTTTAGCCATCTTGATAGTATGTTTGTATAGGGCTTGGAATACACCTTTTCTCCTCCAATTACTATCAACAAACACCTCTTGTATCCACCAGGTGAACGCATTGTTACCTGGATCCCATTCATATGTAATCATCAGGCAGCCAATAAGGGTTGAATTATCTGATTCTGTGGCAACTAAATACATGCCTTTAGATCGATCTTTGATAGGTGCAGATACTCCAGACAACAGTTTATCTGAATGCACGGACATATCTAATGATTTCCTGAGCAACTCACAAAACTCTGCAAGTTTTTTAGCATCCTCTATGCGAGCTAATCGTATAGCAAATTTATTATCCATTGTGTTGTTAGAAATTTATTGTAGAAGATTTTATATAATCAAACAAAGGAATATTCATTATTTACGAAATTAACGCATGGCAAAAAATAAACATATATACATAATTGGAGCCGGGCCAGGAGGACTAGCCACAGGTATTCTCTTGTCCAAATCAGGTGTAGATATAACTATATTAGAAAGGTCAAACACTGTAGGAGGTCGAACTTCATCAATATCAGAAAATGGCTTTAAATTCGACCTGGGACCCACATTTTTTCTCTATCCGCAAGCTCTTGAAAAGATTTTTCAATCCGTTGGTCTTAATCTAATGGATGAAATAGAGATGGAACGACTTGACCCTCAATACAGAATAATCTTTAAATCGGGCGGGCACATTGATGCTACAAACGACATAAAACTAATGAGCGATCAAATAAAGAATTTCGCTCCTGAAGATGCAAATGGCTTTAGTAAATTTATGGACGAAAACCGTGAAAAACTTGTAAAAATGGAACCATGTCTTACTAATCCATTTTTAAATATATTTTCATTAATTTCTCCACGTTTACTAAAACTACTGCCAATGGTTAAACCAAACCAAAGCCTTGATACATACTTGAAACGATTTTTTAAAGATCCACGTATAAGACTAGCTTTCAGTTTTCAGTCTAAATATTTAGGAATGTCTCCGTTCGTATGTCCTAGTTTATTTTCTATACTTTCATTCATTGAATATGAATATGGTATATATCATCCGACAGGTGGCTGTAATGAAATCACCAAAGTCATGGCGCGGATAGCCAAGGAAAATGGAGTTGAAATCAAACTAAACGAGCCGGTCGAAGAAATACTTTTTGATAAAAACAAAGCCACCGGGGTAAGAACAAATAAAGGAAATTATAGGGCCGATGCAATAGTGATGAATGCAGATTTCGCACGTGCGGCAAAGACTCTAATTCCAAACAGGAAAAGAAAACGATGGACAGATCAAAAAATCAGTAATAAAAACTTTTCGTGTTCGACATTTATGTTGTATCTAGGTATAGAAGGCCTTTATGATGTCCCTCATCATAATATATATATTTCTGAAGATTACCAAAGCAATTTAGAAGATATAGAACGTCGGCATGTACTTAGTAAATTACCTTCATTTTACGTTCAAAATGCATGTGTAACTGATCCTTCATTAGCCCCTAAAGGAAATAGCACTTTATATGTATTAGTCCCAGTATCACATGAACATGAAAATATAGACTGGACCGCAAATACAAGTAGTTATAGAAATCTGATAATACAAGAGTTAGAAAAGGTTGGGTTTACTAACTTAAAAAATAGAATTATTTATGAAAAAATAATTACGCCTGCAAATTGGTCAAATCAGTACAACATTCACCTGGGTGCCACTTTTAATTTATCTCACAATTTGAAGCAAATGCTGTATCTCAGACCAAGAAACAGATTTGAGGACTGTGAAGGAATATACCTTGTCGGCGGTGGAACTCACCCAGGCAGTGGATTACCAGTAATATTCGAGTCTGCTGGAATTACAAGTAAATTGATAGCTGAAGATATCATCTTGAATTAGATTTCCCATCTAATTTTACGAACTCTTTTATAAATGGCTTTATATCCTCCATTAAATTTGCTGAAGGATGAGACCTCAAAACCATTCCATCCAGATACATCATACTTTTAATAATCGGGTACATACCTTTTGGGAAACTCATTCCAGCATTAACCGCTGCTTTTATAGTTTCCATCATCTTTTGAGTAAAACTAGCTTCTTCAGCGGTAGCAATTTCAAATCCATAATAAATCCGTTCTAATCTTTTTTGTAATTCAACCGTATCAATTGTGATTGATGACATACTTGCTAGTGAATTAACTGCGTTTTCATAATCATATTGACTAATAGAATCGAAGAATTTCAAGAGGCCTCCGCTCACAATTTTGTCTACTCTTCCAATAACGCCTGTATCTAGAAACCAAATCTTATTTTTACTCAACATGATATTCCCACTGTGTGGATCACCGTGAAAAACTCCTGCGCCAAATATAAAAGATCCTACTGCCTGAAACACCCTAAGCATATCTTCATATTCTAATTTGCCAGCGATAATCAATTGCTCTACTGTCATTCCTTCAATTTTCTCCGAGACCATAACTCTGGCATTAGAAAGATCCTTGTATATATGTGGAAATGCAACATGATCTAGATTTACTTGTTGACTCAAGATTTTAGATGCTGAAATTAGATTCGCTTGACCCTCTATTTCATTATTTAAATCCAGTTCAGATAATGTGTTCAGTTCTATTGCTTTCAATGCTCCTAATGGATCTGCGACTTGTTGCAATTTAGGCCTGACCAACAAAATGCTTTTTAATATTCGCTCTGCAGCAAGTATGTCCCGCCTGAAAGACTTTTCCCAATCATCTCGTACCAACTTAATTACTACTTGCTCTCCTGTTTTAAGAGTTGCTTCATGAACTTGCCCAATTGACGCCGATGCTAAAGGTAATCCACTAATGTGCTGGAAACTACTATGCCATCCTGAATTGACACTCTTTGTAAGCAGGTCTTTAAAGGTCTTTTTGTCTAACGACTTGGTATTAGAAAATAATTTTGATAACTCTTGACACCGCTCAAATGGAAGAACATCAGGTCTTAATGCAAAAGTTTGAGCAACTTTCATAGACAGAAGACCTTGTCTCTGTATTCGGTCAGCATCAACGGGATGATGAAAGAAAATATTGTATAAAGTTTTTATTAATTTTATTTCTTGAATCAATTGTAATTAGCTAGTGATAAAGTCCTATAAATATTATTAATTGGAGTCAGGCTTAATAAGTTCATTTACAATTAAATTATGACGATTAGATCGTGGAGAGATTTGGTATGATTTGTTTAGAAAGAACTTCATGAGAGTTTTTCCAAAATCCCTTCGGGTTCCATTCATGCCCTATCGTAATTAGATATCCAAAACCACCGACATCCGAATATAATTTTCGAATTTTTTCTTCTACTTCATCTGCACTACCGACCAGCCATATATTGTCTACTAAATATTGCAATGTAACATCTCGGTCTGGCATTTCTGGGTCGATTTTAAGTTGCTGAATCCGACCTGGAATTTTGGATAAAATCCGCAGAAAATATTCTTCATATGCAACTCCGATTGAACCTTCGATAGCTTCTTTTCGAGCTTCTTTTGTTGTATCACCGATGAGAACATCCCGAGCTATTCTCCAAGTTGATCTGCTTGGTGGATCTTTCCCCACATCCCGCGCACCTTTCTCAACAGATAACCATTGTGCTTTAAGCGAAGTCATTGGCAAAAAGTTAATCGACATTGGAATCCAACCTCTCCTACCTGCCATCTCTAAGGTCTTAGAATCTGGCCTAGAGCCGGCAACAGCAATCGGAGGGTGGGGTTGTTGATATGGTTTGACATGAAATGACATACCAATTTCTTCCAATGGCTCGGTAATAGTAAAATCCCAAAACTCGGTTTTATACCGACCAGGATCAGGTTTATCCCACAGTTGAAGCACTGTATCTATTGCTTGTGCCGTCATTTTGCGATGATCTGTAGAATCAAGTTCAAACCCAGCAGCTTGAATATCTCCTGGAAATCCACCCGGCCCAACACCCCACATGAACCTACCCTTTAACATCTGATCTAATTGAGCTATACGGTGTGCGAGATGAAACGGATTGTGATTAGGCATGCAAGTAACCCCAGTACATAGTTTCATCGTTTTAGTTTCAGGAATAAGTCTGGCAATAATTAAATCTGGTGCCGGGATGTTTTCCCATCTAGAAGTATAATGCTCTCCCAACCATGTTTCACTATAACCAAGCTCATCCAATATTGAAAGTCGCTCTATGTCCATATCCAAAGTATCACTCCAGGCAGACACACCTGGTCGGTGAAGTGGCATTGTGAAATCACCTAACAAAATGGACATTATAAATTTACTTCCTTTATTATTCCCCCACAGGCTTAATTTAATTGTATATCAATAAAGTTACTAATGATGTTTATATGGATCTTTTATTCCAAGGTTCAAAATTAATTCTTCTTTAATATGGGAGTAAAAAATGAGACTTAGAGAGAAAGTGGCAATAATTACAGGAGGATCGAGGGGGCAGGGCGCAGCTGAGGCAAAGCTTTTTGCAAAAGAGGGGGCATCTGTAATTATTGGAGATATTTTAGACAATGAAGGTAAAAAAGTTGCAGATGAAATAAAAAACAACGGTGGTTCTGCAAAATATATCAGATTGGACGTTCAGAAAGAACTCGATTGGAACAATGCTGTCAAACTAGCTATTGAAACATATGGGAAACTAGATATATTGGTTAATAACGCTGCTATTCTTACTTTGAGCACCATAGAAGAGACTACCAAAGAAGAGTGGGACAAAGTTATGGACATAAACATGTGGGGAATTGTTCTTGGTACGAAAGCTGTTTTGTCTGAAATGCGTAAAAGTGGTGGTGGATCAATAGTAAACATCTCGTCACTTTCAGCAATAATTGCTCAACCGTGGGCTGCTGCCTATCACGCATCTAAGGGTGCTGTCAGAATTCATACAAAAGAAGCTGCTCTAGAATTTGCGAAGGATAATATCCGGGTAAATTCTATACACCCAGGAGCTATCGATACGGATATGATCAGAGATGCTTACGGTATGGAGAGAGTATCTGAATATTTGGAACTTATTCCCTTAGGTCGCATGGGAAATTCTGAAGATATTGCTAAAGGAGTTTTATTTCTAGCATCAGATGACTCTAGTTATATTACTGGCGCCGAACTTACTATCGATGGCGGCATATTAATTAAATAAATCATTTTAGGAGTCATTCATATGGTAGAAGTATTTAAACCGGCTCAGTTAAGGGTTGAGTATGACGTTAAAACAAAAATGCGAGACGATGTAAGTCTCTCTTCAGACATATATTTTCCAATTGGCAGCGGTCCGTGGCCAGTCATACTCATAAGAACTCCCTACAATAATCAAATGCCCGAGCTAATTATTGAAAGCGCAACATATTTTGCGCAAAACGGGTATGTTGTCATATCTCAAGACGTCCGAGGTAGATTTGATTCCGATGGTAAGTTTGAGCCTTGGGTTAACGAATTTAACGATGGATATGACACTATAGAGTGGATAGGTAAGCAAACTTGGTGCAACGGGAATGTTGGAATGCATGGCCCCTCATATGTGGGTAATGTTCAATGGCAAGCTGCAGCTATGAATAGTGAATATTTGAAAGCTATTGTGCCGCGTGTTATTGGAGATAACTTACATGAAGCACCGCATTACCAGGGTGGAGCCTTACAACTCGGTTGGACTGCTACTTGGTCATTTCGAATGGGTGGAAGAACTGCTCAAGACATAGATATTTATGACTGGACACAAGTTTTTCATACTCTTCCATTAAAAGATATACCCAAAACTTCAGGGAAAAATCTTAGTTTTTTCGATGATTGGATGAAACATCCCAGTTATGATGAATATTGGAAAACACTTGCCATAAAAGAAAGGTATTCTGATATCAAAATACCAATACTGCAGATTGGTGGTTGGTATGATTTTTTTACCGCTGGTACTCTTAATAACTTCGTTGGAATGAAAGAAAATGGTGGGTCAGAACTTGCACGGAAATACCAACGAGCAATAATGGGTCCATGGACCCATAGTTTTGTTGGAAAACTGACCTATGCCGGAAATACAGACTATAGTTCCACAGCTTCAATAGACCTATTGGAAATAGAATTGGCTTGGTTTGACCATTGGCTGAAAGAAGTGCAAAACGAAGCTGAGCTAGAGCCCCCACTAAAGCTTTTTATTATGGGGTCAAATAAATGGCGTGATGAGTTCGAATGGCCATTAAAACGGACAAGTTTTACATCTTGGTATTTCCATTCAAATGGCAATGCTAATTCAGCAGCTGGCTTCGGTACTTTGTCTGCTGAGAAGCCAGATAAAGAAACGCCTGACCATTTTACTTATAATCCTATGTTTCCTGTACCAACTAAAGGAGGTTGCAACTGTTGTGACCCACACATTATTCCGTGGGGGTCGTATGATCAAAGAGATGTGGAAGCCAGGTCTGATGTGCTCGTATACACTTCAGCCGAGTTAGATAAACCCATGGAGGTCACAGGACCAATAACAGTTAAACTTTTTGCATCTAGTGACTGCCTAGACACAGATTTCACAGCTAAACTTGTCGATGTTTACCCTGATGGTAGAGCATTGAATTTATGCGATGGTATTATAAGGGCACGTTATAGAAACAGCACAGAGACAGCAGAGCTACTAGAACCAAATAAAATATACGAATTCACGATCGACCTATGGCCAACAAGTAACTTATTTAAAAAGGGCCATAAGATCAGAGTTGATATATCATCCTCAAATTTCCCGAGATTTGATAGAAATACTAATACCGGACTCGACAATAATAGCGACAGCGAATTGAAAATTGCTAAACAAACTGTCTATCATGAAACCGGATTATTATCGCAAATAATCTTGCCCGTAATCCCGAATTAAGATTTCTATGAACTACAAATAACATCAAAATTTAATATCTGAGGTGTTTTGTTGTAGAATTTGCCTTCGAACAAAAACTAAACTCGAGGAACTTGATTTGATGCGAGCAATCTTACTTTTCACAATACTCATTATATCTATGATCACCATGCTTAATTGCGGCGGATCAGACTCTAGTGGAACTGAAAATTCAAATAATAAAGATGACTCTATAGAGACGTCAGCAGACCGGTTTAAAGACGAACCAACAGATGCAGCTGTTAGTATGTCTCCTGGTGAATTTGTCAGAGTGGAAGATACTAAGGCAAAGAGAGCAGGATTAACTTCAGTTTTACTGAAAGACGGAACTGCAATGATATTTGGAGGTCGTACAGACGGAAGTGGAGGATTTTGGCTAAACTACAATTTCAGTACAGAAATGTTCAATGCTGAAACTGGTTCATGGACACTAAGCGGAGAAATGAATACTGCTCGTGCAGGGGCAATCGGCATAGTTTTTGAAAACGGAAGCGTACTGGCTGCGGGAGGAGAAGGTGAGCAGAATAAAGCGATTGGGTCTACTGAGCTTTGGGATCCTGCAACTGGAGAATGGTCTGAGATCGGAGCACTAAACGAAGAACGAGACACTACGGACGGTGTATTACTAAATAATGGGACCGTTTTAGTGGCAGGTGGCCGCAGTGAAGCTTACAGTCTTATGAATTCAGTTGAGATATTTGATCCTTCAACTAATCAATGGACTTTGATAAACCCCATGGCTGAAGCTAGAATTGGCCATACAACAACATTGCTTCAAGATGGACGCGTACTAGTTACTGGAGGAGGAAAAAAAGATGGACCATACCTTAAATCCGCTGAAATATATGATCCTTCTACAGGAGAATGGTCAGCTGGTGGGGAAATGAATTTAAGCAGAAGATCTCACACAGCTAGTTTACTGCAAGATGGTCGAGTACTAATATCGGGTGGTAGTGGAAAAAGAATGATTGCCGAAATCTGGGATCCAGCCGATATGTCATTCACCAAAACAGGAACTCTTAACATACCCAGAGCAGATCATGAAGCAGTAGTTTTGCAAGATGGTAGAGTATTGGTCTTGGGCGGAATTGGCAACCGTGATTCGGGCGAATTATGGGATGCTGAAACAGGGGAATGGATGATGTCTGGCGAGATGGAAGTAGGTAGATATGAATTTGGGGCGACAATACTTCCGGATGGAACAGTTATAGTGGCAGGCGGTAATAGTTCTGAAGGAATGACAGCATCAGCAGAGATGTTCAAGCCATAGTCTAATTACTCTGTTTCCATCATACATTCAATACAATTTAACTTTTTGAAACAAATTAAACGCTAAGGCAAAATTGATTGTTTTTTGCCTTAGCGTTTAATTTCTTCTTAATAAGATATGCTTACGATTTTTAGTGTACGGCCTAACTTCATTAGCCCAACGACCTTTTTCAACAGCATCACTCCATTCCCGACTTATTAAAACTTCAGGACTTTCAACTTCATATATTGCTGTATGTTTAGGTTGATTGTCCACAACAATATTTTTGATATCGCCTCCAATAGCTAGTCTCAATTCCTCTGTTTTAAACCGAGCAATTGATATGACACCCGGAACTTCAGCTAAAAATGGAACATGCTCCGTGTCATACACCTCGTCAAAAACCTGCTGCTTATCAGATTCGATATTCATACTCGCCATAAATAAGTATTTGCTATTCATTAATCATTCTCCATAATTTTGTTTAATCATTTTGAGAGAACCTTGAATCTTTATATTCTCCCCTTAGTCGTACCTTGTGTCTGTTTAGAAACCAAGTTGGCATATAAACCGCTTGCACTTAATAGAACATCATGAGTTCCTTGTTCTACTACCTTGCCTTGATCCAATACAACAATATTGTCAGCTGATTTAATCGTAGATAGACGATGAGCAATTATTATTGTTGATCTTCCTGACATCAAAGTATTAAGTGATTGATGAATTAAAGATTCACTTTCAGCATCTAGGTGAGATGTAGCTTCATCCAATATAAGCACAGGTGCATTTTTTAAAAAAGCTCTGGCAATTGCTATTCGTTGTCGCTGGCCCCCAGACAATTGAAACCCTCTTTCGCCTGCAACAGTATCGTATTTGTGAGGTAAATCCATTATAAATTCATGAGCAGATGCGCTTTTTGCTGCTTCTATGATTTCATTTTCAGTTGCGTCAGGCCGAGCCATTACCAAATTTTCTTTTATTGACGTATTGAACAAATATGTATCTTGAGATACCAAAGCGATTTGATCTCTTAAATCATTCAACTTGTAATTACGTATATCCACATCGTTTAAACATATTTCTCCATTTTGGGGATCCCAAAAACGCAAAATTAGATGTGCTGCAGTAGTCTTACCAGCACCTGATCGACCTATTAATGCAAGGCTCTCTCCTGGATTTAACACGAAATTGACATCTTGCAAAACAGGCTCCAATTCAGATAGATAACTAAATGATACATTTTTAAACTTCAACTCCCCTCGATATCGCAGTTTGGGTGTTTGATTATTCAAATTAAGCTGCATGGGCCCATCTAATATTTTTACCGGTTCATCATGTATTCTAAATATCCGACGAGCACTGCCAATTGTGTCGGATAATTGACGACCAACTTGGGCTACCTCTGAAATTGGTAAAAATGCAGTGTATGCGATGATCGATACTAAGGGTAAAAATGAAACTGACATGTCTCCAATTGTTACTAAATATGCACCCAAACCAAGAACTAAAATTCCTCCCAGGCCCATAGCAGATTCAATTAATGCTCTTTGAATAGTTAAGATTTTGAAAAACTTTATTCTTAAAGCTGCATATCTATTCTGATTTTGATCTACCTCTTCCAGTCTTAAAGAAGACCTCCCGAATGAAACAATTTCTTTAATTCCCTGTATTCCGTCCACCATATGTGCATTAACTTCTCCTAATTGCTCACGTGATTTGAACCCCAACATATCAAGCTTGTCTCTAACACGAAATGGCATATAAGCAATCAATATAAGTAAAGGCATAAGAATCAAAGCTAATAACCATTCGATTGAACCTATAATCAACAATACAGACAGCGGTACGGCTATAGCAACAAAGGCAGGTGCTACAGTGTGCGCAAAGAATAACTCAACAGTTTCTACATCAGTTGTTACAGCAGATATTATGTCACCTGATCTGTGTCTAACCAAATATGCAGGAGCAAGCTTATCTAATTTCTTATATAGATCAATTCTCATTTCTGCCAGCAACCTAAATGCTAAATCATGTGCAATCCAAGACTCAGCCCATTGAAACACTGGTGTTAGTACAGCAAGTACACCTAATGCTGCTAATAAACCATAAATTGCATTTCCATTTGCCACTTGAGCCACAAGGTATGCACTGACAATACCCAGTCCAAGCAAAACAGCAACTCGACCTACGCCTAACAAAAAAGTGAGTATGAGTTCATTACGCCATGGCTCTATTAAATTAAATAAACGCGCAAAAACCTCTTTCAAATTTATATTTGCTTGTTGGATATTAATGGGTTCTAATGAAGCTCTCTTTTGGTTATTATTGGTTGACTCGCGTGTCTTAATCACCTCAATTTTGTCGGATTCAAACTTAGAGTTATCAAACTCTAGTTGATCCATCATAAGTTTCAAATACATACCTTTATTAGAAATCAACTCATCATGAGAACCTTCCTGTACAACCTCTCCTTGATCAATCACCAAAATCCTGTCAGCACCAATAACACTGGAGAGACGATGTGCAACGATCAGCGTTGTTCGATCAACCATTAATTGATCAAGAGCAGCCTGAATCAAAAACTCATTTTCCGCATCAACACTAGATAATGCTTCATCTAATATCAAAATTGGAGCATCTTTTAAAAGCGCTCTTGCAATAGCTATACGCTGTTTCTGCCCACCAGAAAGCTTAATTCCACGCTCACCAAGTAAAGTATCAAACCCTTGTGGTAATGCTTTAATAAAATCCAAGGCATTTGCTGCTGCTGCTGCTTGCTCCAGTTCCTCATCAGTCGCATCTAATTTCCCGTACCTTAAGTTTTCAGCAACACTTCCAAAGAATATATATGTTTCCTGAGAAACTATACTGATATGTTCCCTAGCAAAATCCAAAGGTATGTCTTGAAGATTACTTGACCCAATCTTAACTGACCCAAAAGACGGATCAAAGAATCGCATCAACAATGAAACAATAGTAGTCTTACCGGCTCCACTTGGGCCTACAATCGCAAGACGCTCTCCCATTGACACTGAGAAGGAGACATTATTTAAAACAATATCTTCTCGGCCAGGATAAGAAAATGATACGTCTTGGAAATGGACGGTTGGATCTAAATGCTTAAAAGGTCTTGATACCTTTCTATTATCACTAACTAATGGTTCAGCATCCATAATCTCCAACACAGAAGTTGCTGACGCCATACCAACCATTCCATGATGATATAACAAGGTGAGCTCACGTAATGGCCTGAACACCTCTACTCCAAGCATTACCACAATCAATAGTGTCGACAAATCAAGTTCTCCAGAACTAACCCTCAAAGCCCCTAAACCTAAAGCGAGAGCGGCTCCTCCAGATATCCCCAGCCATGTAACACCAATCGTTGCCTGGTTAGTAGCTAGAATTGCCATTGTAGATCGAAATACCCTTCTAGCCTTCTCTGCGAGGTCATCTCCTTTAATGTCACTTTGACCAAAAGACTTGAGAGTTGCAAGTCCTTGTACAGAATCTAAAAATTCAGCACTTAAATCATGGTAAGCATCCCTCCTAAAAAGAGAACTTTTCTCATTCCAGCGATGAAAAGCCAATGGGGCGATTAAGGTAATTAATGCAAAAATCAAATATATTAGCGCGGTGTAAATATCAAGAAATGCCATAAAGAAGAATAGGCCAATTGGGGTAATCAAACCTACAAACATCTGTGGAAGATATTCTCCAAAATAACTTTCAAGAACCTCAATCCCTTCAACAAGAGATACTAATACATCACCAGTTCTTCTACGAAGAAGTACTGCAGGCCCTAAATGCAAGATTTTTTCAAATAAGCGACGCCTCAGCTGCTTCTGTATTTTCAAAGCATTACGGTGCCCAGTCATTTCTTTGAAATACTGGAAGACACACCTAGATATTATTGCCAGAATAACTCCGAGAATTGACAGCGTAATCTTACTGAACGATTCTTCTTGAAACACCATTGCAACCACATAACCTGACATAACTAGCCTGCTTACACCAGCTACGGCTGTCAAAACTCCAAACACAACACCTAGCATAATCCTCAATCTAAAACCGGAGGTGAATTCCCAAAGCCTCGTATTAAAATACATTTATTGCAGCCAAATCAGTCAATTTTATAAATATCATCAAATGAAATCTTTTGATTAATCTTTCCTTGCAATAACTATCATACGTTTACCTGATATATTAAACGGGCTTTCATCATATCCACCATAAACATTCTGCATAGATAAACCCGCTTTTTCTAACATATATTTGAATTCCGTAGCCACATAAAGACGTATATGGTGGCCAGTTTTAGTTAAAGATCCATCAGGGCCAATAATTTTAAAATTGATATGGCTTCTACCTTCTATAGAATCCCATTCTCTTTCTTCTAAATATATAGCCTCTTTGTTGTTTTCTCTCCATTCTCTTTCTATGTGATTAGCCACAACCCAATCTCTATTAAGCATATCGAATAAAGCTAAACCGTCTTTTTTCAAACTTTTGGATACTGCATTAAGAACTTTTTGATCTTCAATATCAGATTCAAAATAACCCAATGCAGTAAAAATATTTATAACAGCATCGAACTTATTCTCAAATGGAATATCTCTCATGTCAGCTTCAACTGTACTGATTTCTACGCCTGATTTTGATGCTTTCGCTTTAGCCAAAGACAATAACTCGTTCGAAAAATCTAAACCTGTAACCTTGACGCCATTTCTTGCAAGAGGAACTGATATACGACCCTGTCCACAACACAGATCCAAAACTTCATCGCCCTTTTTGAGACTTAATACTTTTTCCACAAACTTTGCCTGTCGTTCTGACTCTTTATCGCCAAAAACATGTGCGTAAATGTTTAAGTACTCAGGTCCAAAAAAAGATTTATACCACTCCGGATCATAATCTGACATGTTTTTAATACCTCCAGAAAATTTTATCAGTATTTACTTAATAGATGTTTTTAAAAAATTCTTTACCTTGTGTTTTTTAAACCATGTTACAATCGAACTATATTAACCTGTAACGGAGATCTGAGTTTTGATAAATCTACAAGGGAAAAACGCGATAATTGTTGGAGCACGCAGAATAGGTACAGTGGTAGCTCGCCGCATGGCAGCTGCTGGGATAGACATGGCTGTGGTGTATCGGAATTCCGAATATGAAGCAAAATCCCTAGTAGATGACTTACTTCTTCAAAAAGTGAATGCAATTACAATTAAATGCGATCTTTCAGATGAAGATCAGGTCTTAAACATGTTGAATACAGCTAAAAGGGATCTAGGTGCGATACATTTCGGAATTAATCTGGCATCCGGTTTTCCACGCGATCCGTTTATGACCTTAAACTCAGATTCATGGGATGAATCTATTGGGGATGCAAAAGGCACATTTTTATTTGGGGTTAATTTATCCCGAGAAATGATGTCCAATCCCGAGCCAACAAAAGGTCATATTGTTTTTTTCTCGGACTGGGCTGCGATTCATGCTCCTTATAAAAATTACTTACCTTACATGGCGTCAAAAGCTTCAATTGATTTTATGACCAGAGCCTTTGCAATTGAACTGTCTGACAGTGGAATTCTGGTGAATGCAATTGCTCCAGGTCCCACGATGCGACCACCTGATATAACTGAATCTTCATGGAAGAAAAAGGTGGTTTCTAAGGCGCCATTACAGAGAGAGTCATCCGCTAATGAAATAGCTGAAATGGTTGTCACTTTACTACAGAGCGAAACAATTACCGGCGAAACTATTAGAATAGATTCAGGAAGACATCTCGCGGGGCCAGGTATTAACTAATGCATTCTGTCACAAAAACAATAGATTTCTGTTATGGACATCGACTGCTGAATTACGAAGGCCAATGTAAATACCTTCACGGACATAATGGGATCCTAGAAATCGATGTCGAGTCGACTCTATTGGATGACAAAGGCATGGTTATTGATTTCACCGTAATTAAGCAAACGGTGAAAACATGGATAGATTCAGAGCTAGATCACCGAATGATTTTAGCCAAAGAAGATCCATTAATACCGATATTAAAAGATGCGGGGCAGCCAATTTATATTATGGACGATAACCCAACAGCTGAAAATATAGCGAGGCTTGTATATGAGCAAGTCAAGTCGAAAGGCATAGAAGTTAAGAAAATAAGATTATGGGAAACTCCAACAAGCTATGCCTCTTATTCTGAGTCAAGCTGAGTAAAAACTTGAATGAAATTGCTGTATTAACTAGTGGAGGTTTAGATAGCGCTATTTTGTTGGCTGACCTTGCCGCAACCAACAAAACTTACCCTATATACGTGAGATCAGGATTAAGGTGGGAAAACGAAGAGATGCGCTCATTAAAAAATTTTATTGATTCTCTTGAAAACCCCCTGATATCTGAGATTGTCACATTATCAATAGATGGCTCAGTATTATATGGCCTAGATCATTGGAGTCTTAAAGGAAGGGTGCCAACATATGATGCCCCGGATAAAGAGGTATACATACCTGGCAGAAACCTTATACTAATCGGCCTCGCCGCCATATGGTGTAGCACACATAATATCTCATCGATATTCTTAGGATCACTTAAGGATAATCCCTTCCCGGATGCAAGTGATGAGTTCATAGGCAATTATTCAAAAGTTTTGAAAGACGGCTTAAATATAAATATTTCTGTTAAAGCTCCATATAAAGGGAAAAGCAAGGTGGATTTAATCAAAAAGTTTGATCACCTACCGTTACATAAAACTATTACATGCATGCAGCCTGTGGGCATGATCCACTGCAATGCATGCAATAAATGCAAAGAACGCCGGGATGCTTTTGCAAAGGCCGGAATACAAGATAAAACTAAATATAATCACGAGGGAAGTTTATGAGCAATAATAGTTATCCTACTAGGGATCCCAAAGAACATTCTGAAAGAGTAAAAAATATCGTACCGTTATTGAAGAATGTTTTAGAGCTTCTTGGAGAAGATATAGAACGTGAGGGCATAGTGAAGACACCGGAGCGATGGGCTAAAGCACTTCTAGACTATACCAAAGGCATGGAGCAAGATCCTAAGGAGCACCTACAAGTTATATTCAAGCTAGATGAAGATAACTATCCGAATAACGCTGAAGATATGATCATTGTTCATAACATCAACTTTACGTCGACGTGTGAACATCACTTGGCTCCATTTAGAGGAACAGCTCATATAGCTTACATTCCTAATCCCCAAAGCAAAACGATTACTGGATTATCTAAGCTATCCAGGGTTGTTGAATTATTTGCTAAACGACTTCAAGTACAAGAACGTATGACACAACAAATTACTAAAGCAATTGAAGATCACCTAAATCCCGCCGGAGTAATTACCGTAACTCAGGCTACGCATTATTGTATGGTGCAGCGTGGAGTGGAACAGACATCCACATCAACTACATCCACATCTAGGAGAGGAGTGTTTTTAACTAATCCTGTACTGGAAAGTAAATTTCAAGACTATTTAAGAATAGAGCTAGATAACGCAAAATATTGATTTATAAACACATGCTAAATTAGGTTGGTTAGTATAAGTTAATTTAGATCAGATAAGCTGGGGATTACTTCGTGAGCAAGAATAGTCATTGAATTAATCCACTTGTCACGTGGTTCCCATTCATGTGAATAAGCTAGGAGCGTTCCAAACCCTCCTGTATCACTGTGTAATTCACGTATTTTCCCTTCCACTTCTTCACGACTTCCAACTATCCATATATTATCCACCATATATTCCAAATCTACAGCTTCATCTGGCATATCAGGATCAATTTTCATAAGATCCAAAAAGCCAAGCTTATCCATCACTAATCTAAAATACGTAACAAAATCTCGAGCCATTACTCCATTGAATGCAAAATCTCGAGCTTCCTCGGTAGTGTCTGCAATATAAACATTTCTACAAATTCTCCAGTCACCTCTATTAGATGAGCGCCCAGTAGTCAATGCCGCTTCTTCGTAAACATCCCATTGAGATTTAAGAGTATTAGAAGGTACAAAATCAATACTTAATGGCCACCAGCCGTTTTGACCAGCTTTAATTAAAGAATCAGAGCGAGCGCCTAGTCCAGCCACAGCAATAGGTGGGTGTGGTTTTTGAAAAGGCTGCATATGTACATAGAAGCCCAGCTCATCCATAGGTTCAGGAATGGTAAATTGCCAAAACTTATTTTCATAAATGCCTGGTTCTAAGCCATCCCATATCTTAAGGACCATTTCTAAGGTTTCCCAAGTCAATTCACGGTGTTCATTACTAGAAGCATCTATACCAAATGCCTGAAAATCAAGAGGAGTGGCTCCACTACCAATACCCCACATAAATCGACCTTCAGCTTGATGATCAAGTTGGGCAATTCTATGAGCTATATGAAATGGATTATGATTGGGAAGACAATGTACTCCGGTGCCAAGTTTAATATTTTTAGTCATAGCTATAGCTTGAGCTATAAAAATATCGGGTGCGGGTATGTTTTCCCAAGCTGCTGTGTAGTGCTCAGCGACCCATGCTTCGGAATAACCTAATTCGTCAAGAACTTTAAGTTGATCTAAATCATGATGGATAGTCTTTGTGAAATCGCTACCTGCAGGATGCAGAGGGTCTACAAAATAGCCTAAATCCATCAGCTGTTACACCTTTAAGTTTTCTAATAAAGATTCTTTCTAACCGCAATTAACACAACATGCATCAACCCAGTGATCAGCCTTTACTTCTACTAGATGCATTTGATCTTCACCTTCTGTACATTGATTACTTGGTTCAGGGCACCTAGTTTTAAAAACACAGCCAACAGGAGGGTTTGAGGGGCTTGGTACATCTCCCTCTAACACTATTCTATCTCTAGTTGCTTCAAGTACAGGATCCGGAATAGGAATTGCCGATAAAAGTGCCTTTGTGTAAGGATGTTGTGGGTTCTCATAAAGTTCTACCCTATCAGCTATCTCTACAATATGACCTAAGTACATTACAGCTATGCGATCTGATATATGTCGAACAACAGACAAATCATGTGCAATAAACAGGTATGTAAGATCATACTGTTCCTGCAAGTCTTCCATTAGATTTATCACTTGAGCTTGAATAGAAACATCTAGAGCGGATACTGGTTCATCACATACTATGAAACTTGGGTTTACAGCTATAGCTCGAGCGATACCGATTCTTTGCCTCTGTCCTCCGCTAAATTCATGTGGATAACGATCTGCCATAAATGGATTCAATCCAACATTTTCAAGCAAGTGAGCAATACGCTCTCGATATTCATTTTTGCTATCTGTCAAACCATGCACAATTAGCGGCTCTCCAATAATCGAACCAGCACTCATTCTTGGGTTTAACGAACTATAGGGATCCTGAAATATAAGTTGCATCTGCCTTCTTAAAGGCCTCATCTGGTTAACATTCCAGTTAGCAATATTTTCCCCATTAAATATTACTTCCCCAGCAGTAGGATTATTTAACTGCAAAATAGATCTGCCAGTAGTTGATTTGCCGCAGCCCGATTCACCTACTAGACCAAGCGTCTCTCCCCTACGGATAGTGAAGCTTATATCATCAACAGCTTTAACATCCGCGACATGTCGCTGCAGTAATATTCCCGATGTTATTGGAAAATACTGTTTAAGATTATTAACTTCCAGGATATTATCATATCCATCAGAAGATTTACTTTCTTTCGTTTCTTCAGTTGTTTTAGTTTCTTGTACCATCTGTTACCTCATCCGCTGATATTTAGTCCAGCAGCTTCAATATCTTCTATTTTTTTGCCAATTCATGTAACTCTGATGCTACATAGCAACGAGCCATATGGCCTGGACTTATCTCTTCTAACTCAGGCATTTTTTCATTACATTTATCTATAGCAAATTTACATCTAGGTGCAAACGCGCAAGCATCTGGCAAATCAATTACCAAAGGCGGAAGTCCTTCGATAGCCTCTAACTTCTCTGGTATGGCTTCATCTAGCCTTGGCACAGACCTGAGCAATCCTAGCGTGTAAGGGTGCCTTGGATCATTATAAACATCTTCAGATGATCCACTTTCAATTATTTTGCCAGCATACATCACTATCACACGTTCAGCATAACGAGCCACAACACCAAGGTTATGGGTAATCATGACCAAAGCAGTTCCATACTCTTTAGCCATATTCCTCATTACTTCTAGTACCTGAGCCTGAATAGTGACATCCAAAGCAGTTGTAGGTTCATCAGCAATTATCATCCTAGGATTACAGCTAACCGCAAGAGCTATCATAACTCTCTGCCTCATACCACCACTGAACTGGTGAGGGTAGTCCTTTAGCCTCCTATGAGCGTCAGGTATGCCGACCTGCTCTAAGAGATTGCCAGCTCTTTCTAGAGCTTGTTTGTGATTTAAATCCATATGAAGCTTTAATGCTTCAGTCAATTGATACCCAATAGTTAATACAGGGTTAAGTGAAGTCATGGGCTCCTGAAACACCATTGAAATGTCGTTACCTCGGACATCTCTCATCTCTGCTTCACTTAGCTTAAGAATATCAGTACCTTCAAAAATGACTTCGCCATGAACAATTCTACCTGGTGGACTTGCTATGAGCCTCATAATAGATAACGCGCTTACGCTTTTACCACAACCAGATTCACCTACAATTGCTACTGACTCACCTTCATCTATATGATAGGTAACACCATCAACCGCTTTTACTACGCCATCAGCCGTAAAAAAATATGTTGCTAAATCGTTTACTTCAAGTAGTCTTTCAGCCATTAATACCACTCCTCCCGAGTGTTCTTAATTAATGTAAAACACCGCTATTTATTAATCGGAAAACAAATACATAGATTCACTTTCAGTGATTTTACATGTAGGCAGACATTATAGAGTGCGATTAAAGAAAAAACCACTCTATATGAAAATCTTTAAGCAATTCTTATCAAAAACTGGTTAATATTAGTTATTTTATGTACAAAACAATTGTGAAGTCGTTAACATGATGTTCATTAAAACATTGTATGGGATCAATTGATAAGTTTATAAGTAATGGAATACAAACGACTTAAAGATAAAGTAGCTATTATTACAGGTGGAGCTACTGGCGTGCTCGGAAAAGTTATGGGTATAGGAGGAGCTACTGCATGGGCATTTGTTGAGCAAGGAGCCAAAGTAATCATTGCTGACATTGACCAAGAAAATGGTTATTTAACTGCCTCTCAAATTAACCAAAAAACAAACTCTGTGAACACAGCATCATTTATGAAAGTAGATGTAAAAACTGAAACAGATTGGGAACATTTGATTAGCTATACTGAGAGTGAATTTGGGAAAATAGATATTCTAGTTCACGCTGCTGGAAAAGCAATTGCAGGCGATATAGATAAAACGCAAGTAGGCCAGTGGGACGAAATGATGGATATCCACAGCAAAGGTGTTTTTCTTGGAACTAAATGTGTCATTCCGGTAATGCGAAAGTCAGAACACGGATCGATAGTAATCGTATCTTCAATAGATTCTCATGTTGGTGGATCGGGAACAGCATATTCGGCTGCAAAAGGATCTGGTAGAACATTTGCTAAAGTTTCTGCAATTCAGCTTGCAAAAGACAATATCCGTGTAAACTCTATTCATCCAGGATATACTGACACGCCTTTATCACGTAAGCTGGTAGCAGAGATCACTTCAGATGGATCTCCTGACCCGAGAATACCTAGAATTCCGTTAGGGCGAGTAGCCCACTCAGATGAAATTGCCAAATTAATTTTGTTTTTGGCCTCTGATGAATCTTCATATATAACAGGTACTGAAGTGATTATCGATGGAGGAGTAACTAGTCAATAATCGCTCTTCTACAATATAACTCCCTTATCCTGCAAGTCAGCAATATCATCCCAAGAATAACCGGTTTCTAGCAATATTTCTTCAGTATGTTCCCCTATCTCTGGTGCCACTCTACGAATTGAACTAGGAGTTTCACTATACTGAATTGGATGATTTGCTAGTTTTACTTTCCCTAAAGTTGGATGATTAGTTTCTACTATGTATTTGTTGGCTTGAACTTGCGGATCATCCCAAAGTTCCATGAGTTGCTGAACGGGTGCGTAAATAAAGTCGCCTGCAGAAGACAGTATCTGGTCCCATTCAGCATATGTTTTCGATTCAAATGTCTGATCAAGTAACTTAATCAACTCTTGATTATTTTTTGCTCTTGATTCAGTATCAATGAATTTCTCATCTGTAGCTAAAGCCTCCATCCCTAATGCACTAGCAAATGTTGGCCAATACCTATCCGCTTCCAGATTCGCCAACATCAACCAGCGCCCGTCCTTGCATTTATAATAATTTGATATGGGATTATATGCGTTATCTCTAGATGGCTTCGCTGTTAAATTTGCTTCCGAAGCAGGCTTATGAGCTGTTAGCATACTCATAGATACCCCTAGTCCCTGAAGCCAAATAGAACTACCTAAATGTGATGCGTCAACTCGTTGACCGACACCTGTGTCCTGGCGCGCGTAAAGAGCAGCCAGTACGCCCCAACTAAGCATAATGCCTCCTATTTGGTCAGCTACAACGCCCTGGATTGGATAAGGATCGTCTCCATCAGATCCTGTAGCATACATTAAGCCTGACCGCGCTTGTCCCACAGTATCTAAAGCCGGTTTATAAGCATCAGGTCCGTCTGGACCATAGCCGCTGCCAGAGCCATAAATTATTTGATCATTAATTAGTTTAAGGTCTTCATAACCCAACCCCAGTCTTTCCGCCACACCCTTTCTATAATTTTGCAAGAAAATATCTGCTCCACTAACCAAATTACGTACTACTTCAACTCCCTCAGGTTGCTTCAAATCTAAAGCGATCGATCTCTTATTTCGTTGGTTCGCTTCAAAATATGAATTTCGACCACCAGGCAAGCTACGATCAATACCGCTGAGAGTAAACATAGCCCTTCCTTGCTCACCGGATAATGCCTCAACTTTAATTACATCTGCCCCCAAATCGCCAAGCATCATGGCTGCAACTGGACCAAATTGCCAGAGTGTCCAATCAATTACCTTTATACCGCTCAAAGGACCTTTCGGTGTTCCGTTTTGCAAAGAATGAGTGTTACTGTCTTTATCCATAACTGCAGTTTAGCATTATGTGGTTGACAACGTGAAGATTGAAAATAAAAATGACAACCACAAAGTTAATACAAGATTTTCATATATTAATTTAATCAAACAACCAATACCAAAGGAAAAGATATGCCTAGTGCTGAAATTATTTCAATAGGATCAGAGCTTTTACTAGGTCAGATTGTAGATACTAATGCCACATGGATGGCGCAACGTTTAACTGAAATAGGAATTAATCTGTATAGAAAAACAGTTGTCGGTGATAACAAATCAAGAATGTATGATGTAATAAATCAGGCTCTTGATCGATCTGATGTCGTAATCTGTGGTGGAGGATTAGGCCCAACCCAAGATGATATAACCCGAGAAGTTATAGCAGAAGTCACAAATAGAAAACTCATCTTAGATGAAGAATTGTTGAATACTATAGATACCATGTTTCGCAGTCGTGGATTTCTAATGACTCAAAATAATGAAAGACAGGCTTATATACCTGCTGATTCAATAAAGATACATAATCCTAATGGAACAGCTCCATCCTTTGCTGTCGAAGATCCTAGAGGGGTTATATTTGCTTTGCCAGGAGTCCCTTTTGAACTTAAGTGGCTATTTACACATGAAGTTGTTCCTTACCTGAAAGAAAAATTTACACTTTCTGATGTAATAAGTTACAAAATACTCAAAGTAGCCGAATTAGGTGAAAGTAATGTTGACCATTTAATTGGAGATTTAATCGCTAAGTCAAGCAACCCTACCGTTGGCGTACTAGCACATCCTGGACAAGTGGATGTCCGTATTACAGCAAAAGCGGGTTCAAAAGAGGAAGCAAATGTCTTGATCGAGCCAATGGAACAAAAAGTGCGGTCATTGCTTGGCAAGCATATTTTCGCTACTGATGATGAAACTATGGAGACGGTTTTAGGTGAATTGCTAGCGAAAGACAATATCAACATTTGTTCATACGAAGATGTAACACAAGGAATGCTATCCGATAGGTTGCAAAGATCATCTCTAGATCATTTTATTGAAGGGATAGTCGGTAATGGTATCGAAACTATCGACCGACTTAATCAAACCCATACCAAGAATACAAATACAACGCAAAATTCTGTAGAAACATTAGCTTTAAAGATTCTAAAAGATTGTGAGGCAGACTTAAGTGTGGTTTTACATGGCGCCCCAGACATATCAGATGGAGCTGAAAACTTAGCTAGAGGTCAGACTTTCATTACTGTAACTGATGGGAAAAATTTTAAGAATAGAAATTTAAATGTTTCGGGCAGGGGTAATCCTGACAGGATTAGGACTAGCTTTGAAGCCTTAAACCTAATACGTTCTGTGGTTGAAGAAGGATTTGCTGAGAATAAATAGGCCCCACCGAAAGTGAGGCCTATTACGAGAGGTGTTCCGATGAACACCTAACTGGAACACCTCCAACTACTGTTAATGTCCAATTCACATAACCTCCTTTCTGGAGAATTCAACCTACCACCTATTCAAAAAAACTGACACCCCGCGTCTCCAGATTTGATTATAAACAGGTAATTAAAAATAGTGTATATATTGTTTGGCAACAATCTGGTTTTCAAATGAATATTTGATAATAAAAATAATTTTGAATAATTAGTTTTTTATCTATAGGTTCGGTCTAAGCTTATAAAAACAGGTCTCTTGTTCATATATATGCGCTAATTCCAACAACTTATCTTCTTTAAAATAACTTGCAGCGAACTGGATACCTACAGGTAAACCTCCTTGTGTGAAGCCTGCTGGCACCGATATCGCGGGTAGCCCAGTTAGATTGTATGGGCCTGTAAAACTGGGCATATGACTTATTGCACTAGGTGCAGGAACCACGTTAGATGGAGCAGCTATTGCAAAAGTAGGTGATACAAAAAAGTCATATGATTTAAAAGCTTTTAAGTACTGCTCAATCAACCTAGTCCGGACACGTTGAGCATTAATATACTCAGTATTTGAGAATAAACCACCCACTCTTAATTCAAGTAGGTTGAGTTCCCCATAAAGTTCTGTTTTTTTGAGAATATTATGTTGATGCACCGCGTATCCCTCTCCCAGAAGTATCACTAAAGCAGCGGCATCTGCGTATTCCAATGCGGGTATATTAATCTCTTCAATAATCGCTCCGAGTTGCTGTAATTTTGCCAGAGCATCTTCAGCTATTTTTATAACTTCGGAATCAACTTTAGGCAGGGATTTATTAAAAAAGTAGTGTTTAGGTACAGCAATTTTAACTCCATCCAACCGATGCCGCGATGGAATTTCAAAAGTTGTTGACTTATTTTTACTGCTCGTCCAATCATTTTTGTCATACCCGGAAATCGCTTCAAGCATAATCGCAGCATCAGCAACTCTATATGTCATAGGGCCAACATGATCTAAAGTCCAGCTTAAAGGTAATACTCCATACCTAGAAACACGCCCATAAGTTGGCTTTAAACCGACCACATTACAAAATGACGCAGGAGCACGGATTGACCCTCGAGTACAAGAACCCATAGTAGCCATAGCCATTCCCGCTGCTACCGCTACCGCAGAACCATTGCTTGACCCTCCAGCAGTTTTCGACTTATCCCAAGGATTCTTTGGATCTTTAAAACCTATGCCTGTTCCAGCGATAGCATTTTCACTCATTGCTAGTTTGCCCAAAACAACTGCTCCAGATTCCATTAGCCGAGCAGCGACTGTGGAATCTCTTTCAGGAATCCTGTCTTCAAAGAGCTTGGATCCAGAAGTCGTTTTGACTCCCGCCGTATCAAATAAATCCTTTAGAGCGATTGGTATTCCGTGCAGACTACCTTTATATAGACCTGATAGGATTTCTTGCTCAGCTGCGCGCGCCTGTATAAATGCTAAATCTTCCGTGACGGTAATGTATGCATTTAAAGAAGGGTTTTGATCTTTTATGCGATCAATAAAGGCTTCAGTCAGCTCAACAGGTGAAAGGTCTCGATTTCGTATCAGTTGAGATGCTTCTAGAATTGATAAATTGTATAAACGGTCTGAATTATCATCCATTAAGTTTATTTTAATCCCTGATTTCTGGATAAAACTTAAGAATCATTTCTGTGTCTGTAAGATCAATCTCGTTAAGAGGTTGAATTATATGGCAAGCATCCTCAAAGGCGGATTTCAGATTTATAAACTCACTTTCATTAAGATCGTATCCAGCCTGGATACAAATAGTTTTGAAGCCCGATTGATCTATGTTATGCATAATAACAGTCACCTCTGTTTTTATAAAAACCAAACAAGTCGGAGATTAACACAACGAAAAGCAAAATAAAAAGGGTCCTTTATGAAAAGGACCCTTTTTATTTCAAATCTAATTAATTTAGCGTTTTGTATATTGTGGAGCTTTACGCGCCTTTTTCAATCCATATTTTTTGCTTTCTTTTACCCTGGAATCTCTAGTTAAAAGACCTGCTTTTTTTAGAGAAGCTCTTAAATCAGGATTGGCGACACATAAAGCTCTGGATATCCCATGACTTAATGCTCCTGCCTGGCCTGTTAAACCCCCACCTGACACTTTAGCTACAACTCGATATTCGTTGCTAACTCCCGCAACTTTGAAGGGATGGTTAATGGTTGTTTGCAAAGCATCTACTGAATAAATTTCTTGGATCGGCTTGCCATTGACAACTATAGGGCCTCTTTCTTTGTACAATCGAACCCGCGCCACGGCAGATTTCCTTCGTCCTGTTCCATAATAATACTGCTGTTGTTCTACCATCCTTTTCTCCTCATTGCGTACGCGATTTCACTAATCTGCTTTGCTAATTATTTCAATAATGTCTGCTTTGCGAGCCTTACTAGGGATAGCAAGCCCTTTGCTACTCGCCAATTCTTTCAACTTTGGAACTGTTAAAGTGGCCAAATTAACTTTTTCTGCCTTAGGCTTAGCTTCTGCCTTAGGCTTAGCTTCTGCCTTAGGCTTAGCTTCTGCCTTAGGCTTAGCTTCTGCCTTAGGCTTAGCTTCTGCCTTAGGCTTAGCTTCTGCCTTAGGCTTAGCTTCTGCCTTAGGCTTAGCTTCTGCCTTAGGTTTAGCTTCTACCTTAGGCTTAGCTTCTTGTGAAAGGCCTTCACTCTCTCTAATTTGTGCTTCATGTGGATGTTGATCTCCGGTATAGACTTTAAGCCTTAACAACATCTTTCTTCCTAGCTTATTTTTCGGAAGCATGCCTTTTACTGATTGAGTGATTACCCTCTCAGGAAATTTATCTAACATGTCCTCCATAGTCTGCTCAGTCAAACCACCTATATAACCACTATGCCGGTAGTATTTTTTTGATAGAAGCTTGTTTCCTGTAACTTTGAATTTGCCTCCATTAGTTACTACAACAAAATCCCCCGTCAATAAATTATGTGCATAAGATGGTTTATGTTTACCTTGGAGTAATGTTGCTATTTTGCTGGATAGCCTTCCCAATGTTTGATCCGTTGCATCAATCACATGCCATTTCGGCTTTAAATCGTCTTTAGTTGTATTGTAATTTTTTATATGTGTAGTCATTTTTATTGTCCCGATGGTGGAAACGTTTTGTAAGACACTGCTACAAGACATAGGCCCTGTGGCGGCATACTTTTGGTCTTGGTTTTAATTTTTTTATTTTTACTATCAAGCATCATATTAATATAATCAACTGATATTTTTCCGAGACCAACATCAATTATTGCTCCAACCATTCTCCTTACTTGATGCGGAAGAAATGCATTACCTTCCACCTCAATTTCTATTTTTTCTCCTATCATTGTTATTTCCAACTTACTTATATTACGTATAGTGCTATCAGTGCTTTTAGGTAGAGCACCCGCGAAAGCACCAAAGTCATGTGTACCTAACATTACTTCTGCGGCATGACGCATTTCCTCTATATCGAGACTCTCTCGTATCAAAGTAGAGTATCTTAGCTGCAAAGGTGATCTAACTTTCCGGTTTAATATTGAATATTTATATATCCGGCTAACTGCCATTCGTCTCGGATCAAAATCTTTATCTACCTCATAGGCAGTTTTTACAACAATATCTCTAGGTAAATAATGATTAAGGCCCATTAAAACCTGGTTTGCCATCAAATCAGTGTTTAAATTGAAGGCTATCACTTGGCCTAAAGCATGAACTCCTGCATCAGTTCTACCGGCTCCACTAATCTTTATATTTTGACTAGTTAATTTCTCTAAAGCCGCTTCAACCTCTTCCTGAATAGAAGAATGGTTTTTCTGATACTGAAAACCTCTGTAACAACTACCATCATATTCTATTATTAAGGCCATCCTCACTTCGGTGGCCATATACTAACCACTATTCCACTAATTCTAATAATGCCATCTCAGCAGCATCACCTTGTCGCTGACCAATTTTTATCAAACGCGTATATCCTCCTGGCCTATCAGAGTAGCGAGGTGCTATCTCATCAAACAGTTTTTTTACCACATCTTCATCTAATAAGAAGGCTGAGGCCTGTCTCCTTTGATGAAGTGTGCCTTTCTTACCACGCGATATTGTTTTTTCAGCTAAACGCCTAATTTCTTTAGCCTTCGCCTGGGTCGTTTTAATACTACCATTACGCAATAAATCGGTAACAGCGCCCCTTAGCATCAACATTCTATGTGCTGTAGGACGACTTAATGCTGACCCTGCAACTTGATGCCTCATTTTGATTCATCCTCTTCCGGTTCGTTTTGATCAACTTCATGTTCAGATTTTTCTGCCGAATTTTCCTCAACAGGCAAACCTAACTCGGCAAACTTTTCATACAGTTCTCTCATAGATTTCTCACCAAAATTACGTATCTTCAACAGATCCGATTTTTCGTACTGCAAAGCTTCTCCAACTTTATGGATATCTGCACGTTTCAAACAATTGAGTGTTCTAGACGAAAGATCCAAGCTTTCAACAGTCATATTGTATTGCTCGGGAGTTATGTTTAATGCCGTTGATGAAGCCTCAATGCTGTCAACATCTCCATCTTGAACATTAGCAAACATGAAAAACTTGTTAACTAGGATATCTCCAGCGACTTTTAAAGAGTCTAAAGGAGTAATTGATCCATCAGTCCATATCTCCATGGTCAACTTTTCAAAGTCAGTTCGACCCCCAACTCGTGTAGGCTCAACCGTGTAATTAACCTTCCTAATCGGCGTAAAGATTGCATCGACAGGTAATGTTCCGATCGGCATATCATTATCATTAACACCAGGCCTGAAACCTACTCCTCTTTCAACGTTAAATTCAACATTTAAAGTTGCCTGATCAGAGTCTAGAGTTGCTATATGTGATTCGGGATTGACGACATGAAAGTCGGATGAAGCCATTATGTCTCCGGCACATACTTTACCTTGACCCGCAACCTCAAGCCTCAATTTGCCTGGTCTATCAACGTCTGATTTAAGTCGAATATTTTTTATATTCAATAGGAATTCTGAAATTTCTTCCTTTACATGTGGTAATGTTGTGTACTCATGTAGGGCACCATCAATCTTGACCCATGTAACAGCTGTACCAGTGAGTGATTCATATAAAACTCTACGAAGTGAATTGCCTAAGGTCGTACCATAACCCCGCTCAAGAGGCTCTGCAACAAACTTACCGTAGTTTCCTTCTTCTTCTAGAACTTTTACGGACGCATCAGGTATAACTTCTTTTTCCTGAATTGGTAATTCTTCTGGAACCAATGTTTGGAATTCAAGTACCATGATTTTTTTCTCCTATACGTTTACGTTATCTCGCGATTTCAAATATGTTTACTTCGAATAAAACTCAACAATCAACCTAACATCTATGTCACTTTCAATAGCACCCAATGTAGGTTCTCCTAAAACCTCTGCCTGCCCCTTATCAGGGTCTACCTTTAGCCAACCTGGAGTTGATAATCTGCCACCTGACTCCATTATGGTCTTGCCAAATTCAGGGATACTTCCATTTGCACCCTTCCATTTAACGACGTCACCAGTTTCAACCAAATATGAAGGTATATCCATTTTTTTATCATTAACTGTAAAGTGTCCATGAGTAACTAGTTGTCTACCCTGCTTACGTGATCCAGCAAATGCCAACCTATAAACCACGTTGTCAAGCCTACGCTCTAGATATTGCAGTAAATTGTCTCCAGTTACACCAGGGCGTTCACGAGCCATATCAAAATACTTGCGAAACTGTCTCTCTAGAACACCATAACTAAATCGAGCTTTTTGCTTCTCTCTCAATTGAAGTGACCAATCTGAGGCCCTTCTTCTTTTTAAGCTCCTATCTCCAGGAGGATTTTTTCGACGTTCTACAGCGCATCGAGGCGTGTAGCATCGTTCTCCTTTTAGAAAAAGCTTTTCTCCTATCCGACGGCATTGCCGACAACTTGCATCTGTGTACCTTGCCATTAGTAAATCAGCATTTAAACTTTTTAATTATCAATGAATAATTTCATCTGACAATCGTTCAAAGCTGAAATCCTCCTTCCTATATCTTAGATCGTAATAAATAACTGTTAAAAATATATATATTGGGGGTATAGTCAATGTTCCTCCAACATATACGCCGATTTGCTGAATTATTCCACGTAATTCGGATCCTTCTGATAAAACTAAAGAAAATAAATAAAATGGAAGCCAAGATAAAACGAACGTACCTATGGCACAAAGAATAAATATGGCTGTAGCGCCGAATACACGCCACCAATGACCCCGAACCAGGTTAAGACTCCGTTTAAATGCATCAACTGGCTTGAGTCGCTCAATCACTACTACCGGTTGACTTACCATAAAGTAAATCATGTAAAGAAGCGCTCCAATAAAAGGAAATATTAACAACGGGAGGACTACTCCGAAAGTCATCAATATTGCTAATATGATTTGCAAACCTAAAGTGACACCGAGCAATTTAAAATACACTGCTTGCGAAGCTTTTAAAGATTCACGCAAATTAACCGTGCGATTAATGCAATAGTAGGGTACAGAATATATGAAAGCTCCTGCTAAAGTTGTCACTATTAGTATTTCGATAAATGAAAGTAGTACTAAGCCAGTAACACTACCACTAATAAAATATGATATTAACAGCACCGGCAACATAGCGGTTACAGTTAATATCAAAAATTGAATTAAGTTATTTCGATATATAGAAAATACCTGCGCTGTTATACCTCGCAAGTCTTGTTCCCTCAATATAGGAGAATTTCTGTCATCCATAATCGTTTGCATAATACTCAATTTACTAAACTCTACGCCTCTTCTTAGGTCTGCATCCATTGTGTGGTATCGGAGTAATATCTCTAATTGATGCTACAGTTATGCCTTGGCCCACCATAGCTCTTATTGCAGCTTCTCTACCAGCACCTGAACCAGAAACTAATACATCTACTTCTCTCAACCCTTGTTCTTTACCTTTACGCGTAGCATCTTCTGCAGCTCGCTGTGCTGCAAAAGCTGTAGATTTTCTTGATCCTTTGTATCCTACAGTTCCTGAACTACCCCAACATATAACACCGCCTTCTAAGTCTGTAATAGTTACTATAGTGTTATTAAAGGTCGACTGTATATATACTCGACCTTTTGGTACTGAACGTCGATCTTTTCTTCTTGTTCTTGATCTTTTAGCCATATTACTTGGTCTTTCCTTTTTGACCCCTGCCTGCTACAGGCATCCTAGGTCCACGTTTTGCACGCGCATTGGTACGTGTTCTTTGTCCCCTCGCAGGTAGTCCACGCCGATGTCGCTGTCCTTTATAAGAGCCTATATCAATCAGTCTTCGTATATTTAAATTGACCTCTCTTCTAAGGTCTCCCTCGACTGTTTTTTCTTTTTCAACGATTTCGCGTATGTTTACCAAATCTGTTTCCGATAAATCCTTAACCCTCGGGTTATCAGTAACACCTACACGAGACAAGACTTCTTTTGCTTGCTTTGGTCCAATGCCATATATACGCGTCAATGAGAATTCAACGCGTTTATCATCGGGAATGTTTACACCTGCTACAAGTACCATATTAACCCTGCCTTTGTTTATGTCTTTGATTTTCGCAAATTATGTGCACGCGCCCTTTACGTCGAATCACTCGACACTTTGCACATCTTTTTTTCACTGAAGCTGAAACTTTCATTTTTTACCTTAATTACTTCTTTACTTTTTCGATCTTCGTTTTCAAGTACTGATTTAATTAACTAAGTTATCTAAATCGATACGTGATCCTACCTCTTGTAAGATCATATGGAGACAACTCAACTAATACTCTGTCTCCAGGCAATACCCTTATATAATTTTTTCTGATCTTGCCTGATATATATGCGTGAACTGCGTGGCCATTTGCTAGCTCTACCGTAAACGTAGCATTAGGAAGAGCTTCTTTAACCAAGCCTTCTACTTCTATAGACTCCTTTTTATTAGTCAATTACACCTCTTAAATCTATCGACATTAAATTAGCACCGAGTAGTGACTTCCGGTCCTTCATTTGTTATTAATACAGTATGTTCAAAATGGGCAGACAACTCTCCATCATCGGTGGACACTGTCCATCCATCACTCAACACTTTTGTTCTATGATTTCCTATATTCAACATTGGTTCAATTGCAATAGCCATTCCCTCTTTTAATAACGGTCCTAGCCCTGGCTCCATACCCCAATTTGGAACTTGGGGATCCTCATGCATGCTATAACCTATCCCATGCCCAACATAATGACGCACTAGGGAATACCCTTGAGCCTCTGCATATGTCTGTATAGCCGAGCATACATCACCAATACGATTTCCGATTACAGCTTTCTCTATCCCCTTTTCTAAAGACAAGCTAGTGACTTTAATTAATTCAGCTGCTTCTTTACTAATATTTCCTACACCCGATGTGAAAGCACTATCAGCGTGTAATCCATTCCATATTGCTCCACAATCCACACTAATTATGTCTCCATCATCAAGCACCCTATTACCTGGTATACCATGAACTATTTCATCGTTAATAGACGCGCATATTGATGCTGGAAATGGATTATGAGGATCTCCGTACCCCTTAAAAGATGGTATGGCTCCCTCAGACCTTATAACTCTCTCAGCAATTTGGTCTAGAGCGCTGGTTGTAACTCCCGGCTTTATAGCATTGGCAACCTCGAGCTTTGCTAATCCCACAATCCTTCCAGCCTCTCTCATTAAATCAAACTCACTTGAGGATTTAATTGTGATACCCATTGGTTTTTGGCTAGCTAGGCCTATATTGCGTTCGATTACTGTCCTCCTATGTACAATTATAGGTGAAGTTCACGCAAGAACCTCTTGTATTGATGTCCTAACTTCATCAATTTGCCCAAGTCCATCAACCTTAGTTAATAATCCTGAACCTACATAGTATTCGACCAAAGGAGCAGTTTGCTCCTCATACACTGCTAATCTTTTCTTAACTGCATCTGACCTATCATCGTCTCTTTGATAGATTGGTGCGCTGCAATCATCACACTGATTTTTAATTAATGGAGGAGATGACACGATATGATACGGCTTTTGGCATTTTGTACAAATATACCTCCCGCTTAAACGATCAATTAACTCGCTAACCGGAACCACTATATGTATAACCAGATCCAATCCTCCAGTTCCATTATTTAACACATTGTCTAAGGCCTGGGCCTGAGCTATAGTTCTTGGAAACCCATCCAGAACAAACCCGCTACTTTGTTCTGGCATATTCAACCATTCGGTTACCATTCCAATCGTAATCTCATCCGGAACAAGTTCTCCAACTGACATATATGACTTAGCTTGTAACCCAAGTTCACTTTCTCTGGATAGATGATCTCTAAACAAATCTCCGGATGCCATGCAATTGACGTCAAGATACTTTGCCACTTGAGCAGCCTGAGTTCCTTTTCCAACGCCGGGTGCGCCTAGTAAAACTACCTTCTTCATTAAACCAACCCACCATGCTTTACTATTAAATCGTATTGAATCATTTTATAAACCCTTCATAATTACGCATCAACAATTGGGATTCAAGTTGTCTCATCGTATCTAACGCAACACCAACCATTATTAAAAGACTAACGCTACTAATGGTTAACGCTCTGATATCTGTAATTATGGTAATTAGAAATGGAAGAACAGCTATCGCTCCTAGAAATATTGCTCCACCCCAGGTTATTCTCATTATGACTCTATTTAGATATTCTTGAGTAGGGCTCCCAGGTCTTATGCCAGGTATAAAACCATTATTCCTCTGTAAGTTCTCTGCGAGTCGCTGCTGTTGGAAAATAACTAATGTATAGAAAAACGCAAATATAACAACCAAAAAGAACACAACAAGCCAGTAAGGCCACCGGTCTGGGCTAAATGTATCGGAAATAAAACGCGCAGCAATTGCTATGAAGCTGTCGCTCAACGGATCCCTGAAATAACTTGCTATAGTGGTTGGCAAAATGATGATTGAAAACGCAAAGATCAAAGGAATCATACCTGCGGAATTCACTCGCAAAGGAAGAAATGAAGACCCGGTTTGCCTTTGCATTCTTCCACCTCTAAAAACACTTCTTCCATACTGCACTGGTACCCTTCGCTGTGCTTCGTTAAATAGTACTATTAAATATATTATTGCAAGACCAAATAAGGCTAGTAATAGAATTCCACCTGCATCATCTCTTGATAAAAATCCTTGGCCGATTAAGTTAGGTAGATTAGCGACGATCCCTCCAAATATAATCAATGAGATTCCATTACCTAACCCTTTTTCAGTAATTAACTCTCCTAGCCAAACAAGAAACATTGTTCCTGCAACCATAGATATAATGATGGCTAGAGTACCTAAATTTAAACCAAAATCGACCCCAGGCAATACACCAGACTGACGGAGTAAAGTTAATTGACCCCAACTTTGTAACACTGCTATTGGCACAGTTAACCAATGAGTAAATTGATTGATTCTCTGCCGACCATAATCGCCTTCTTGAGATAATGCTTTTAATGAAGGTATCACCGGAGTTAAAATCTGCATTACGATGGACGAGGTGATATACGGGTATACACCTAGTGCAGCTACACTTAAATTAGCTAATGCACCTCCACTAAACAAATCGAGGAATCCTAATAAAGCATTTTGTTCAAATGCCCTGCCAAGTGCGCCTACGTCAACCCCAGGCACAGGTACGTGCGCTACAAATCGAAACACTACAAGCATTGCCAAAGTAAATAAGATCTTAGCCCTAAGATCTGGAACCCTAAGCGCGTCAATCATTGATTGAATTAACTGCGGCCTGGAACTCTCTTGCTGTCTTGCAGCAGAACCTCGCTGAACCACTAAATTACCTCACGAGCGGTGCCACCGGCTTCTTCAATTTTTTTTCTGGCTGAATCGGAAAAACGGGTTGCTTGAACGTTAATCGGTTTTTCACAATCGCCACGCCCCAAAATTTTAACCAACTTTGATGCATCTTTTATCAAGCCCACTTTCTCAAGCATTGCTGCATTTATTTCAGACCCAGCGTCGAACAGCATTAGCTGGTCTAAATTTACAAGCTGGTAAGACTTATGATTTCTAGCAGTGAATCCTCGAATCATAGGCAATGATTTTATTAGAGCTAATTGTCCACCCTGGAATCCAACCCTGACTCCGCCTCCAGAACGAGACTTCTGCCCTTTCATACCTTTACCGGAGAAACTGCCATGACCACTACCGTCTCCACGCCCTACTCTCTTCCTTGGGCGTTTTGAACCTTTCGGAGCGCTTAATTTTTCTAATTTTAAAGATGATTTTTCAGACAATTTAAAACCTTTCTAAAATCTAACCCGATATTTCTTCAACGCGGACAAGATGCCTTACTTTATGAACCATTCCTCGGATCGACGCGTTGTCATCCTTGATAACTGTTTGATGCAACTTACGTAGACCAAGCACTCGAACGGTATCTCGTTGATCCTGTTTATTACCTATTACGCTATTGATTAATGTAATTGAAAGCTTAGACATTGATAACTCGCTTAAACTTTTACGCTCTGTTCACTATTAGCCATTTCGACTCCCGCATCAATTACTGCCTGCCGACGTGCTTTTTCTATTTCAGGATCTTTAAGCATGGACAAGGCCTTAAAAGTTGCTTTGACTAAATTAATTGGGTTAGTGCTATGTGTTGCTTTAGTTAATATATCTTTGATTCCCGCTAACTCAACAACAGCCCTAACAGATCCACCCGCTATCACACCAGTACCTGGAGCGGCTGGCCTTAGCATAACCTCAGCCCCACAATATTTAACCTTAATTTCATGTGTAATAGTAGTTTTAGATAACGGTACATTTACCATGTTCCTACGAGCATAATATCCACCTTTTTTTACTGCATCGGGAACTGCATCAGCTTTTCCAAGGCCTACACCAACTTTTCCTTGAGAATCTCCAACTACAACCATAGCGCTAAAGCTCAAATGTCTACCACCTTTAACCACTTTAGCTACTCTGGAAATTTTGACAACTCTTTCCTCCATACCATCATCTGGCCCTCGATCTCCGTCTCTGTTTCGTCTTTCACGTCTTGGCTTTTCCGAAGTCAAATGACTAGACCTCCTTCTCTAACTGCATCTGCTAATGCTTTTACTCTTCCATGATATTTATTACCACCTCTATCAAACACCACATTTGATATACCATGAGTTTTAGCACGCTTGGCCATTAGAGCTCCTACTAACTTGGATATTTCTGTTTTACTCTGTTTCGATATCTCTTTTTTTAAGTCACCTTCCACACTCGAAGCGGAGGCTATAGTTACACCCAGATCATCATCTATAAGTTGCGCATATACATGATTTAGGCTCCTATATACCGCCAACCTTGGTCGGGCTGCAGTGCCTCTTATTTTTTTTCTCAATCGAACATGCCTTAATGTTGCACGTTGCTTTATTGTTTTACGGCCTGCCAATTTAATTTTCTCCCCAATAGTTCATTTTTGTTAATTAAACGCTACGACCAGCTTTACCAGCTTTTAACTTAACCTGCTCACCCTGATAACGAATTCCTTTACCGGTATAAGGGTTAGGTGGCCTAACCTTCCTGATTTGTGCAGCAATTTGACCAACTTTTTGCTTGTCAATTCCAGAAATAGTAATTAAATTCTGGCCTTCTACTTGAATCTGCACTCCTTCTGGAGGCAATATAGTAACGTTATGGCTAAGCATCACACTTAATTGAACTCCTGCCGCTTGCTGCTGCGCTCTATAACCTACTCCTACCAATTCCAGGTTTCGCGTGAATCCATCACTTACCCCTATAACCATATTGGCTACAAGGCTTCTAGTCAGTCCATGAAGGGCTTTATGATGGTTATCATCCGATGATCTTTTAACAATAATCGTGTCGCCCTCAGTATTAACATTCATACTCTCGTCAACCTTAATTGATAGCTTACCTTTCGGGCCCTTAACTGTAACATCTAAACCTTCAACAGATATATTTACTCCCTGAGGGAGCGTTATTGGTTTATTTCCTACTCGAGACATTAATCAATTACTTCTTTACCAAACATAGCAAAGAAGCTCTCCTCCTATACCGTTTTTCCATGCATCTTTACCAGTCATGATGCCTTTAGATGTAGAAAGTACTGATACACCGATACCAGCAAAGTATCTTGGTATTTCTCCTTTACGAACATATACACGAAGACCTGGGCTGCTTACGCGTTTTAGACCAGTAATCGCGGGATCATTTCTATCATGATAATAAAGATAAATTTTGAGGCTCTTTTTAGGAGTATCTACATCAATCAGCTCATACCCTTTTATAAAGCCTTCATTCTTAAATAATTCTGCTATAGCTAATTTTGTTTTAGATGCAGGCACCAAAACAAAATCATGCCTAGCCATAACGGCATTTCGTATCCTAGTTAGCATATCTGATATTGGATCTGTAATAGCCATATTGTTTCCCTTCTACGCCGCGTTCACATTTTCTAGCTGGACAAAAGGCATGCCTAATAGCTCCAGAAGCCTAAGTCCTTCTTCATCATTCACTGCAGTAGTACATATTACAATCTGCAAACCTCTAAATTTATCAACTGAGTTATATTCAATCTCTGGAAATATCACTTGTTCTTTCAAGCCCACAGAGTAATTCCCTCTACCGTCAAAGGATTTTCTTGGAACACCACGAAAATCTCTGATCCTAGGCAACGCAGATGCTACTAACCGGTCATAAAATTCCCACATCCTTGCTTTTCGAAGCGTAACGCTAACACCTATAGGCATACCTTCTCTTAATTTAAAGTTTGCGATCGACTTTTTTGCCCGGTTAACAATTGGTTTCTGGCCCGTAATCAACCCTAGGTCGTTTGAAGCAGATTCAACTGCACGTGAATTAGTTAACGCTTCACCAAGACCAATATTAACCACAATTTTGTCTAAAGTTGGTGCCTGCATAGATGATTTATATGAAAACTCTTTAATCAAGGCATCCCTAACTTCTGACTGATAAAGCTCTTGAATCCGAGGTTTGTTTTGAACAGGTTCAATCTTCTTGTCCTGTACTTTTTTTTCTACAGACACCTTAGGCTTAGCTTCAGCCCGAGCAGCACGCCTCGTAACCCGTTTTTTTGGTGCACTCTTTGCTTTTGCTGATTTTTTTTCTTTGTTTTCTTGAGTCATTTTTACAATTCCAAATCAATAAACTTCATTTATTCGATTATTTCCTCACATTTGGCACACAATCGGACGTTAGACCCGTCAGCTATTGATTTACCTTTCACCTTTGTCGGCTTATTACAAATAGGGCAGATTAAAACTACTTTGGCAACTGATAATGGCATTTCTTTTTCGATTATCCCAGCTTGCCTAACGGTTGACGTGGCTTTAGCATGACGTTTTACTACATTCACGCCCTCTACCTGTACTCGATTATTTTTTGGAAAAGATTGGACAACACGACCCTGTCGACCACGATCGCGGCCTTTTATAACTAGTACATTGTCACCTTTACGTATTTTCATAACTAAAAATTAATACCTTTAATTTATAAAACCTCGGGAGCTAGAGAAACGATCCTCATATAATTCTTGTCTCTCAGTTCTCTTGCCACTGGACCGAATATCCTTGTGCCGCGTGGAAGGTTATCTTGGTTTATCAAAACCGCGGCATTCTCATCAAATCGAATATGTGAACCATCTCTTCTTCTATAGCCTTTAGAAGTTCTGACAATAACCGCACGCACCACTTCTCCTTTCTTTACCGCTGCTGCTGGTGCAGCTTCTTTCACAGAAGCAATTATTAAATCTCCCAGCCCAGCATACTTTCTTCCACTTCCACCAGGCACTCCAATACAGCTGATAATCTTTGCTCCTGAATTGTCTGCTACTTTTAGTCGAGTATATTGTTGAATCATTTTTTCTCAGCCTCATCATCTGGCTCTTCTTCGACCTCAGCAGCTGGCTCTTCTTCAGCCTCAGCAACTGGTGTTTCTTCAACCTCAGCAACTGGCTCTTCTTCAACCTCAGCAGATGGCTCTTCTTCAGCCTCAGCAACTGGTGTTTCTTCAACCTCAGCAACTGGCTCTTCTTCAACCTCAGCAGATGGCTCTTCTTCAGCCTCAGCAACTGGTGTTTCTTCAACCTCAGCAACTGGCTCT
>VFGV01000021.1 GCA_009392275.1 SAR202 cluster bacterium
ACTTTGTTAGGAGACACCGCTGTTGCTGTAAACCCTGAAGATATTAGATATTCAAAATTGGCCGGGAAAAATGCAATCTTGCCTATAACAGGAAGATTATTACCTATAATCAAAGATGATTCCGTCGATCTTGATTTTGGTACAGGAGCATTAAAAGTTACCCCAGGACATGACGCCACTGACTTCGAAATCGGTGAGCGGCATGGCTTAGAGGTAATCAATATCATTAATCCAAATGGAACACTGAATCAAAATGCTGGAGTATTTCAAGATCTATCTATCAAGAAAGCAAGAGAAAAAGTAGTAAATCAATTAGACCAAGATGGCTTACTAGTTAACATCGAGCCGCTTATGCACTCTGTTGGTAAATGTGAAAGAAGCGGAGATACTATAGAACCTATTGTAAGCTCACAATGGTTCGTTAAAACTGAACAATTAGCAAAGCCGGCAATAGAGGCGGTTAAAACAGGCGAAATTGAAATAATTCCAAAAAGGTTTGAAAAAGTTTATTTCAATTGGATGGAAAACATAAAGGACTGGTGCGTAAGCAGGCAACTTTGGTGGGGGCATCAAATACCCGTATGGTATTGCGCAAATTGCGATGGGGTAATTGTTAACACGGATGAGCCAAATTCTTGCGTTAAATGCGGTGATTCGAACTTAACTAGAGATCCTGATGTTTTGGACACATGGTTTAGTTCAGGTTTATGGACTCATTCAACACTTGGATGGCCAGAAAATACAGAAGACTTGAGTAAATACTATCCGGGTTCAGTTATGGAGACCGGGTATGACATTCTATTTTTTTGGGTAGCAAGAATGATCATGATGGGTATTTACAACAATAACGGACAAGTACCATTTAAAACCGTTTATCTTCATGGACTTGTACTAGATCCTGAAGGCTCTAAAATGAGCAAAACTAAAGGTAACGTTTTAGATCCGCTTGATATTATTGACCAATACGGAGCAGATGCAATGAGATTTGCTCTGACCACAGGCAATTCTCCAGGTCAAAATATAAGGTTAAATGAACAAAAACTAGAGGCGGGGCGCAATTTTGCTAATAAAATATGGAACTCGTCAAGATTTGTGATGATGAAAATGGATGAGTCAAAAAATAATAATAATTGGCTCTCCACTCCTGACATCCAGCATCCTCAAGATAAATGGATATTAAGTCGATTGAATGCAACGACAGAAAAAGTTAATTCCCGTATGAAAAATTTTCAATTCGGCGAAGCTCAACTTATCACTCATGATTTCATCTGGAATGAATATTGTGACTGGTATATAGAGATGGCAAAAGTCAGGTTAAGAGATAATGATATGGACCCTATAAATATACTGCCATACGTGCTTGAGAAAACGATGAGACTTCTTCACCCTTTTATGCCATTTTTAACGGAAACTATATGGCAAAACCTAACAAAAAAATTGCCTGAATCTACCTATGCAGAATTAGCAAGCAATACTCCTGCTTTAATAATTGCTTCATATCCTGAAGTTGATAGCAGTTTGTTTGACAAAAAAGCAGAGCAGGATGTTAACAGCGTCATAGAAATCGTAAAGGCTATTAGAAACTTTAGATCTGAATTCAGGATCAAGCCGTCCACCAAGATAAATGTTAAGGTCCAAACTAAATCAAATACGAAAATGTTGTCACAGCAATCCGAGACTATCAAAAATTTAGCGTTCGTGAAATCTCTTATAATTGAACAGCCAGGCGAAGTTGAACCTAATGAAGCTTCCTTGATTTTAGATCAAAGCACTGTAGTTATATCATTGTCTGGACTAGTCGATATTGAAACTGAAAAAAGAAGACTAGGAGAAGAACTAAAAGAGCATAATCGCAATGAAACTCAAACAAGGGGTAAATTAAACAATAAGCAATTTACTTCCAAAGCGCCTGAAGAAGTTATTCAAAGAGAAGAAGAAAAGCTAAATAAAATTTTAGAACGCAAAGAACGACTCAATGAAATAATCAGGCAACTGAGTTAACGCTAGAAGTAACACCCATAGTGTTGATTGTATCAAGATAATTCAAGCCTTTATTAGTATCTGACGCCACTTTTGCCTTGTCTGAATTGTTGACTCGAAACTTAAATAACCAGTATGTGAATTCCCTATGCTGCATCAATGACAATCCTTTTTTATATTTTGTCCCCGTTGTCAATTTATACATATTCAGCAATTCTTCAATGGAATGACCATAAATCTTCATAAATGCTTGGTCTCTATCATTTGTAATATATTTTGCGCTTAAAGAAATATTTCGCTTATTGATTTCTTGTTCAACTGCGCTTTGAAGCGCATCTTCAACAGTCACGCCGTAGTAATAATTCAAAAAACCTCGATACTTTGCATGTCCAGCTCGTGATTTTATTAAGTTTGCAATCGAATTAGACTCAAATCTTTTTGGTAAGACGCCTAGAATAAGCAAATCTTCTTTCTCATCTTTTGGTATTAAGCCGTTGACTGACGCACATAACCGTTGAGCTAGGAGTTGCCAATCAAAAGCTTCACCAGCTATAAAGTATGTAAATGTTTTCCCTCTATATATTTCTTCGGTAGCAGACCATTCTCCTATAGAATCCATAAGGCAATAAACCCAATCATTTCCAGCTTGTATATTATTTTTTAACTTATCAATCACATCTATCAACTAAAGTATTCCTGAAAATTATTAAAGAGATGCATAAAAGATGACCAATCAAAGAGAATAATTGGATTTACCTATTTAAGCATGACACTTTTTGTATTTCTTACCACTACCACACGGGCATGCATCATTCCTGCCTATCTTTTGCTTACTACTGGCCCCTCTTGATACCTGTACATTTTGTTCTGATTTATTTTTAATGCTGCCAGATGATGCATTTACTTTACGGGGATTGGAATATGCTCCCTTTTGACTTTTGGATTGAGGAGACCGATTAGCAAAATCTACATGAAATATCGCTCGTGAAATATCATGTTGAATTTGTTCTAACAAAGATTCGAACTGATCCCGAGCCTGTTTCTTATACATTACTAATGGGTCTCTCTGACCAAAAGCATAAAGACCAGTTCCTTGCCTTATTTGCTCCATTGATGTCAAATGTTGAATCCAGTTAACGTCTATAAATCTCAACATCAATTGCTGTTCAATCTTACGTGTTATTTCACTTGAGATTTCTTTTTCACGCTCTTCATATTTCTTATATACGTATGAAGCAAAATATTCTTCAATATCATCCGAGGTCATGTTTTTCATAATCGAGCTATCTTGAGCATCACCATCGATCGGTACGATAGAAGATATATCCTTAACCATGCTTTCAAGCTCCCACTGATCTCTTGAGAGTCCATAAACATGATTCTCGATAGTTTTGCCTACTTCCATTCCCACCATCTCTAGAATATTTTCTTTAATGTTTACACCTGAAAGTACCTTAGAACGTTCTTTATATATAATGTCTCGTTGAGTATTAATAACGTCGTCGTAATCCACAAGATGTTTACGCATATCAAAGTGGAATGCTTCAACTTTAACTTGCGCATTCTCTAATGTTTTAGAAATCATCTTGTTCTCAAGAGGAGTATCTTCATCCATACCAGTCCAAGACATAACGGATTTGATCGCGTCACCTGCAAATCTTTTCAAAAGATCATCTTCCAAAGATATATAAAACCTAGTGCTTCCTGGATCTCCCTGTCTTGCCGCTCTTCCTCTCAATTGATTATCAATTCGGCGAGCATCATGTCTCTCAGTACCTATTACATGTAAGCCTCCAAGCTTTACCACCGATTGATGATCCTTTTCCCACTGATCCTCGTTACCTTCAACCAAGCTACCCCCTAAGATAATATCTGTTCCTCTACCTGCCATGTTTGTAGCCACAGTGACTGCTGATGGCCTACCAGCTTCAGCAACAATGGCTGCCTCCTGTTCATGGTGCTTGGCATTTAAAACTTGATGTTTGATTCCACGTTTTTTAAGCAGCTCGCTCAATGCTTCAGATTTCGCAATATCGACAGTTCCGACCAGAACAGGTTGTCCTTTAGAATATCTCTCACTAATTTCATTCACGACAGCTTTGAATTTGGATTTTTCGGTACCATACACTAAATCATTGTGATCCAATCGAACGTTTGGAGTATTCGAAGGAATAGTCACAACATCTAATTTATAAATTTTCCAGAATTCTTCCGCCTCAGTTGCAGCCGTACCAGTCATACCTCCCAATTTCTCGTACAACCTAAAATAGTTCTGTAATGTAATAGTCGCGTACGTTATTGACTCACGTCTCACCTCTAAGTTTTCTTTTGCCTCTAGGGCTTGATGCAGGCCTTCTGAGTACCTCCGGCCTGGCATCAGCCTGCCAGTAAACTCATCTACAATAACCACTTGTCCGTCTTTTACAACATAATCCCGATCTCTCTCAAAAATCGCCTCTGCTTTTAAGGCATTCTCGACAAAAGCTACTATACGAACATTTTCCTCGCTATAAAGATTTTTCACTTTAAGCATCTGCTCTAACTTATCTATCCCATCAGGTGTTAGTGAAGCAGAACGATGTTTTTCATCAATTGTGTAATGCAGAGAATGCTGTAACATAGGACCAAGTTTGGCAAATTTTTTGTAATCACTAGGTGAATCTTGAGAAGGGCCACTAATAATCAACGGAGTTCTCGCTTCATCAATCAATATATTATCCACTTCATCGACGATAGCATAAGATAATTTTGGTTGAACCTTTTGGCCTAAGTCCGTTACCATGTTGTCTCGCAAGTAATCAAATCCAAATTCATTATTAGTACCGTAAGTAATATCTGCCCTGCAAGCAACATGTCTTTCAGCAGGCACCATTCGGTCACTATCTCCATCACCAACCGCATCTAATGAATACATTAGTGCACCTTGATTTTGCAAAGCCCCTATAGTTAAACCTAACTTAGCATAAATCGCTCCCATCCAATTTGCATCGCGACGAGCTAGATAATCATTGACCGTTACAACATGCACACCATTACCGGATAACGCATTTAAATAAGCAGGAAGGGTTGCTACTAACGTTTTACCTTCTCCAGTTTTCATCTCAGCAATCCTGCCTTGATGTAGTGCTACACCGCCCAAAAGCTGAACATCAAAATGCCTTAACCCTATCGCTCGAACTGAAGCTTCACGAACTGTGGCAAACGCCTCTACAAGTAAATCATCCAGGGAGTCATTTTCTTTCAATCTTGAGCGGAATTCTGTGGTTTTATCCCTCAATTCAGAATCACTTAAAGATTGAAGCTGAGGCTCTAATGCATTGATCTCCTCCACAAAGTGTTGGAGATCTTTTATGACTCTTTCATTAGAGTCGCCTAGAAGATTTGTAAAACGCTTAAGCAAGACAATTAGACTTTATTGAGGT
>VFGV01000022.1 GCA_009392275.1 SAR202 cluster bacterium
AATTAAGCATTGACCTCAGTTTAATATCCCCATATACACAACCGGGTAGGCAGTTATTTCATCATCTTCTTGACTCATTAGCAGTTCAGAAATAAACTCCGTTCCTATCGGTCGCATTAAATATGCTCTGCAAGTAATCAGTTTAGTAAATTAGTTTTAACACAGGAGACTTAATATGGATCTAGTAATGCTCGAGGGGCAAATCTTAACAATGGATGGCAAAAGCTCAAGAGCTCAGGCTTTAGCTGTTAAAAATGGTAAATTTGCCGCAGTAGGAACAAACTCAGAAATTATAAAACTTATTAATGAATCCACTAAAGTGATTAGGCTAAACGGTCGCACAATAACACCTGGTTTTATCGACCCACATAACCATTTTTCAATGACTACATTTGAGCCAGTCTCCATTGACTGTCGAATGCCGCCACTAGGCAAGCAATCTGTATTAGATGCTGTAGCGGTAACTGCATCGAGTCGACCTAATGGCCAATGGATTTGGGGTCTTGGGTATAATGCTATGGTTTCAGGTGAGCCCATTATCACTATGGGTGAGTTAGATGAAGTGGCTCCAGATAACCCTGTAATCATTATGGATTTCTCTTATCATGCTTGCTACGCAAACTCAGCCGCACTCAAACTCGCAGGAATAGATTCGGAAACACCAGATCCTCATAAAGGCTGGATACAGAAAGGTGATGATGGAAAGCTTAACGGATTCTTATGGGAAAGAGCTATGGATCCGGTACACAAGATGTCGATGCAAGCGCATATGGAAGAGTATGGAGACGATGGAATAGCTGATTTAGTCCACCAGAATGCTATGCGCCACCTGGCCTACGGAATAACTAGTATTGGCGATGCGCTAACAATGAATGACAGTGCCAACGTTTACAGAATAGCTGACTCTAAAGGTAAACTTCCTATCGCTGTACAGCAACTTCGAGGCGGAGATGGCTTTTTCCAAATCCCTGAACAAGCATCAAAAGGCGTTTTTGACCAAGACAATGTGTCGGACAGGTTACGAGGTGGAGCAATGAAGCTTTTCATGGATCCAGTTTATCCTATGTACGGTATGAACCATTGCGATGCTGCAGGCCACCTAACTCCTGCTGGAGAAATGTATTACACGCAAGAAGAAGTTGATGAATTAGTACTCTCAGCTACAAGCAAGGGAATCCAAGTTGCAATCCATAGCATTGGAGATAGAGCAATTGACCAAACATTGAACTCATTTGAAAGAGCAATTAATGAAGTACCAGGAGCAGATAAACTGAGATTAAGGGTCGAACACTTGTCTTTTCCTAGAGAAGATCAGATAAAGCGCGCAGCAAGTATGCCAATAGTAATCTCAGGACAACCACCGTTCCTTTATAGCATAGGAGACATGTTCCAAGGAGTTGTCGATGAATTTGGTATAGATTTACCGGCTGACCCATACAGGGTAATGGTAGACTCAGGAGCCACGATTGCTGCTGGTTCAGATTTCCCATGTGCTCCTCTCAATCCAATGATTGGGATATCAGTCTTAGCTACCAGAAAAACTGCTGCTGGCACCATTATCGCTCCTGAACAGGCAATCTCAGCTGAAGAAACATTACGGCAATATACCAATGGATCTGCATATGCGATTCATCGGGACCACGAGGTGGGATCTATAGAAATTGGTAAACGGGCAGACATGGTAGTACTAAGCCATAACCCCACAACCGTTAACCCAGACTCGATAATGAATATAACTGTTCAACAAACATACGTCGATGGCGACCTAAAATATGAACGATACGCATGATTTAACCACATATAGTGCGTCTAAACTTGCTGAATTAATAAGAAATAATGTTGTTTCATCAGAAGAGGTAGTCACAGATCATATATCCAGGATTAAACAAGTTAATCCTAAATTAAATGCTGTTGTAGTGTTGACTGAGAAATCAGCATTAAAATCGGCTCGCGAAGCAGATTCATTAACTCAAAAGTCTAAATTATTACCTCCATTACACGGTGTACCAATTACCATCAAAGATGCATTTGAAGTCGCTGGCGTTGTATCCACAGGAGGCACTTTGGGAAGAAAAGATTATGTGCCAGATACCGATGCGATAGCAGTAAAAAGGTTGAAACAAGCCGGTGCAATTATATTAGGCAAAACAAACTTGCCTGAAATTAGCATGGGATTCGAGAGTTCTAACCTAGTGTATGGAAAAGCCAACAATCCTTTTGACGTTGAAAGGACCCCAGGGGGCAGTAGCGGAGGTGAGGCTTCCATAATTGCAGCTGGCGGCTCACCATTTGGTATTGGCAGTGATGCTGGAGGAAGTATCAGGTGGCCTGCTCATTGTTGCGGTATAGTCGGAATGAAACCAACTACTGGTAGAGCACCACGAACTGGGCACTGGCCAGCATTCTCTGGAATATTTAGCCTGGTAACACAAATCGGGCCAATGGCTCGTTCCGTTGAAGACATCTCGTTAACTTTGCCAATGCTAAGCGGACCTGACGGTATAGACCCCACAGTAATGCCCATTCCGTTAAAGGATCCATCTGAAGTTAAATTGTCGGAACTCAACATAACCTTTCATACTGACAACGGACTTGCCACACCGATTAATGAAATTCAGAATGCAGTTAAAAACGCAGCTGAAATACTAGAAAACAATGTGAAGTCAATAGACCAAAAAACCCCAGAAGCTCTTAAGATGTCAGCTTCACTGCACTCTCAGATAATGGGAGCAGATGCGGGAGAAACAGCAAGGGCCATCTTAAAAAATGCCGGGTCGAATGCGATGGATCCAAACCTTTTATCCAGAATCAATATGATGTCTACAAGTCCCGCATACCTACCTGATTTCTTAGAAATGCTGGTTGAACTCGAAGAATACCGAAGTAAGCTGCTGCAATTTATGTTAACTACCAATACAGACGTCATGATTGGGCCCGCTGCCCCTGTACCAGCAACATTACATGGACATGGTTATGACGGGTTTCCAGAAAACGGTAGTTATAGCCATGCTTACAATCTAGCGGGATGGCCAGCTTTGGTAATGAGAGGTGGCACGTCAAAAGAAGGCTTACCAGTTGGTATCCAAATAATATCTAAACCTTGGTGCGAAGAAAAAGTGATTGCCGTTGCTCTTGAGTTAGAAAAAAACTTAGAAACTTTCCCTGGGCCAACAATATAGTAATCAATAAATCAAATTAATGACTAATTAACCCTCCATCAACATTTATGGCCTGTCCAGTAATATTTGATGCTCCAGGCCCAACCAAAAAAGTAACCATCGATGCTATGTCTTCTGGTGTTGAATCCCTACCAGTAGGACTAGTTCTCGATGGTGATTTGCGGACTTCGGATGATTTAACACCCTGTGATTCAGCAATAGAGTCAATAATTCTGTCTAACAAGCCAGTTTGAGTCGTGCCAGGGCAAACCGCATTTACACGTATGCCATAGGGACCTAACTGCTGAGCTGCCAGAGTCGTCATGGCGATGATTGCACCTTTGCTTGCCGCGTATGCTGCGTTAGAACTACCATGCCATCCTTTACCAGCTATAGAAGCAATATTGATTATATTGCCACTGATCTTTGCCTCTATCATCTGCTTAGCCGCAAACTGCATCGCAAAAAACGTACCTTTGGCATTTACTGAATGAATTAAATCCCAGTCTTCTACAGTAACACCCATGATGTCGATAAATCGCGTTACTCCGGCATTATTGATTAAGATATCCAATTTACTGAACTTTTGTAAGCAGGTGTCTATCATTTTTTGCACTTGATCCAGATTCGCCACATCTACTTGCATGCATTCACTGTTAGTTGATATTAATGCGCTGGTCTGTTGTGCTGATTTATAATCCAAATCCGTTACCAGTACAGTTGCACCATTTGATGCCAGATCAAGAGCAATTGCTTTGCCAATCCCTTGGCCAGCACCAGTTACAATCGCCACTTTACCTTTTAGTTGAGTGCTCATTAATGTCTACCTGAAATTCGCATAAGCTTATAGTAATTATTGGCAGGAGCGGCAGGATTCGAACCCGCGACCGATGGTTTTGGAGACCATTGCTCTACCGGACTGAGCTACGCTCCTATATTTTACAGTCGATTACTTTGAGACAATTAGATGTACTTAGTTTATCAAGTTTTTTTAGTTAAGAACTTAAGAATTCAGTCAACTAAATTACAAAAGGTCACAAGATGGCCTATAAGCCGAGTTCTGTACAAGTCATCCATGCAAGTTTACATCCTTAGACTTCGTCCTCCATTAATGACTTACGGTGATTATCTATCTAGCCTAGCTGTTGCCAACTAAGTCATGCGGCCGACCTGAGTAGAGATCGAGCTCTCTTTCTACCCAAATATATACGGGTACTCTGCTTGGCCTTGCTTCAAATGGGGTTTGCCCTGCCCTTGATGTTACCACCAAGGCGGTGAGCTCTTACCTCACCATTTCACCCTTATCTCTTTATGAATTACTCTAATAAGAGACGGTATGTTTCTGTGGCACTTTCCGTCGAGTCACCTCGCCCCGCCGTTAACGGGCATCTATCTCGAATGAAGCTCGGACTTTCCTCTCCTCCTAATATAGAGGAGCAACCACCCGGCCATCTTGCTTCCTTACAAAATTTTAAAGTATTTATTACTAAAGGTAAATTAGAACGAAACTTCAACTGTTTCTTTATGAACTCGTATATCACTAATTCTTGCTTCTAAAAGGATTCTTTTATCTTCATATTTCAACCCTTCAATCTCTTGCAAATCTTTAAAGGTTCTCATTTGCTTACTAGAACTTAATCTATTAGAAATTTTTCTAGCGCCATCAAGGTTTTTGATATACTCGGACATTAAATCTAACGGTATTTCAGCATTTGCAACTCTTCTCAGCGCAGATATCATTCTTCGCTCTGCAGTCTTTACACGATCTTTGTTTATTTTTTTAACACGCTTTTGCATATTAATTAGCTCGATTTCTTTTGATGAAATGTCTTTACCAGAATTAGACACATGTTCAAACAGTCTGCCAATAACAGTCGATTCCAGCATTGAAGCACGCCAAGTCACATAAGTACATTGACCTTGATTCTGTCTTGACTGACACTGATAATAGCGGTATGTGCCAAACGACCTGCGATTGTCTTCTCGAAGCCATTTTTGTTTGCGAGTGACTCCCATCATCCTATTCCCACAATCCGCACAATAAATGAGTCCGGACAGAAGAAAAGGCTCGGATTGAGAAACCCGCCCAATGGGCCTCCTAGACTTTGTAATGTCTTGTGCTGATTTAAATATGTCAGGTGAGATAATTGGCTCATGCACTTTAGATTTTCTAAGTCCAAATCTGGTGTAAGTACCTGTATAAGCCACATTACGTAATACATCGCGAATAGTAACAACATTCCATGGCTTGCCCTTTCGAGTTGTTATTCCACGATCATTAAGGTGTTGAGCAATTAAACGAAATCCTATTTGATCTTTGGTATAAAGCCTGTATATAAGTTCAACTATAGTAGCTTCTTCACGGACTATAGCTAAATCACCATCTTCATTGATGATGTATCCATAAGGAGGCCGACCTAAAGGCTTACCTTGAGCTGCCTTGGCTCTCATAGATTCTTTAACACGATCACTACGAGTTTTAGATACTCCTGTCACACCAAGAGTTTGGAAAGCGTTCTGCACGGGGTCCGGCATGTTTTCGTTCATGCATAGAGATATAGAACCAGTAGAATGGATTTCCAGTAATGACCTTGTTAACTTCTCTAAATCATTGCCAAGGTGTTTAGCATTTGGAATTACAACTAAATACTCAGAATTGGAGTCTTTTAAAAATGAAAGCAATTCACTGTACTGGTCTTTGGATCCGAATTCATCAATATAAACACCAATGTTTTGGTGGAAATTAATTTCACAATATTCAGAAAAGTCTAACTCAAAAGAATTATCCACACTCGACCATTCTGTAGTTTTTTGCTTTCTGAAATAGCCTACTGCTCTCAATGAATACCTTTCACAATTTAATTATGTTCAACTTGCATATATTATTCTTCTGCAGCTATTACACTGAACCAATCTTATTCCGGCTTTAGCATCCTGAAGTTCCTTAACAGGTAGCTCCACTCTGCAAACACTGCATAAGCGACCTTCAAGTTTAGAAACTGCGTGGCCTGATTTATTCTTTTTGAGTTTTTCATAAAGGGATAATAGATCGGCCGGCACATCTAAAGCTAAAGCCTGTCTCTCAGACTGCTTTTTATCCAAATCAGAGGTTAAATCTTTTTTTCTGGCTGACAAATGGATTAAATCTGACGATTTCCTTGCTAAAAGCTTTTGTACTGCTTCTGAGTGTTTATCTCTTGAATCAATAAGTTTCTCAATTTCAATCATTAGTTCAAGCAAATCGTCTTCCTTAGAGGTTAATTCTTCGGAAGCATAGCCTTTTTGTTCTTCTAAAGCCTGTAATTCTTTCTCATTAGTGATTATCCCATCGTAAAGCATACCCTGCAGTTCACTTATCTTACTTTCCAATTCACTAATCTCACGCTCTTTTTGTCTTCTATCAGATTCTTGTGCTTCTAATGCTTTATTAATTTTTTCTAATCGGCCATTAATCACCATCAAATCTTGGTCTGATGACAATTTTCTTGCGATATCATCTAATTCCGAGTAAATATCACGAATTTCTAAATCGGTCATTTGAAGGTCATATATTGATTGCATATCATTCATGTTAAATATTTTAATAGATAGTAGAAATATCGCACATTGTATCTTTTGCGTCTACAAACGAGCCTAGTCGAGTATATCAAGGTGTAGTAGCCTAGTAATACATAGGATTAATTTTAAGTGAAACATTCACAAAATAAAAATAAGACTAAAACCAAAATAGTCTGCACTTTAGGTCCTTCAACCAATTCTCTACCCCAAGTTAAAGCTCTTATTGAAAACGGAATGAGCGTTGCTAGACTAAACTTATCCCATGGAACCATTGATGATCACAAAAAGTCAGTAGACTTGGTCCGAAGTGCATCTAACGAATTAAATCAACCAGTTGGTGTAATGGTTGATATACCAGGGAAAAAATATCGGACGGGTCAGACTAGGCCCGGAAGCATTGATATTAAACTACACTCTCAAATACGACTTACCAGTGCAGACATTACAGGTTCGGCAGAAATGATCCCTGTAAAACCGCCTGGTATTCATAAAGATGCTAAACCTGGGAAAATCATAGCAATAGCAGACGGGTTAGTGAAAGTGAAAGTTCTCGAAATATCAGGAGAAGAGGTGCTATGTGAAGCAATAACACCAGGTAAAATTTCTCGAGGAAGAGGCGTAAACGTTGCAGGAGTCATACCAACCGGAGAATTCCTGAACGAGGTCACTGATTTAGCAATTGATTTCGCCTCCGAAATTAAAGCGGATTTTATTGCAATATCAAGTGTTAGCTCTGCATCCAACATTGAATCAATTAAAGAACAAATTAATACCCGTGGGATTAATCCAGCAATAATATCAAAAATTGAAACAGCAGAAGGTATACGTCAGTTCAAGTCGATCCTTGCCGTAACAGATGGAATTATGGTTGCCAGGGGAGACATGGGTGTTGAAGTAGATCTATCAGAGGTGCCTACAATACAAAAACGCCTTATAAAAGCTGCAAATATTGCTGGCAAGCCAGTTATAACTGCTACTCAAATGCTTGAATCAATGATTAGTTCCCCGTCTCCAACACGTGCAGAAGTAACTGATGTAGCAAATGCGGTTTTTGATGGGTCAGATGCCATAATGCTCTCCGGTGAAACTTCTATAGGCAAATATCCTGTTGAGTCAGTTTATATGATGTCTAAAGTCGCTTTAGAGGCCGAGAAGGCTCTACCTTATGACTCGATGTTAGTAGAGAAACGGATACATATGGAACATCAAACTGATGATTCAATAGCATATAGCTCATGTCAGACAGCCTATCAACTAAATGCCGAGCTGATTGTGGCTTTTACTGAATCTGGAAGTACAGCAGCTAGAGTTTCCAAATATCGACCTCGGTCAACTATCCTTGCATTGACTCCCTTCCAGGAAACTCAACGACGACTTACATTAACATGGGGAGTTACACCAATGACTACTTTACCCGTCAAAGATGTTAATGACTTCTTCACAATCGTGAAAGAGGAAGCTCATAAATCACCTGAGATAAATGGTGAAGGTCTAGTAGTACTGGTTGCGGGTTTACCAATCGGTGTTCCTGGTGGAACTAATATGCTGCGAGTTATGTCGGTATAGACGTTGCTACCACTTCTTTGGATACAACTTATTGCAGCGGCAATATTGATTCTTATAGCTTCCAAATATCTCGTTACTTCGTCAGACACGATTGCTATTAAAATTGGCCTGGGACACACATTTGTTGGGATAGTTTTATTGGCCACTGCAACTTCTTTGCCTGAACTGGCCACCGGAATTAGTTCAATCACACTTGCAAACGCGCCTGATTTAGCAGCTGGCGCAGCCTTCGGCAGCAATATAGTAAATCTGCTAATCATAGCAATCGCGGACATAATATGGCGTAAAGGTCCAATGTTAGCCTCAATTTCACGCGCTCCAGTCATCGTTGCGATATTGGGAATTGTAATAATTTTTATTGCATCTATATCTACGGCTATCCATCATTGGACAAATTTACTCGACAACTGGTATGTGAGTCCTTTGTCAATTGTATTAGTTTTTTTCTTTATCGTTGCTACATATATTGTTTACCAGATTGATAAAAAAGAAGCGAAATTGGACGACACTAAAAACACAAATGAGAGTGTAAAAAGCAAACTCGATAATGAGACGAAAAGAGCATTCCTGTTTTATATGATATCCGCTATATGCATAATTGGAGCATCGATCTGGTTATCTGAAATTGGAGATAGATTGGCAGATGCTCTTAATTGGGAACAAAGTTTTGTAGGCACCCAGTTTTTAGCAATTAGTACTTCACTACCAGAGCTGGCTACTACTGTCGCTGCGTTAAGGTTGGGTAATCCAGAAATGGCAGTTGCAAACCTACTCGGCTCCAATTTATTTAACATGGGATTCATATTATTTGCTGATGAGTTGGCAGTAACCGGTAGCTCGTTATGGGCAAATATTTCGTTTTCCCATGTTATAACAGGTCTAACTGCCATTTTAATGACACTGATTATTGTTTCCGCATTATTAATACGCCAAAATCATCCTAAAGGGTTTTCATCCAGGTGGATTAATATAGAATCATCCAGCCTATTAATTATTTACATAATTGCTAGTATTGGCATATTTTATTTATAAGGTCTTTAATTGGTTTTAAGATAATTCACGACAATCATTAAAAACATATTCAAGAAGATCAATCAAGCACTGTCTTTCCAGAGTATCCGGCAGAACTTCTAACGCCTTAAATGCCTCGTTTTTATACTTAAAAGCCATATCTAAACATTCCTCGATTATAGAGTCTGTGCCTACTTTCTTAAGGATTTCTTCTACCCGCAAACTTTGTTTCGGATTTTTGAAATACAACTCTATTGCATTATCTTGAGGGTTGTTTTTACGATGAATCAAAACTGGCAAAGTTATAACCCCGTGCAAGATGTCATTTCCTACTGGCTTACCACTTTTCTCCTTGCTACTTGCTATATCTAAAATATCATCTAACAACTGAAAACCTATACCTAAATTGACCCCGTATGTTCGCAAAGCACTAACGATGTTCTCGTCGGCACCACTAAGTATTGCTCCTGACTCTGCCGCTGTGGCAAAAAGTGATCCAGTTTTGTTATATATTCGATTAATATAATCATCCATATTCTGGCTAATACTAAAAGCATGAATCAACTCATTCATTTGTCCCTTGGATAATTCCATAATTGTTTCTGCAAAACGCCGTATTACTCTAATATTCCCTGTGTCGCACACAAATGTAGCCGACGCTGCAAACATATAATCTCCTAAAACAACCGCTTCATCTATTCCCCATAAGCTAGAAACGGTTCCTTTTCCTCTCCGCATATCGGAATTGTCTACGGTATCATCATGAATCAATGTGGCTATATGCAGCAACTCAACGGCTGCAGCCATGGTTTCAGAAGTTGAACCATCATTCGGGTGAAATTTAGAAGATAAAACTGTAACAGCTGGCCTTACTTTTTTGCCATCGGAAGAAATAACATGCTTGACCAAGGGAGCTAAATCAGAATATTTATCATCTTTTAACGATGAAATTTTAACTTTTACACGATCTAATGAATCCACTATCGGTGAATATATGTCAGACAGTGTTGTATTTGATTTATTCACACTCACTTTATTTCAGCCTTTTTATGCTCTTAACTTCGCGTCTTCAGTTTCAATGATTTCATCATCAAGTTTCTTAAATAACGGAGCAGGCTTATCTATCGAAATACCAGGAATAATATCGTTTCTATCCCATACCCAATTCGATGGTTTGGTTTCTGGAAAACCAAGCATTTTTTTTAATTTCTCTGATGAATGCGGAAGATAAGGTTCCAGTACAACTCTTAGACAATTAATTACCGATAACGACGTCCATAAAGACGCTGCGGTTTTTTCTTTGTCGCTTTTATTTGTCTGCCATGGTTTACGTTCTTCCAAGAATTTATTTGCATCCGATGCCAATGTCATAGCGAGTGATAGTCCTTTTCTGAATTGAGCTTGTTCAATTGATTCCCCAACCAACAAAATGGTTTTTTCGCATTTTAAAAGTAATTCTTCGCATTCTGTATCTACTAATTTATTACTTGGAACCTGGCCATCAAAATAATTGAATGTCATACTTAAAACTCTGTGAATTAGGTTTCCATATGTTGCTACTAATTCATCGTTATTTGCACGGATATATTCTTTCCATGAAAAATCTGAATCTGACAATTCAGGTAATATAGATGCAATGACATAACGAAGAGGGTCTGGTTCGTATTGATCCAAATAATCTGGCAACCATACTGCCCAATTCCTACTAGTGGATAACTTGAACCCTTCCATATTTAAATACTCGTTTGCTGGTACGTTAGTTGGTAAATTCAAATTTTCATTTCCCATTAACATTGCTGGCCATAAAATTGAATGGAAGATAATATTGTCTTTGCCCATAAAGTAGTAGGATTGAGATTCACCAGTCCAGAAATCTTTCCATGCATCTGGTTCACCCTTTAAGATTGCCCATTCCTTCGATGCACTCAGATATCCTATAACCGCCTCGAACCATACATAAAGTCTTTTGCTTTCATATCCTTGTAAAGGTACCTCCACACCCCATTCAATATCTCTGGTAATAGGTCGGTCAACTAGCCCTCCCTCCAAAAAACCTTTAGTGAAGTTGAGGACATTAGGTTTCCAATCCAGTTTTTTAGAGATCCATTGTTTTAGTAAATCTTCAAATTTTGTTAGCTCAAAAAAGAAATGTATGGTTTCTCTTATTTCGGGAGAACCGCCACATAAACCGCAGGTTAAATTAATTAAATCTTGAGGATCTAAGGTTCTCCCGCAACTATCACATTGATCACCCCTTGCCTTGTCATAAGAACATAATGGACATTGGCCTTCAACATATCTATCTGCTAAAAACCTATTGTCGTCAATACAATATGGTTGATGCATCGATTTTTCAAAAATATATCCATTATCTTTAAGTGTTAGAAATAACTCCTGTGAAACTGATGCATGATTCTCAGTACTGGTCGACGTAAAAAGGTCGAAAGATATACCCAGTCTATCCCAATTATCTTTGAATTCATCTAAATACAGGTTAGCTACTTCTGAAGGTGAAACACCTCTCTTCTCAGCTTCCAACGTAACTGGTGTACCGTGAGCATCACTTCCGGAAACCATTAGAACATCGTGGCCTTTTAATCTATGGTATCTGGCAAATATATCAGCCGGCAAATATGTGCCAGCGACATGTCCCACATGAATCGATCCATTTGCATATGGCCATGCAACAGCAACTAAAATTTTTTGAGTAGCACTCACGAAATTGTCAACCTTGAAAAAAGTTTCTAGCGGTATACATCACATGGTATCATCCTGCCACATCTGATACACCTTTCGTTTTGCCATTCCTGTTTGAGTTACTACAAATTCAACTGAATCTCTACCCGATACACCCATGGCCGCTAATTGCAACAACATTTTTCGCGCATTGTCTTCAATTAATTTACTCGGTCTGTCTTCTATACCGCCATCTACAATCACCGTGAATTCGCCTCTAGGATCTTTAAAATGTGCAAGAGCTGTGTCCGCATTACCAACAAAAATCTCTTCATAAATCTTTGTCATCTCTCTGCACACTGTTAATTTTCGATCACCCAAAGAATTTTTAAGATCTATCAAACTCGCATGCAAGCGACGCGGACTTTCAAGGAATACTAATGCAGTATGCTCCGGAAGGGTTTTTTTAAATAATTTAATTCGTTCAGAAGATTTACGAGGCAAAAACCCTACAAACATAAACCTGTCTGTATTCAAACCAGATACTGAGATTCCGGCTAAGACGGAAGATGGCCCAGGCACAGGAATCACATCAACACCTTCTTCTCGTGACATTCTAACTAACTCACGACCAGGATCACTGATACCTGGGGTGCCAGAGTCACAGACTAAAGCCAGATCGTTATTTCTCAACAAATCAATCAACTTAAGAGATTTAGAAAGCTTACTGTGCTCATGATAACTAATTAACTTTGTATCAATCTTATAGTGAGATAATAAACGACGAGTTATACGTGTGTCCTCAGCCGCTATTAACTGAACACTTTTTAAAACATTTACTGCTCTAATAGAAATATCATCTAAATTCCCAATAGGTGTTGCTATTACATATAAGCTGCCCATCAATTTTATCCTGTGCGTTTCAAAGCTCGGCCAGGTAGTGATCCTGTATGGTTTCCTTTTTCAATAACCACATCTCCATTAACAATCACATAATCAACCCCTGTTGAAAGTTGACGTGGATTTTGCCTAGTAGCATTAGCTTTTATTTCATCTGGATCAAATATGACGATGTCCGCCTTAAAGTTATCTTTAATTAAACCTCGATCCTTAATACCAATCCTTTGTGCAGGATATGAAGTCATTTTTCTTATAGCCTCTGGTAAAGAAAGCTTTTGTTCCTCTCGAACTATTTCAGATAAAATGACAGGAAAACAACCGTAACCCATAGGTGGCGGAAAATCCCCTATCAATAATGCATCGCTACCAACCATATACAATGGATGAGCAATTAGATCGGGTATAGTCCTAGCATCTACTGCATCTGCAAAATAAGATACTCTAAGATTCTCATCTAATAAAAGATCACATAAAACATCCACTGGATGTTGTTTACGCATTTCAGAGATAAGAGCGATTGACTTACCTTCATATTGTTTATTATGAGGTTTTTTAAAATAGGTTAACCACATTTCATCCCACCCCAGACTACGAGGTACAACTTCCTTTTTTAGCCTCTCGCGAGCGTCCTGAGAAGACAGTACTTTAATTAAGTGTTCTGGACCTCCTTCATGAGCCCAGTCAGGAAAAATAATTAGTATCCTGGTGCCGCCATATTTGTACGGAAAACAATCAAAAGTTATATCCATACCTGTATCTCGAGCATTCTCTACTAAATCAAAAATCCTTGAAATGCCCCCTGGATTAGTGGTCCTTCTAAACATATGAGTTAAATGAATCGGTATACCGCTTCTCTTACCTATCTCAATAGCTTCCCGAAAAGGATCTAAGTATCTATCACCCAATCTATAGCGCACGTGTGTGTGATAGAAGCCTCCTAGTTTTTCTGACTCTTTTGCAATAGCAACCAACTCATCTGTATCAGCGTAATTCCCAGGGGGGTAATCAAGTCCTGTAGACAGACCAAAAGCACCCTCTTCCATAGACTCTCTAAGCAAACCTTTTTGCTTATCCAAGTCTTTAGAATTGGCTTTATTGGCGGTCCAACCCATAGCTCCAACTCTAAGAGGAGAATTTCCAACTACGTATGCAATGTTGACAGCAACTTTCCTGTCAAACAAATCTAGATAATCAGTAACAGTTCTCCAGTTATAAGCAATATCTGGGTCACCATCTAATCCTGAATTAATCTGTATCATCCTTTTTAAATCAAGGTCATTATAAAACGGAGCATAGGAGTTACCATCGATGCCAATCAATTCTGTAGTAACTCCCTGATGCACCTTAGGCATATGTTCTGGCTCAGACAATATTACTAAGCCTGAATGTGCATGTACATCGATAAAACCAGGACTAACAACTTTGCCCTTCGCATCTATGATTCGCTTAGCTTTTACTTCTGAGACATCACCTCGAATAAGATTAATGGTGTCATTTTGCACAGCGACTGAAATATATTGCCCGGGATTCGCTGCACCATCTAAAACTAGTCCACCTTTTATCAAAATATCAAACATGACTAATCCTCTACTTTTAATCCAATGTATCGATAATCATCTAACAATATTAGATTAACGACAAATAAACTTCTGATATGGTTTGTAAAAGATGAATATTGACGTATTATTTCCAATTTTTGCAACATCCTGGATTGTAGGACTCTCGGGAGCTGTCTCTCCTGGTCCATTACTTGCTTACGATATCAAAGAATCACTAAGAATGGGACCTTGGGCTGGCCCAGCAATTTCTCTAGGCCACTCAATTCTTGAGTTAGGAATAGTAGCTTTACTATATTTCGGAGCAGGAACAATTTTGGATTCTGATATAGCTCAGATTTGCATTTCAATTATAGGGGGCACTGTACTAATATTTATGGCTGGCTCGTATATACGGACCTCACTAAAAGACAACCAAATAACTACGACGAATAATAAATCAAATTTTGACAAAATGGGGCCAGTTATTGGCGGGGTCATAGTTACATTATCTAACCCATACTGGAGTGTTTGGTGGGTTACAGTTGGACTAGCTTACTTAATATGGTCTCAGGAATATGGATTGATGGGGGTCGCTTGCTTTTACTTCGGGCATATTTTGGCTGATTTTGCTTGGTTCAGCCTCGTTTCAATAATTATATCCAGTGGTAGAAAACTGATTGCTGGAAGAATATATAAAATAATACTAGCTTTATGCGGAGCTGGCATGGGAGGCATGGGTATATATTTCTTTATTCGCGGAATTAATTTGATTTGAGATTTTCAATTAACGCCAATGTAAATGGATGTACCTCTAATCCTCTGTCCTGGTGAGCCTCATACCTCTTTTGTAATAGTTGCAATAAAGCTTGATCAGGATTAGTCTCGGCTAAAATTCTAATCGGTTCAAGGGTTGGATCTGCATTTATCTTTCCCGGTTCCAGTTTATCTGCCAGATATAAAATTTTACCCACATCATCAATATCAGGCCATCCGAACGTATGCCAACGAACCGCTTCTAGTACACGGTTGTCCATTAAACCCGCTTCATTCTCCAGCCAGGCAGCGGCAATAGGTCCATGAAGCAACATCGGGGTTATAGCTTCGATATCCCCAATTGGAATTCCATATTTTTCTGCTGCAGCTATTTGTGCAAAATCTGGTTCAGATCTGAACAGATCATGCGTACCTGCAGCCAATTCACAAACATCTTTGTCCACTCCATGAATCTCTGCTAATTCACCAGCCAGCACGGTAGTCCGGTTAATATGCACCTGCAGTGGCCTTAACAAGTTGTTGAATCTTTTAGCAATAACTGCTTCTGTTGAAGGCAATTACATTCTCCTTAATTTTTCTCCACCGTATACATGAAGATGTAAGTGGTCAACCATTTGGCCTGCATCTTCTCTTTGGTTTATTGATAACCTATAACCGGTATCAATTATCCCTTCTGAATCCGCCAATTTCCTAGCAACATCAACCATTTTGCCGATTATATTCAAACTAGATTCATCCCATTCTTCCAAATATGTTAAATGTTTATTCGGTATTACTAAAAAATGCACTTTTGCGACCGGATTTATATCTCTAATAGCAAAACAATAATCATTTTTGAACAAGAACATATCTGCCGATTGTTCAAAAAGGATTTGACAAAAAATACAGCTGACTTTAGTGGTATTCAAAAATTCCTTATTTATGGCAGTTGTAATAATTCAACTCGAGTGTCTTGAGGGCATTTTATAAAAGCAATATGAAGTCCTCCACCGCAGTCAATCGGGCCTTCCAATAATTCTGCTCCCAAGTCAATTAACTCGGCAATAGCTGATGATATATTTTCAACATTCACTCCGAAATGCTCAATACCAAAATGAGCTCCAGCATCTCCATTTCCTAAAGTCTCACCAGTTCTTTCATTAGAAATATTTATTCTAACTCCATCTACCGTGTCGCAGGCGATAAACCTATCTCCAAAATTCCTCGTAGAGTCACTCACAATTGTAAATCCGAACGCTTTTACGTACCAGTCAGCTGCCGCTTTAGGGTCAGCGGCTTTAAGGTGAACATGGTTAAATTCGTAAGTCAATATAATCCTCCAATTTTATTATATTCAATTTGTTTTGTAATCGTGGAAATCAAAAGGCTATGAAATGGCTCGCCAACTGTCAAGATTCAGTACAGGCAGTTTACTTTATTTAGAGGCATTGAACGCATTATTAATAAAGTCACGAAGTTTTAAGTCATCTTTTTGACCATTAGTTTCCACGCCGCTCGACACATCGACTGCCCACGGCCGCACCATATTTATAGCTTGATTAACATTCGCTGGAGTCAAACCTCCAGCTAATATTAACCGTTGATTACCACTGACCAGCTTTGTCATGGACCAATCGAACGTCTTACCAGTTCCTCCAAGGGCTCCACGTTCATATGAATCAAGCAGAGGCATATGTCCGGCATTTCTTATTTCATCTACTTTTTGCTTAATCTGATTCAAAACATATTCGCTGTGATTTTCAACTTCCATCTTAACTTGTTTAATTATTGATGAATTGATCTTAGCCCAATATTCAGAATCTTCATCTCCACATAATTGAACCATGTCCAAGTCACAATAATTTACAATTTGATTTACATATGAAGAATCTTGATTTGCAAAAAGGCCTACTAATTTCGGCAATTTACCGGTGTAGTTCTGTTTCAACTGGTTAATAAGACCGTGCGCATCATCTGGTGAAATTTCACGCCTAACCCCTTCAACAAAAACAAATCCCAAGAAATCTGCCCCCAACTCAGTAACAGTTAACATATGCTCTAATTTTTTTAGGCCACATATCTTAACTTTTGTCACGCTAACTGCCTCAGCTTTACACCAGGATCATCAGCTGTAACTAAAGTTTCTCCAATTAGAACACAGTGAGCACCCGCGTCTGCAATCCTAGACAAATCTTCTGGCCCCGAAATACCGCTTTCACTAACAATTATTTTCCCACTTGGTATCAAAGGTGCTAATCGTTCTGTCACTTCAATATCGGTTACAAATGTATGTAAATTCCTATTATTGATGCCAATAATTTCTGCATTACAGGCGATTACATCATTCAGCTCTTCTTCATCGTGAACTTCGAAAATAGCTTGCATCCATAATCCATCTGCGACCTTTTTAAGATTTTGCATTTCTTCACATGTCAGCATGGATGCAATTAGCAAAATAGCATCTGCACCACTAGCCCTAGCTTCGACAACTTGATAAGGATCAAAAATAAATTCTTTTCTTAAAACAGGTATCCTCTGTTGATGAGCAATTCCAGTGACTATTTTTAAATCATCGATACTACCACCGAAGTGATCTGAATTGGTTAAAACTGAAATAGCAGCTGCCCCGTTGGCACAGTATATATTGGCAAGTTTAGATACATCTACATTTGATGCTAAATCTCCCTTTGCAGGAGAGCGTTTCTTTATTTCTGCAATGACCCGTATAGATTCACCCAATAATGCACCTGAAAAGTTTAAGGGCATGTCCTGTAGAGATGCTTTGTCTGTTAAGTCAGCCAGAGGGAAATTGACTTTTACATGTTCTAATTCTCTTCGCTTAGCTTCAACTATTTCTTGCAATATATCTGGTATCTTCATATTCAGCTCAATTCCTAAGATAGAGTGTTGCTTAATTTGACATAAGACTTAAGCACATTTAAAGCTGAACCATTGTCTATCGAATTTATGGCAATCTTAACTCCATCAATAAAAGATTCCGCTTTATCTGCTGCGACCAACGCCGCTCCTGAGTTAGCAAGCACTAGTAATCTAGCAGGCGTGTCGATTCCAGATAAAACTTGCTCTAACATTTTTGCACTTTCATTCGGATTATTTATCTTTATCGCATCATTATCTACCATAGGTAATCCTAGATCAGATGGTTTGATCGAACTCTCAGATATTATTCCGTCCTTTAATTCCCATATAAACGTACGGCCAGATAATGAAATCTCATCCAATCCATCTTCACCATACGCAACAATTGAATGTTTCGATTTAAGTATTTTCAATACCTGTATCATTTTTTTAGCAATTGTTTTACTGGAAACTCCAATTAGCTGGAATTTAGATTGAGCAGGATTAGTTAATGGGCCAAGAATATTAAAAACTGTGCGAATACCTATTTCTTTTCTTGGGCCAGCAGCGAATTTCATAGATGGGTGAAATCTCTGCGCGAACATGAAACCAAACCCAGTTTCATTTAAGCATGTTTCAACTGAGTCAGGACTTAGGTCTATGTTAGCACCAAGTGCCTCTAAAACGTCTGCGCTACCGCTCGAGCCAGACATAGCTCGGTTGCCATGCTTGGCTACCTTAATTCCGGCCCCGGCCACAACAAAAGCTGAAGCAGTGGAAATATTAAAGGAATTGGATCCATCTCCACCTGTACCACATGTATCGATAACTGGATAATCACATTTCACTTGATAAGATTTAGAACGCATTACTTTAGCCATTCCCGCGATTTCATCCGGAGTTTCTCCTTTGACGCTCAATGCAGTTATAAAGGCTCCAATTTGTGCTTGAGTGGCATCACCACTCATTATATTTTCCATCGCTGAAGTCGCTAAAACAAAACTAAGATCCTCTCCAAGAGATAATTTTTTTATACATTCTTTAATCATTTAAATCATCCTCTAGCTTCAACAGATAAAAAGTTCTGTAGCAATTGCTTGCCATATTCTGTCTTAATCGATTCAGGATGAAATTGCACTCCCTCGATTGGCAGTGATTTGTGTCTGACGCCCATCACGATACCATTTTCTGTCCAAGCTGAAATTTCTAAATCATTAGGAAATTTTTCCCTAGATATCGATAGTGAGTGATATCTAATAGCAGCAAATGGGCTTGGAATATCAGTAAAAACACCTTTACCATCGTGATGAATATAAGAAGTTTTACCATGCATTATTTCTCCAGCTGGGCCTACTATGGCTCCAAATGCCTGTCCTACACACTGATGACCCAGACAAACACCCAAAATAGGCACCTTAGACCTGAAATGATCTATAACTGATGTTGATATACCTGCCTTATCCGGATTGCACGGGCCTGGAGATATTATGATTTTTTCCGGTTTCATCTTTGCGATATCTTCAATAGAGGCCTTATCATTTCTTATTACCTCAACTTCAGCGCCCAACTCGCACATATATTGATATATGTTATAAGTAAAAGAGTCATAATTATCGATTAAAATGTTCATGAACTTTGTGCCTCAGCTATACTAATAGCCTTCATAACCGCACTAGCTTTATTTATGGTTTCCTCATATTCGCTATCAATATCACTATCAGCTACTATACCTCCGCCCGCCTGAACGTGAGCAACTCCTTCTTTAATTACCAATGTTCTTAAAGCGATACAGGTATCCATATTTCCTGAAAATGAAAAATAACCCACAGCTCCGGCATAAGCTCCTCGCTTAACTGGTTCAAGTTCAGACAAAATCTCCATCGCTCTAATCTTTGGCGCACCAGATACTGTTCCGGCTGGAAAGCAAGATCTAAAGGCATCGTAACATGACAAACTTGGTTTTAAATCACCGGTCACATGGGAAACAATATGCATAACGTGGGAATATAATTCCACTTCCATCAATTTCGTTACTTTAACACTTCCGGGGCTACTAACACGTCCAACATCATTTCTGCCTAAATCAACTAACATTATGTGCTCGGCCAACTCTTTCTCATCTGTTAATAATTCTTCAGCAATGCTTGCATCTTCTCTATCATCCAACCCACGTCGCCTTGTGCCTGCGATTGGATGATAATCAATTTTGTTATCAATACACCTAACCAACATCTCAGGCGATGCCCCAACTATATGAAAATCATCTAGGTCTAGATAGAACATGTATGGTGAAGGGTTTACCTCTCTTAAAGATCGGTAAATATCGAGCGGATCAGCGGCGGTTGAATAGCTAAATCTCTGAGAAAAAACAACCTGTATACAATCTCCTTGGTAAATGTAATCGATTATCTTGTTTAAAGCCTCTTTGTAATATTCTTTATCTATGTTGACTGTAGCTTCAACTCCATCGAATTTAACTTTTGCTAATGATTCACATTGATTACTTGCGTCTTTAATGTTAAACCTTTTGTATCTTTGTCTATCATTTTTACCTGAACGGTTTGCAAGCAACTCCATAACATTTTCTATACTATTAACTGCTTCATCATAGGATGTTTCGATGTCTTCATCTAAGTTCACATGACAAACAATACTTATTTCGTTATCAATATGATCAAACATGATATAAGTATTAAAAAACATAAAAACGGATTCTGGAAGGTTAAGTGAATCGTGATCTGCGGTTGGCAGATCTTCAAAATATGAGGCTGTTTCATAAGACGCATAACCGACAGCACCTCCATCAAATCTATTTGATTTAAACTGTGCAACAACTTTTCTGCCACTTAATCGTTTCTCAATCAAACCCAGAGGATCAGCTGAACCATGCTCTTGTCCATCTCCAGTTTTAATAACCTCATACGGCTCAACACCGATAAAACTATATCGTGCAATCCTCTCCGCTCCTTCGACACTTTCAAATAAAAACGAATACGGTTGAGATGCAACCTTTGAATATATCGATACCGGAGTCTCGTTTTTGGTGTTTACAGTTCTGGATAAGGGCACAAGATTACCATCAACGCCATTATTTGAAAGGCGTTTAATATCGTCTATACTGATTGAATATTCGGTACTATTGAACGGCATGTTTACAAACCTCGACCATCATTCCTATGAAGTCCTACTTTCTCCAACACCGTATCCAATTTAGGTTCTGCATATTGTCTAGCAGCATCATCCCCTTTTTGAATTAAACGTCCAAGTTCAGTAGCATCAGCAATTAATTCATAATAACGTTTTTGTATCGATTCTAGTTCTGAAATAACCACATCACTCACCCTTGATTTTAAGTCGCCATATCCGCGTGCATCATTAAAATCATGTTCAACCTGATCCACAGTCTTACCCGTAATCACCTGATATATTCCAAGAAGATTGTTAACTCCAGCTCTTTCTTTATCATCGGAAAAACGAATTTCATTATAGGAATCAGTTACAGAACGTTTTATGGATCTTTCAATTTCTTTTGAGTCATCCAGCATGCTTATGGCGTGACCGCGAATATGAGCATGACTTTTAGACATCTTAATCAAGGGATTGTCTAAACCCATAACTCTAGCCCCCACAACTGGCACTACCGCTTCCGGAAGCACAAAGGTTTCACCGTAAATATTATTGAATCTTTCAGCTATATCTCGGGTTAATTCGACATGCTGTTTCTGATCTTCTCCAACAGGAACTTCATCAGCGTCATATATCAAAATGTCAGCAGCCATTAATACTGGATAGGTTAAAAGTCCAGTTGATACTCTTTCTCGATTTTGAGCTTTTTCTTTATATTGAATCATTCTCTCTAGCCACCCAACGGGAGTAGTACAATTCAAAATCCAAGATAGTACAGCATGAGCTGATACATGGCTTTGTATAAATAAAGTGCTCTTATCAGTGTCTATTCCGCATGCAATCAACATTGCAAATAAAGATACAGTCTGCTGATACAACGTTTTAGGATCCTGTTTTACAGTTATAGAATGCAGGTCAACAACCGGAATGAAATTGGTTTGAATATCTTGATTCCTAACCCAATGCTTAACTGCTCCCAGGTAATTTCCAAGTTGCATGTCTCCAGATGGCTGTATTCCTGTTAAAATTCTGCTCTTTTTGGTGCTTGCGGCCGACATTGTATTTATCCTTGTACTATAACTAAAAAACCCATCCCACAAGGGACGGGTTGTTATTCCGCGGTGCCACCCTATTTCCTTAATTTAACGTTAAGGCTCTTTATTTCAGACATTTTTTATGTCCTAGGCTTTATTACAGCGCCCACTCTGGCCTTACCCTACTTAACTGATAATGAATTTCACCAATGTTCAGGGGGCAGCTCCCAGGTCCATTCACCCTTTCTGTTGACACCGGCTCACAGCTTACCCGGTTCTCTTAGTCATTTTCAGGGGTTACTAATCCTGTTCATAGCTTTTTCTTCTTATACAAACCAGTATAGACTGGTTAATCTGATATGGTCAATTAGATTTATGACTCAGAAGCTAACGTTCCACCTTGTGCCCAATTGTCCTTTGAGACGTCATTAAACACCACTATTGTCGCATCTCTGTCAGTTCCTAAACGCTCAAATGAGTCTGTTATCTCTTTGGCCAATTGAGCCTTCTGGTCAGAGGTGCGACCTTTCCACATTTCAATCTTTACGATAGGCATTACATGCCTCCTTCCGTTTATTTAATTAAGTCCTATTTATCTCGTTGTACTTCTATTGCTACAGACTCTATTACACTGTTTTCTATTGGAGGATTAGGTTTAATAACTTTTACCCAAGCAGATTCTACTTGTAATTTCAATATAAGTTGATCGCAAATCGTTTGTGCTAGCGTCTCCATTAATTTAACCGATTTGCCTTCTACAATTTCTTTGGTAACTTGAAAAACTGAGGTGTAATCCACCGTTAAATTTGGATCATCACTTTTCCCGGCAGGTTCTAGGTCGAATTCTATTTCGACGTCTACCTCAATTCTTTGCCCTATAAATTGTTCTTCATTAGTAATGCCGTGATGGCCAAAAAACTTCATGCCTTTAACTTGAATTCTGTCTTCAGCCATCTTGTTCTCTCTTTCCAAATATAGACTCATACTTGTTAACTAATTTACGCGCACGCTCTACCACAGGCACGTCTATTACTTGATCTTCTAAAGATGTGGATCCCCTACCCTGTGCTTCGCTTTTTTGAAACGCATCGATTTCATTCATAGCCTGAGTGTACTCATCCTCATTCGGTGAAAATACTTGATTTATGATGTCTATCTGGGCAGGATGTATCGCAAACTTTCCTTCATATCCAAGTTGTTTTGCAGTTTGACAATCAGTTATCAACCCTGCCTCATCCTTATACCCAAAATATGGGGTATCTAAAGGGATAACACCTGAAGCTTTAGCATATAACGGTATTACTGACCGAGGGTATGCCAGCGCCGGGTTATCTAAATTCGAAGATGCGATATGTCTTGGTATTTCCATGTCATTAGTGTAGTCCTCTGCTCCAAAACAAACTGCCGAAAGTCTGACTTTACTACTACAAATCTGACCAGCATTGACGATTCCTAATGCAGTCTCTAACCATGCTAGCAATCTAATTTTACCAACTTCTATACCAGATTCTTTTTCGAATTTTGTAATTTTTTTATCTACTAGCAACACATCATCCAGGCTACCAACTTTACCAACCGAAATCCCCCAGATGTTAGAACTCACAACATAACTTAAATCATCATCTATCAATCCTGTATCTAATGAATTCACTCGAGGAATAATTGGTATACCAGCTTCGCTGATTTCATCAATATGAGCCGCTACTATCTCTCGAGCATTGCTTTTCTCTAACACAGGAACAGAATCTTCTAAGTCCAACACGAAGGCATCTGGACGCACTGAGGAAGCCTTCTTTAACATTTTAGGTTGATTTCCTGGTATGAATAGTAAACTTCTCAGTAAAGGTTGGTTAAGCATAAGATTAAATTTATGAAATTAATAAAATAGATGAAAAATATATAAACTCGGTATTTGAATTGATGAGTATAGCATGCTACAGCATAACAAATTACACTTAAATGATTAATTTATTTAACGAAATAATTATTCTACTAAAATGATTAAATAATGGATAAAAATACTATAGAAATCATAGGAGTCACTGGACTTCCAGAAATTAAGCCCGGAGACGATATCGCAAAGCTAATACTAAGATCTGCCAATGCACAAAATCTACTAATTAAAGAGTATGATGTTTTTGTAATAGCACAAAAGATTATAAGCAAATCTGAAGGCCAATTTGTGTATTTATCTAGTGTAAAGCCATCATCATTTTCCAAAATATTTGGAGAAAAAAGTGGCAAAGATCCACGAATTATTGAAATTGCCCTTAAAGATAGTCGTCAAATAATAAAACTGGATTACGAAAGAGGAATTCTAATAACAGAGACCCATCACGGATTCATCTGTGCAAACTCAGGTGTTGATTCATCAAATGTAAGTGGAGATGAAGTGGCTTTACGTTTACCTAAAAAACCAGATGAATCCGCAATTGAACTAGCATCAAAAATACAATGCATCTCTGGAATCAACAACATATCAGTAATAATTTCAGATACTTTCGGTAGGCCATGGAGAGAAGGTCAAACTAATTTTTCTATCGGTTCTTCAGGAATTCAACCAACAATTGATTACAGGGGTAAAATGGACGACTTTCAGAAAATCATGAATGTAACTGAAATTGCCATAATAGACGAACTTGCCGCGGCGGCTGAATTAGTAATGCGGAAAACTAAAAGAATTCCTGTAGCAATAATCAGAGGAGTTACATACAAAAACAATAATCTAGGTACATCTTCTCTGATTAGAAATAAGCAAACTGATTTGTTTAGATAAGTTAGTTACTTGGAAGATTTATTGGCTTTAGTTGATGTTTTAGCCTTATCTTTGTTCTTAGCATTAGAGTCATCATTCTTTTTTTCGTCCCCGCTACTCCATGCAGAGCTTTCCAGGTAATTCATGAATTCTCTTTCAGCGCCACAAACCTTACACATCCCTTGACTCTGTGGGCCATTTGGTGAATCTATTATCCAATGATGAGTACAGTCTTTTGGATTTATTTTCTTTGCTTTTTTACCATCAGTCTTTACTGCCATATAACACCTATATCTGTAACAATTGTGATCTCTTAATCAATTATTTTCAACAAGACGGCCCTAAATATTTGCTGAAAATAAAGTCCTCAATATAACTCTATATTATAATTCCATAAAAACGATACCGGTTTTTCATTTAATAAAAACTTTTATTAACAGGACTTTGAAATTCTTAGCCTGTTATTTCAGACAAATTATCCCTATAGTTATTGGATTAAAACTTTTACATGGCATGAGTGATATATGGAAATAAATTATTGGCTTGTTAAATCTGAACCTTCAGCTTATTCATTTGACGATTTAATTTCAGAAGAGGATATGACAGCTGAATGGGATGGGGTAAGAAACTACACAGCTCGAAACAATATGCAAAAAATGAAAGTTGGAGACAAGGTGCTTTTCTACCACTCAATGATTGTACCTCCTCAAGTCGTAGGCACGACTGTTGTTGTTAGAGAAGCATATCCAGACGACACAGCATGGAACCCAAACTCCGAGCACCCAGACCCCAAAAGCACACCTGAAAAACCGGTTTGGTTTATGGTTGATTTAAAGGCTCAAGCAAGACTTAAATCCCCCGTAACTTTAAAGGACGTTAAAAGTCATCCAATGCTACAGGACATGGCGTTGGTGAAATTCTCTCGGCTATCTGTACAACCGGTAACAAAATCTGAATGGGACTGTATCTTGGACCTTGGTGAACCCGAAGAATTATCCTAGTTAATTAGTTAATTATCGTTATTTATCCGAGATGCAATTTGATTGCCCATTTCTGAAGTTGAAACCACAACGGAATTATCAGTTGCTAAATCCGGTGTACGATATTGATGATCAAGTGTACTTTGTACAGCTAATTCGATTGCGTTAGCTTCCTGTTGAAGTCCAAACGAATAACGGACCATCATAGCTACACTTAATATCGCTGCAATTGGATTGGCAACACCCATGCCTTGGATATCTGGCGCACTGCCATGGATAGGTTCATATAGACTTGCGGTATGCAAAGCACTTGAATCGCCAATCGACCCAGATAAACTTGCGGATGGTAACATTCCCATTGAACCGGTAAGAACTGAAGCTTCGTCAGATAATATGTCTCCAAATGTATTTTCAGAAACAATCACATCAAAATTTGCAGGAGCCCTCACTAGTTGCATGGCCGCATTATCAACCAACATATGCTCTAAATGTATGTTGGGGTAATTAGAACTCACTTCATTTGCAACTTCTCTCCAAAGTCGGCCCGTTTCTAAAACATTAAATTTATCAACAGAGGTGACTTTTAATTTTCTTGTTGTGGCAAGTTCAAAAGCCACATTCATTATCCTGAAAATCTCTTCTTCAGAATATAGAAGCGTGTCTACAGCTTGTCTCCCAGATTTGTCCGTCCATCGCTTTTTCGGCTCTGCAAAATATAATCCACCGGTAAGTTCTCGAACAATAACCATGTCCACGCCAGACAATCGTTCTTCTTTAAGTGGACTCGAATGCGTCAGCGAATCATATGCTTTAACCGGCCTGATATTAGCAAAAAGACCAAGCTCCTTTCGAATAGCTAAAATGCCGTCTTCAGGCCTTGTATTTGCAGACGCAGAATCCCATTTAGGACCCCCAACGGCGCCAAAAAGAATAGCATCTGATTTCCGACATATATCCAGTGTGTTATCTGGTAACGCTGTGCCAGTTTCATCAATCGCTGAACCTCCAATAAGGCCCGTACTTGAATCCAACTTATGACCAAATTTTTCTGCAACTAAATTCAATATTTTTTCCGCTTCTTTAGTAACTTCGGGTCCAACACCATCCCCTGGCAAAATGGCAACATTCAGTTTCATAGTAGTTAATTTCTCCTAAAACCAAAAATATTCATAGACACAGTAAATTTTAAATTAAAAGGCTATATCCAAATATTCTCATATTATATGATCTTTAAAATATTACAGGAAAAAGGAACCTTTATGACACAAAAAGTCGATGCCGTAGTAATAGGTGGTGGTGTGATGGGAGCCAGTATACTGTATAACCTTGCAAGTAAAGGCTTAAAAAATTGTGTGTTACTCGAAAGAGATACCTTAGGTTCTGGATCGACAGGCAGATCTTCCGGATTGATCAGAATGCACTACTCGACAAGAGTCAACGCAGAATTATCTTGGAAAAGCTTCCCATACTTTCTGCACTTCGATGAATTAATCGGACAACAAAAGCCACAATTTATTAAAACAGGTTTTATTGCTATAGCAGGACCAGAATCTAGGGAAGGTCTACTGAAAAACGTATCAATTCAAAAAGAAGTCGGTATAGACACAGACATAATCGATTTAAAACAAGCCAAGGAAGTAGCACCAGGCTTTGATTTCAACGGTGATGAAGTTTTTGCATGGGAGCCACAAAGTGGGCACGGCGACCCTTCAGGGACAGCAATGGCATACGCCAAACAGGCAGAAGAATTAGGTGCAAAAATAGCATTGAAATCTCCTGCACAAAAGATTGAAGTGAAAAAAAATAAAGTGTCTTCAGTACACACGGAACAAGAAACTTATGAAACAGAAATAGCCATAATGGCTACAGGACCCTGGTCAAGCCAATTTTTATCAAAATTAGACATCGATCTACCACTGACAGCAACTAGACATGAAGTTTTTCTAATTAAAAGAGAAGGCAATATACTCCAAAACCATCCAAGTGGGGCAGATATGACAAACATGACATATTTTAGGCCAGAAGGTAATGATATGACTCTAGTCGGAAACGGTAATCGAGAGCATATAGCCGACCCAGATCAATACAATCCGAAACCGTCGATGGATTATCTTGAAGATGTCTGGCTTAGATTGTCCAAAAGGATACCTTCCATTATCGATGGTCAATATTTCACTGGTTATGCTGGACTTTATACATCCACACCTGATACCCACCCAATCGTGGATAAGATCGAAGGTTATGATGGCCTTTACCTTTGCACAGGATTCTCTGGCCATGGATTTAAACTTGCCCCTGCAGTAGGGATATGTATGTCTGAGTTAGTAACGGAAGGCAAGGCGAGTTTTGTAGATATAAACCCTTTAAAAGCAGACAGATTCAGTAAAGGAACTCAAAATCAAATTTCTTATAAGTTTCGCGTCATAGGATAAATTTATATAGCAACTATATTTACTAATTTACCCGGCACATAAATCAATTTTTTTATTTCTTTATCTGTAATATGCGACGCTATTTTCTTGGATGACATGGCTGCTTGCTTAGCTGCATCTGGCTTTATTTCCGCTGATACTAGAATTGTATCCCTAACCTTACCGTTAACCTGCACGACTAAATTGATTTCAGCTTCTTTAATAAATTCAGCATTCCATTCCGGCCACTCATGAGAATGAATTGAATACTTTAATCCGTTAACTTCCCAAAGCTCTTCTGCGGTATGCGGTGCAAGAGGAGCCAGCATTAACAAAAGATTTTTAATCGCTATCTTCCATAATTTATGATCTACCTGTCCTGCTCTCCAAATATCATGCAACTTATTAGTTAACTCCATTAAGGAGGCAATCGTCGTATTAAATTTGAAATTCTCTAGATCTTCTGTAACCTTTTTTAATGTTTGATGAATTAACCGGTTTAATTCAGAGTTGTCAGCTTCACTAACTTTTGATGGATCAAGACTATTTATATCTTGCGTGGCCAAGTAGCGGATTCTATTTAACCACCGAGATATGCCATTAATTCCACTGTCTATCCAATCGCCACCTTGATCCCAAGGTCCCAAAAACATTAAATAGCATCTAACCGCATCTGCCCCTACTTTCTCTACATAATCATCTGGCGACACAACATTGCCTCTTGATTTACTCATTCGGTAACCTGAGTGCGTAATATGCCCTTGATTAAACAATCTAATGAAAGGTTCATTAAATTCTATCAACCCAATATCTCTTAGAGCTTTAATAAAAAACCTGGAGTAAAGCAAGTGCATTACAGCGTGTTCAGCTCCCCCAGTATATTGATCTACTGGTTGCCACTTTTTCATAGCACTTGGGTCAAAAGGCCCATCTACATATTCAGGACTCGCATACCTTAAAAAATACCATGACGAATCCACAAATGTATCCATTGTGTCAGTCTCTCTACGTCCAGGTTTTTTACAAACGGGACAGTCGACATTTACAAATTGTTCATGCAGTTCAAGAGGGGATTCTCCGGTAGGCTTAAATTGAGCGTCGTCTGGCAACAGTACAGGCAGATCCTTCACTGGCACAGGAACGGTGCCACAATCATTACAATATATTATAGGAATAGGTGTTCCCCAATACCTCTGCCTCGAAATCAACCAATCCCTCATACGATACTGCACAGATTTCTCACCAACACCTTTTGATGCAAGATGTTCCGAAATCTTATCTATAGCATCCTTACTATTTAATCCGTTAAAAGAACCTGAGTTAACCAATATACCATCACCAGCATATGCTGAATCCGAGTCGAAATCATTGTCTTGATCAGGCTGTACAACTGTCCTGATATCTAAATCATATTTTTTTGCGAATTTAAAATCCCGCTCGTCATGTGCTGGCACGCCCATAACAATTCCCGTGCCATAGCTAAGAAGAACATAATCGCCTACAAAAATCGGTATTTGTTCATCAGTCAATGGGTTCACGCAATATGAACCAGTGAATACTCCTGTCTTTTCCTTGTCAGTTGAAAGTCTCTCGATTTCGGATTGTTTTCTAGCATTTTTAACATACTGATCTACCTCGTCTTTTTTCCCCGGAATAGTCAGTTGCCCAACCAATGGATGCTCTGGAGATATAACCATGAATGTCACACCATAAATGGTATCTACTCTAGTTGTAAATGTATCAATTTTAGGTGTTTCAAGACCCAACGATGATATGTCAAATTGAACATGAGTGCCGTAACTTTTACCTATCCAATTTGTCTGCATGATATTAATTTTATTTGGCCAATCAATTTCAGACTGATCTAGCAACTCTTCTGCATAATTGGTGATTCTAAAAAACCACTGATTAAGATCCCTTTGAGACACTTCAGAACTACATCTTTCACACTTTCCATCAACAACTTGTTCATTAGCTAGAACTGTATTGCAAGTTGGGCACCAGTTAGCAGGCGCATAAGCTTGATAAGCTAAGTTATTTTCTAAAAACTTTAAAAATATCCATTGATTCCATCTATAATAATCCGATTTGCAAGTGACAACTTCTCTGTCCCAATCATATATCGTACCCATACGCATTAATTGCTTTCTCATGTTTTCGATATTGGACATAGTCCACTCGTAAGGATGAATGCCACGCTTTATAGCCGCATTTTCTGCTGGAAGCCCAAACGCATCAAAGCCCATCGGATGTAAAACATTGTGGCCCTGCATCTTTTTAAACCGTGCATGTGCATCAGATGGAGCCATTGCATACCAATGTCCAATATGGAGATCGCCAGAAGTGTATGGCCACATAGTCATTTCATACCAATTAGGTTTTTTATCGGTATCAAGAACCTTATGTAAATTGCTATCTTGCCATTTACGCTGCCATTTTTCTTCTATGGCTGCTTGATTGTATTCTAGGTTGTCATTCTCTGACCTAGTGATCACTATTACATACTCCGTGTTAGTTTTAAATTCAAAGCAATTTAGATAATTAAGTTTACGGCCTCAAAGGCATGCGAAGCCAATATTAAAACATCTTCAGGCGGTGGATCATAGTCTCCCTTATCATTTTTTAATGGCAAACCTTTATCTAAATCTTCTTTTTCAACCCACAACCATCCAGGATTTATGTTTGACGGATCTTCGCCAAAAGATAATTTGCAAAAATAAATCATATCGATATGTTGGTGACTGCCAATTTCATTGTCATTGATATCCTCAATTAATATAGTGACTGGCGATGATATTTGCTTAGGATACCTAAAACCAAAATCCTGACCCATATGTATAACTTCCACTGCTAAGCCAGTCTCCTCTAAAACCTCCCGTTTTAAGGCCTCAACGGGATCTTCATTTGCTTCAATATGACCTCCTGGAGGAAGCCATGATTGAACCTTTGAGTGCCAATGCAATAGAAGTGAATTATTATTTATTACAAATCCAGTAGCAGTGAAATGCCTCACATTTGTATGATCAATCGATTTCATTTAGCACTATTTCCGTTCATAAATTATCCTTAATTTGACTGCAAGGTTTGATTACAATACCCTGATTTCAATAGAATGGTAAAAATAAGTATTTCAGAATAACAGATCATTATTATTACTGTCGGTTTTAATTCTAGATATCATCAATAAAATCGATATTAATAATATTAAAACGGAGTTACATGTGAGCGACTCTCTTAAAATATCCAAAAAGGTTTTTAATTCCCGACTTATGGTTGGTACGGGTAAGCATAGAAGTAATGCTGAAATGGTTGACTCGATCGCAGCTTCGGAAGCACAAATAGTTACGGTAGCTATCAGGCGCTTGAATTTAGACAACCCAAAAGAAAAAAATATCCTGGATTTCTTTGACTGGGACAAATACACTGTTTTGCCAAACACTGCAGGATGCAAAACAGCTGAAGAAGCAATATTCGTAGCAAACCTAGCACGAGAGCTGACTGGATCTAACTGGTTAAAACTTGAGGTCATTCCTGAAGGTTCTCATCTGATGCCCGACCCTGTTGGAACCTATGAAGCCGCCAAACATTTAGTGAATGACGGTTTTGTTGTTTTACCATACATTCATGCAGACCCTGTATTAGCTAAAATACTAGAAAATGTTGGATGCGCAACAGTAATGCCATTAGGTTCAGGCATTGGATCTGGGCAAGGTATACAGACCTTAGATGAAATAAAATTGATTATTCAGCAAGCAAATGTGCCTGTTGTTGTAGATGCAGGTCTGGCTACACCGTCAGATGCTGCGATAGCCATGGAAATTGGAGCCGATGCAGTGCTGGTAAATACAGCAATTGCTCAAGCTGATGATCCAATACTAATGGGAGAAGCATTCAAGCTCGGAGTAGTAGCAGGCAGACAAGGTTTTATCGCTGGCCGAATACAAGCAAAAAGCGTAGCTTCACCTAGCAGTCCCAGTCAAGGGATAGTTTCAAGTTAGAACTCCAACGGTTTGACCATATGGAAACTATACCGAAGCCATGTTTAACTTTATTAACTGACATCGTTAGCTATGGTCCGATAGATTTAAAAATAATTGAGGATGCAATACACGGTGGAGTTGACATGCTCCAATTACGAGAACCTTCATTAAATGATAATAGAATTATTGAACTTGGAAACTTGATTGCGGAAATCACAAAAAATAGAGCGTTGTTCATTTTGAATGGTAATCCCGAAGTTGCAGCTAAGATCAATGCAGACGGCATACAGCTTCCTGAAAAACAAATAGAGACGAAATCTTCGGACATTTCTAGAAAATTGCTTATTGGACGGTCCATTCATTCTAAAAATGCTGCAATCAAAGCAGAAATATCAGGAGCTGACTTTTTAATTGCAGGTAATATATTTCATACATCTTCCCATCCTGATAGAAAACCATTGGGCTTGCAATTAATAACTGATGTGTGTGATGTTACAGAAAAACCTGTGTTCGGCATAGGTGGGGTTAATTTAAATAATACCCAGAGCATAATTAAATCAGGAGCTACGGGCATTGCGGTGATAAGTTATATTTGGGAATCGCCCAACCCTGAAAATGCAGCAAGATCTATGAAAGCAAAAATGCAAATTAGCCAATAAATATGACTGAAAAGACAATAGAAATCAGAATAAATGGGGAGAGCAAAAGAATCAATCCTGAGTTAACTATAGCAGAGCTGCTTGTCGAATTAGATATAAGTCAGAAATTGATTGCTGTTGCCTTAAATGGTGTTGTAGTTAGAAGAAGGGAACTAGATCAGGTTCAAATCGTTGCTTATGATGAAATTGAAATAGTAAGAGCAGTTGGTGGAGGTTAAGGCATAAGTAAACCAATATCTTCTAAAGCCGAATATTCTCTATAATCTAGCATTTCAACATCAACTAACCGATCTTTTTGTAGCTGGATTATTACATCTGAATATTGATCAACTGTAGATAACAAAGTCGATACATACATCTTCACATTTTCTGGTTTAAGTGTTAGCAAGTATTCAAATAGTTTAAACCCCGATGTGTAACTTAACTCACCTTCTTGCAGCAACTCAGTCTTAAGGGGTTCAAGGCGTTTGTCTGATAGAACAGCGAGCCACTGTATTGCACGCCCCAAATCATGTTGATAATAACCATCGCCTGAATCAAATGATGAGTTTAAGTTTATATAACGATCTCTAGCATTAGTGTGTTTGAAACTTAATAGATTTTCGCCAGACATTTCATTTACTGATAACCAGAATGCTCTTTCAAACTGCTGTGCTTGGGCTTCTCTAATTGCCATTAGTTCAAGAGAATTGTTTGAATCACGGTCTTCTGTTTGCCATGGCGCAAGTATATCTTGTAATGCGTGTGCCAATTCATGCACCAAGGTACTTATAACGATATCAAAATTATTTGATCCATTAACCATAACATCAACCTTACCCTGTAATCTGTCTTTCTTTCCAAGCGAGTATTTTTTCTGAAAATCTCTCTCTTTTGCAAGAGCTAAGAAATCAGTGCCATCATTGAGAGCAAAAAGATCATTAAACGTAGATTCCAGCCTCTCTATATAATCTTCATGACTCAGAATCTGAACCCTAACCCGTTGATCTAATATACTTGAACCAGTAAGCAAAAATATTCCGGCATCAGCAATATCAATTAAAGTTTGAATATCCAATTCTTCATCATCGCCAATCACGATTGGGTTAGATTGCATTAATTGCGGCACGGCAGACAGGATTCTCTTCAAATCATCGTCAGTATAGCTTGTTGCAATTTGCTCTAATTCATTCTCTAACCATGTAATTTTCTTCTCGAAAACGTTATCAGATTCATTAAACTCTTTAATTAAGTTCTCCGGATCTATACGTAAACTCAGCACATGTTCACCAGGTGCCACATTTAAAGAATCTATTAGATCGGACAAGATGTCTAGGCGTGTTCTGAAAGCAGTTGCTGGAGTAGCACCTGAAAAACTTACGGAATCGATTTTGTTGCCATCAAAAAATATATCTACATTGAAATCTGATTCAATAGGTATTAAGGAACCATTAAAAACCACGATATCAACAAATACTTTAGACCCAACTACGGGTATCCCATCAAAAAATGTGTCCGGTTCATTTGAAATGATGATGGGACCATCAGTTTCCCATAACCAACCAGGCTTCAAATTAGGCAAAGATGATGAAGCAGGAATTTCAAAACCTTCAATAGTGATTGGTTTTGGTGTATTTTCAGGGTCGAGAGAATTAGTATCACTTTCAGTGATTTTGTATTCTAACGCGATTTTTGTACGGCCATCTTTTTTAAAGTCATGTTGGTTTGAGGTATCTTGTGAGCACGAAAACGAACCGAACATCAAAATTAAAACAATTAAAATGGCAACTATGCTATTTGACATTATCCGCCATTTATCTAAATTAACCCAATTGAGCGAAAACTTTATATGTTTTCGCTCAATTTAGATTTATCTTCTAAATTAAATATACTTATTGCCTGAAAACTTTAACAGTTGCAATATAACCATCAGCAAGAGTTCCATCAGCATTGGGCAATGGGGATACATCTAATAATTGTACTGAGAACCTTCCCAGCTTTTTTACTTCGCCTTCAGCACCTGAATCAATTACAAAGTCACTAGCACCCATAGACATGCCTCCAGATCTAACCCCTAGCTTAACCACTGCTTGACCAGGTTCGTCGCATGTATTTCCTTCTGCGCAACGGGTATCACTAACCAATTCTCTGAAATCTACAGTTACAGTTAATACCTCTTCAAACATGAACTCTTCGCCCAAAGGTATCTCCTGCGGCACTCCAAATCCCCTGTCTTCAAGACTAGTTACTTCTCCTCCTCCACCTCCGTATTCACCTAACTCGGTCTCCACAGTTGGGGTTGGTTCAAGTCTCGTGTCATCCTCAATTGACTCAGGCCGTTCAGCATCTGAAAAAGATGCTGATGCTCCACCACTACCACCACATGCAATTGCAAATAAAATAATTAACGTAAAAAATCCAAAAAAAATCTTACCCATATTGGTCTCCTGTCTGTGATTTTACCAAATAAAGCTACCTAACTACTCCCCCTAAACTGTTCCCTGTTAATAAATTTTCTATTTCTTTCTTATTTATGAAGCTAAAATCTCCAACAATTGAGTGAGCTAAACATCCAGCTGCTGCTGCAAACTCAGCAACATGTTGATGGTCAAATGTGTCTAAATTGCACAGCCCATAAAGCAAAGCACCAGCAAGTGCGTCACCTGCTCCAACTCGATCCACTATATTGGTTATCTCATAAGGAAAATAGTCAGTTTTGTTCAATGGCGCTACAACTGAAACATTTGTTGATTTATCATATAAACTTAGTCCAAACCGGTTATGAGTCGCAGAAAGTATTTCTCGCATATTCAGAGCGACATAAGATAAGTTAGGAAATGATTTTATTATTTGACTTGCTAAGTCTTTAGTTCTAACGGTCAAATCTTGACTTGATGTTTTTGTGGAGACGCCTAAAACGTTAGAAAAAACTTGCTCATTTCCGATAACTAAGTCAGATTTTTGAACGCATTGCTTTAGCACCTGAGATGCTAACTGCATGGGTGTGGATTTTGGGTCCCATCTCCAAAGCTTCATTCGATAATTCAAATCAAAGCAAACCTTTACGCCAAGTTTGTTAGCTGTTTCTATGGCGTCCATAACTGCGCCACATGCTGATTTAGAAATTGCGGGGGTCACGCCACTTATTAGAACCCACTCAGCTCCGTTAATTATTTCAGACCAGTTATAGTTATTTTTTGGCAACAATGAAAATGTTGAACCGGTCCGATGATATTCTACAACTGATGGTCTCTGGTTAGCGCCGGTTTCTAAATAATAGGAACCCATGCAGCCCAGTTCAGACCTAACAACAGAGTCTATGTTAATTCCAAATCCCTTTAGGTAATTTAAGCAGCTGTCTCCAACATCACCCACCGGTAATGACGACACAAAGTCTACGTTCCCACCTAACATTGCTACCTGTACAGCGGCATTTGCTTCAGCTCCTCCATAACTAGCCTCAATAGAACCCGGTAAAGATTGGATGACACGATTTAAGCCTGGAGGGCTAAATCTAATCATTACTTCCCCAAACGTCACTATTTTTTTCATAATCTAGTAAATTTCCTACTTTCCGAGAATTTCCAACGATTTTTGCGCTGTTTTCGTTATATCATCCCATGCTTTATCTTTAATTAGTGCCCTTGGGGTTAACCAAGACCCCCCAACGGCTATTACCTCTGGGAATGATAAATAATCGCTGAAATTATCAATATTGATACCGCCAAGCGGGATATATTTCACTTCGAGATGCTTATAGGGCTCAGAGATACTCTTTAGGTAAGGCAATCCGCCAATTGTCTCAGCCGGAAATACTTTCAGGCAATTACAATCAAATTCCAAAGCCAATTGCAATTCTGTCGGAGTGGCTATACCGGGTATAAATGGCAAATCATAATTATTACTTTCGGTTATCACATTAGTGTTTAATCCTGGAGACAATGCGAAATGTGCCCCAGCCTTTTTTGCACTTTCAACTTGCTCTGGATTTATGACAGTTCCTGCTCCAACTAACATGCCAGGACAATGGTCTACTACTGCGCTTATAGCTTCCAGTGCTACAGGTGTTCTTAATGCCAACTCGATTACTGACACCCCACCTTTTAATAAAGCTTTAGAAGTATTAACTGCTTCTTCAACTTGATCGACTACTAAAACCGCCATAAGCGATTTTTCATAGATATGATCAAAAATTTCAATCGTTTTCATAAATCAAAAATAAATTTCAAATTAGTGTGTGCAAACATGTAAAACACAAATTTGGTACTCCCAACGGGGTTCGAACCCGTGTTTCAGCCTTGAAAGGGCTGTGTCCTAGTCCTCTAGACGATGGGAGCTTATCATATCTTCAAGTTTATATTATGCAACCACAACTAAAAACTTAGTTTTACGGATACAGTGCGAGATCCTGAAGACCTGTATCTTCGGGGAATCCAAACAATATATTGGCATTCTGTACAGCCTGACCCGCAGCACCTTTAACAAGGTTATCAATACAGGATATAACTATCAATCGATTAGTGCGAGTATCGATAGTTGGATATATCAAACATTGATTAGTTCCTTGAGCCTGTTTGGTAGTAGGAGGTTGATCCGCTACAGTCACAAACTTCTCGTGCTTATAATATTCCTGATAAACATCACGTATTACTTCTGAAGCGTTCGATTTGTTTCCAAGTTTTGATATGTTTAAACCAGCATATGCACTAACTAATATTCCCCTAGTTATCGGAATTAAATGAGTTAAGAAAGTTAACTTCATATTAACATCATGAGTTAATTTGGATAACTCCTGGACAACTTCGGGCATGTGCCGATGACCTGAAACCGAATATGCCTTTATGCTTTCATTGAGTTCAGAAAAATGAGTGTTTAAGGATAATCCTCTCCCTGCCCCTGATACCCCTGATTTCGCATCTATAATCACATCGTCAGTGATTAGCGAATTAGCCATTGCAGGAGCTAGCGCCAATATACTCGCAGTTGGATAGCAACCAGGATTAGCAACTAATGTGCTATTCCTTATGGATTCCCTGTTCAACTCAGGCAATCCATAAGATGCCAAGCTTAAATGACCTGGTAACGGATGATTGTTGCCATACCAAGCCTCATAATCTGCAATATCATTCAAACGAAAATCTGCACTAAAATCTATAACCCGTTGTCCGTTTTCGATGTAAGGCTTAAGTTTCTCTGCACTTGCAGCATGCGGCAATGCCGAAAATACCAGATCAACTTTTTCATCTAATTCATCTTTTATAGTTAAACTAAGTTCGGATAAATGCGGGAAAATATCAGCTAACTGTTCTCCAGCAGCACTTCTCCCGGTAACGGATGTGATTTTGAATTGAGGGTGTCGGTTCAATATACGAGCGAGTTCGATACCGCCATAGCCTGTTATGTTCAATATGCCGACTTTCATTTCGATATTAAATCTCCATACCAAATGCTTACAACAAATATAATATAACTCTTTAAATTTTATCCTACATAAAAAGTTTCCATGATAGAACTAATTTATCGTCTAGTTAGCTGATTTTTAATCTTGAAGGACACAGTAGAGCCACTACGCAGTCGCCGCACTTCGGTTTCAAAGCTTTACAAACCTTACGTCCGTGTTGAATCAGATACATATGAAAAGGGAAAATCCCATCAGGGGGCACAATTTTTTCCATCAAATCATGAGCTTTATCAGCAGACACTTTCGGCCCAATAAGCCTTAAGCGACGAGAAACACGATAAATATGTGTGTCTACTGGCATCGCCGGCATTCCAAAAGAAAAACATAGAACGATAGCCGCCGTTTTTGGCCCTATACCAGGCAACGACTTAAGCCAACTTTTAGCATCTCCCAAGGGCATTTCAGACAGGAAGCTAAGATCAAATCCACCTATTTTATTGTGAATTATATTTAAAACCTCCTTAATTCTGACCGCTTTAATTTTATGCAACCCAGCTGTTTTTATACTTTGCTCAATGTCTGACACATTAGCGTTAGATATAGCCTCTATTGAATCAAATCTACTCATCAAATTATCAAATGCTCTTTCAGAGTTGATATCAGAAGTATGTTGAGAAAGTATTGTATAGACGAGTTCATCAATAGCATTCCTCCTGGGATACCATGAAATCGTTCCATATTCTTTCTCCAGAATATGTGACAATCTAACTATATTAGACGTACTGGCCTTCTTCATTTCAAATTCAATTCTACCTCAGAAATTTAATACATTTAATGACAATATGATTTAATAGGCAATTCAATTAATATTTAGAGTATTAATTCTTTGAAATAAGGTTATATATAAGTGGAAGATTATTTAACTGAGCTTGCACAAAACAATGAAACTATTAAGACATCAACTCTTTTAGAATTCTCAGGAATATCTGGAGAGGAGCTTGAAGACTTCTGTAATATATGGAAAAACATACCCGGCTCAATAAAAGTTAAAATTTTAACTCGCTTAAATGAACTCGCTGAATTTGATGTGCAGCTTGACTTTACTAATATATGCAAAGCCAGCTTGTCGGACGCAGAACCCATTGTTAGAAAAGCAGCTCTGGATGGTTTATGGGAGTTACAGGATAGAACATTTATCAAACCATTAATCAGCATATTATTAGATGACTCTGATTCAGAGGTGAGATCTGCAGCAGCAATTTCTTTGAGCTCATTTGCTCGCCTCAACCAAAACGGGAAATTAATTAACAGAGATGCTAAGAAAATATTTGATGCTCTGATCGAAATAGTGGAGAAAGAAGGGGAAAATTACAATGTTCTTAGGCGAACTATAGAGGCTATCGGCTATTTTTACGATAACCGTGTTGATGATATTTTGAATCGATTTCATCGCAGTGAAAATCCTCTTTTGCGACAAAGCGCCATTTTTGCAATGGGACGAAATTCAAAACAAAAGTGGCTAAATTTAATACTGAAGGATTTACGCGATGAAAATCCTGCAATTAGATTCGAATCCTTAAATGCACTGGGGTTTTTGGGTGATGAATCCACCGTGTCCGAAATAATACCATTCACCAAAGATCCTGACATCCAAATAAAGATAGCTGCGTTAACTTCATTGGGTTATCTAGGCGGTGAGTTGGCCAAAAGGGAAATTTTAACTTGGACCGAGGATGATGACGAAAATATTAGAGAGGTCGCAATAAGTGCACTCACCAACATTGATTTTGAGGAAGACCCATTAGGTTTAAGGTTTAGTGAGTAATAGAATACAATTCAATAACAAGAAAAATGAAACCTTCTGAAAACCTGAAAAACACATATTCCATCTTAAAAAATGAGTATTGGATTCCGACTCCCTTATTACCTTCACGTATAGGAAAACATCTTAATTCTGAAATCTGGTTAAAACGAGAGGACTGTTCTCCTATCGGTTCATTTAAATTGCGCGGCGGTTTGACAGCTATGTCATCTAACAAAAGCTCGATTGCAAATAGATCTGTATATGTTGCGTCAGCAGGCAACTATGGACTGGCAATTGCAGAAGCTGGCAGAAGATATGATGTGGCCGTAACTGTTTTCGTTTCTAATAACGCTAACCCATCCAAAATACGCTGTATATTGGAGACTGGAGCGCAGGTGGTGCATCACGGGGATGATTTTGATTCAGCAAAAGAGTTTGGAAAGATGGCAGCAATTAAAGACAACGCTGATTTTTGGGAAGACGGTGTAGTGCCAGAAATGGCATACGGTGCTGCAACGATAGCTGATGAATTAATGAATTCCAATATTACTTGGGATACCGTGCTAGTACCAATTGGAAATGGATCGCTTATTAAAGGTGTTGCTTCTGTATTAAAAGAAATTAAACCTTCCATTAAAATTATCGGACTTGTAACAAGCGGTGCTCCAGTCATGCAAAAAGCCATAACGGGGCAACCCTTTGACATTAATCAACCCACAAAAACAGAAGCAGATGGCCTTGAAGTAAGAATACCGATAATGAAGATTTCTGAAGAAATAAGTCATTTAATAGATGATATTTGGATCATTCCAGAATCAATGCTTCTTCCTGCAGTGAAAACACTAATGGAATTCGACCAAGTGATGGCTGAGCCATCAGCCGCAATAACAATCGCTGCTTGTTTCCAAAATAAAGATTTTATAGATGGCCAAAAGGTTGCTGCGATAATAACTGGTTCTCATCTAAAAAGTTCACTACTAAAACAATTAGCTGAAACCGAGTCTCTATTGAAAAATTTATGAGATGAATACTGTTGGCTTAATAGTAAATCCAAAAGCTGGTAAAGACATTAGGCGCATTGTGTCTTTTGGCCGGTTCACAACAGATGAAGAAAAGTTAAATATCGTTGTCAGGATATTAACTGGACTCACGAACGCCGGCGTAGATAAAGTGTTAGCAATGCCAGACACAATTGGTTTAATAAAAGCAGCTATCAACAAAGCAAACAATACAATACCAGTTGAGATCTTAGATATACCTGCCTTTGGAGACGAGCAGGATACAGTTTTAGCAACTAAAGTAATGGTTGAATTAGGAGTTAGCTGTATTGTTAGTCTGGGAGGCGATGGAACGAACAGAAGTATAGCTGAGCACTCATCCAAAGTGCCTATGGTTCCAATATCCACAGGCACTAATAACGTTTTTCCGATCTTAATTGAAGGAACTACTGCAGGCTTAGCCGCCGGTTTAATTGCTACTAACGCAGTCGACATAAAAACCGCTACTAAACAGAAACCACTAATTGAAATTGATATAGATGGAAAAGTAGTTGGAGTGGCACTTGTTGATGTAGCGATTTCAAAACAAGCTTATATAGGTGCTAGGGCAGTTTGGGATCCTGAATCAATCGATGAAATTTTTGTGTCTGGCTTTTACCCTTCAAGTATTGGACTGGCATCAATCGCATCAAGGATCCCCATCAAATCAAAAGCAGGCATTTACGTAAAACTAGGTAAAGGTAAACATCTGGTATCAGCACCAATTACGCCAGGAGTGATTTCTAAAGTTAATGTAACTACTTGGGCAGAGATGAAATTCAATGACAAATTAAATGTCAATTTAAAGCCTAGCTCAATCGCGGTTGACGGGGAGAGAACCTGGGTATTAACGAAAAATCAAATAGCTGGAATAACTCTAAAGAAATATGGACCCGTTGTAGTTTCTATAAGTAAAACACTGGAACAAGCTGCCCTGTCAGAAAAATTCATAACTAAAGAATGAGGTGACTATTGAAATTTACTTCGAGAAGATCAAATGTACGAGGCCGCAATGGTGTAGTGGCAACTACTCAGCCGTTAGCAGCCATGGCTGGCTTGAGAACATTATTAAACGGTGGTAATGCTATCGACGCCGCAGTTGCCACAGCCGCAACACTAAATGTTGTAGAGCCTATGTCTACTGGTATTGGCGGAGATCTCTTTGCATTAGTCAAAATAGGTAGCGATCCAAAAATTAAAGCCATAAATGCCAGTGGACGAGCCGGTAAAGCTGCTTCATTACAGGAGCTTCGAGATCAAAATTTATGTGAAATCCCCAGTGACAGTCCATATGCAATCACAGTCCCAGGAACTGTTAGTGGTTGGGAATCTCTAATAGATAGTTACGGGAATATGGATTTAAAAGAGTGTTTGAAACCAGCAATCGAATATGCTGAATTTGGATATCCGGTTTCAGAAATTATTGCTGCGCAATGGAATGCAAACTCCACTAGAATATCTAAATATGGATTGAAAAGTGATTTACTAATTAATGGACGTCCTCCACAAGCCGGTGAAATAGTGAAAATGCCACAATTGGGGCGCACCCTTAGGACCATAGCAGAAGGAGGAGCCAAGGAATTTTATCAAGGGGACCTAGCTTCTAAAATTAGTTCGCATATCCAATCTCTTGGCGGGTGGTTAACCAAAGACGATTTTATTAACCACGAAGCAAATTGGGTAGAACCTATAAAAACCACCTACAGAGGAGTAACCTGTTGGGAATGCCCACCGAATGGACAAGGCTTAAATGCACTCTTAGCCCTAAACATATTATCTGGCTTTGATATCTCAAAAATGGGGTTCCAATCAGGAGAAACATACCATCATCTAATCGAAGCAATGAGATTAGCTTTTATGGATGGTGCTACATATATCGCTGATCCAAGCAAAGTTGAAGTGCCACTCGAATCCCTCTTGAGTAAAAAACATGCCGATTACAAGAGATCGTTTATAAATCCAGAATCTGTGGCTAACGTTGAATGTTCAATTGACTCAAAAGTTATTAATGACACGGTGTATATCAGTGTCGTTGATAAAAATGGTAATGCCTGTTCATTAATCAACAGCTTGTATGAAGCCTTTGGCAGTGGAATAATAGTTCCAGATACAAGTATCGCTCTCCATAATCGAGGAAAAGGGTTTTCTTTAACCGATAATCATCCAAATGTAATTGAAGCAAATAAACGTCCGTTTCATACAATAATACCCGCTATGGCTACAATTGATGACCAACTTTGGTTAACGTATGGAGTAATGGGTGGAATGCAACAGGCACAAGGCCACCTTCAAATGTTAGTCAACATGATTGACTTTAAGCTGTCACCTCAACAAGCTTTAGACGCACCGAGATTTAGAACCGAAATTACTAACGAGTCATTCATAGAAACTATTGCCGATAAACGTATCCTTGATCAGCTTAAATCTAAAGGCCATAACGTAACTCTAGCTGAACCTCATCCATCTTTTTTTGGTAGCGGCCAAATTATCGAAACCGATTTATCTAATGGAACACTTACCGGGGCCAGCGAACCTAGATCAGACGGTATAGCTGTAGCCTGGTAAAAATAAAGAATAAAATTACATTTTTATAAAATGATTGTTGATTCTAAATAGTAATAAATGGTATGTTTAACAGTATAAATACAGTTCTTACACAGGAACTATAAAAACACAATATTGAGGGTAAAATGTCATCATATAGAGCGGAGTATATCTGGATTGACGGCTCAGAACCAACGCAATACCTAAGGTCAAAAACAAAGGTAATACCCAAAGGGGAATCTCCTTCAATATGGGGGTTTGACGGATCTAGTACTAATCAAGCTGTTGGAAGCGATTCGGATTGCGTTTTAAATCCTGTATTTACGTGTCCTGATCCTACGAGATCAGATGATGACATACTTGTTTTGTGCGAAGTGCTTAACATCGATATGAGCCCTCATAAAAGTAATCATCGAGCCAGTTGTGTTGAGATTTCCAACAAGTACTCAAAGCATGAACCATGGTTCGGAATCGAGCAGGAGTATACGTTTTTTGACGGTTCCCGCCCCTTAGGCTGGCCTGAAAATGGCTTTCCAGCACCTCAGGGTGGCTATTACTGTGGGGTTGGGGCCAATGAAGTTTTTGGAAGAGATGTTGTAGAAGACCATTTGGAAGCATGTTTAGAAGCAGGACTAGCAATTTCAGGAATTAATGCCGAAGTTATGCCGGCACAATGGGAATTCCAAGTAGGACCACTGGATCCTATTTCAGTATCTGATCAATTATGGGTGGCTAGATGGTTGCTATACAGAATTGCTGAAGATTATGGCATAACTGCAACTCTAGATCCCAAGCCAGTAAAGGGTGATTGGAATGGCGCAGGAGCTCACACAAACTTCTCTACAAAAGAGATGAGAGACTCCTATGATCCAATAATCGCGGGCGCTGAGGCATTAGGTAAAAAGGCTGATTTACACATTACCAACTATGGCGACCGAATTGAGGAAAGGCTAACAGGCCTTCATGAAACATGCTCATACAAAGAGTTCAGATACGGTGTTTCTGATCGCGGTGCATCAATAAGAATACCATGGCAAGTCGATAGAGATAAAAAAGGATATCTCGAGGACAGAAGGCCTAACGCTAATTGCAACCCATACATTGTCACTGGTTTGATTACCCAAACTGTATGTGAAGCTATATAGCACCTCGTTAAAGTTTAATTACCTCTTTGATTTGACTAACGCATCAAATTAGACCTATCATTTGCCACAATTTAAAAATTTATATAAAAATTGGGGATAAAAATTGGGGATTAAGATATGGCAAATAAAACTGGCGTTAGATTCGAATCAACTATACCAATCAAAATGCGCGACGGAATCACGCTATACTCAGATTTATTTATACCGGAGGGCACTGGAAAATACCCAGTTTTATTAGAAAGAACCCCATATAACCGAACCACTCCTTTTTCTAGAGGTCTTTCTTTAGACTCTATTACAGCAGCGCTATCAGGATATGCTGTAATGGTACAAGATTGTCGCGGGCGATTCGAATCTGAAGGAGAATTCCATCCGTTTGTAAATGAAATTAATGATGGGTATGACACAATCGAGTGGATCGCAAACCAGGAGTGGTGTGATGGCAATGTCGGAATGTTCGGTGGCTCTTACGTCGGAGCAACTCAGTGGCTAGCTGCAATGGCACAGCCTCCTGCGTTAAAAGCAATCACTCCCGGAATCACTGCCTCGAACTACCACGAGGGATGGACTTATCAGGGTGGTGCATTCGAATTAGATTTTAATTTGTCTTGGGCGTTGATTCATTTGGTGTCAGCAAATTATGAAAACCTTGTTAAAAATTTCGGAGCACCTGAAGATAAAATAGGCGAGTTAACTGATATGGCAGATCGGTTAATGGATGAATACTCTCACCTCTCACTAAAAGACTGGCCTGCTCTTAAAGGCATCGGCGATTTCTACTATAGATGGCTCGAGCACCCCGAATACGACGATTACTGGAAATCTATTGCAATAGAAGAACATCACAAAGATATTGACGTACCTGCACTTTCCATAGGTGGGTGGTTCGACATATTTATGGGTGGAACAATTAAAAACTACGTTGGGATGTCTAAAAACGGTAAGTCTTCCAATGCAAGGTCAAATCAAAAACTTTTAATTGGTCCCTGGGTTCATCCTGGCATGTTGCCAGGATTTCCGGGCGTCCCTGTCGGAGAAGAATATTTTGGTATTCGCTCATACTCCGGCGTTATTGATATGCATGGAATACTATTGAAATTCTTTGACCATCATCTTAAGGGTATTCAAAACGGTTTATCCGATGAAAAACCAATAAACATATTTGTAATGGGAGAGAACGTATGGCGCCAAGAAAGTGAATGGCCATTATCAAGAGCGGTTAATACTAAGTATTACTTAAGCAGTAATGGAAATGCCAACTCGAGAAATGGTGACGGACTCCTTGGAGTACAGCAATCTGGCAATAGCGATATAGATACATTTATTTATGACCCTCAGTTTCCAGTGCCTACCAAAGGCGGCGGGCTATGCTGCTACGATGCACTTGGAGGAGCTGGAGCATTCGATCAGTCAGATGTTGAACTAAGAGATGATGTGCTTGTATTCTCCACGCCGATTTTGGAAAAAGATGTAGAGGTAACTGGCCCTATAACCGTTAAATTATATGCATCTACTTCTGGTAAGGATACTGACTTTACAGCAAAGCTTGTTGATGTCTATCCAGAAGATGAAAAGGCAATAAACCTAACGGACTCTATAATACGAGCGAGATACCGAAATGGAACTGAAAAAGCAGTACTTTTGGAGCCAAATCAAGTATATGAATACACAATAGATTTATGGGCAACTAGCAACGTGTTTAAGAAGGGTCATAAAATCAGAATAGATATCTCTAGTTCTAACTTTCCTAGATTTGATCGTAACTTAAATACCGGTGGCATAATCGGAGAGGAAACAGAGTTTATCAAAGCTACTCAGACGATTTATCATAATGCCGAATTTCCATCTCATGTAGAATTACCGATCATTCCAAGGTAGTAGATGTGGATGGCTTTATTGAGCCAGAAAACCGCCATCAACAACGAGCTCAGAACCTGTAACGTAAGAAGAGTCATTACAGGCTAAATATAAGACTGAATTAGCTATCTCGTCAGCACTTGCGAGTCGTCCTAGTGGTATCTTTGACAGTCTGCTTTCAAGAGCTCCCGGCATAGAAAACGGTGCAGTCGTAAAAGGCGTTTCAGTATAGCCAGGATGAATTGAGTTGACTCTAATTCCTTCATGTGCATATTGAATTGCAGCTGATTTAGTAAAAGATCTTATAGCCCCTTTTGCTGCATGATAGGCAGTATTTGTAGGGCTACCGAACATGGCACACATAGATGAAATATTCACTATTGAACCGCCCCCTCTTTTCCGCATTTCTGGCACCACATATTTAGTTCCTAAAAAGGTCCCTTTAGCATGAATTGCCATCATCCTATCCCATTCTTCGCTACTTGTTTCCTCGGTGTTTTTGAGGGTATGGATTCCAGCGCTATTTACCAATACGTCAATACCCCCGAACTGATCCGACGCACGTTCTATAGATTTTTGCCAACTGGTTTCATCTGTTACATCTAATTCAATGAATACCGCCATGCCACCTGATTCATTTATTTGGTCTGCAGTAAGCTTCCCCGAATCGATATCTATATCTGTTATAACAATAGCTGAACCCTCTTTGCTTGCTAGCCATGCATAAGCACCAGCAATACCCATGAGCTTGCCTTTGTTACCATTGGCTCCACCAGTTATAAAAGATACCTTGTTTTTAAGTCTGTCGGGCAAATCAATTCTCCTGCCTGCTACGTCTTGCTTGTTTCACTAACATGCCTAAAGTATGCGCATCAAATCCATATTTCACGGCGCTCGCAAGATCTTCCAATGATAATTCTTCCTCTCCCAAAGCTGCTCTAGCTAATGCTCTAACTGCGTATGCCAGAGATCGTTTAGAATCAATCGCTAGGGCTCGTTCTGCTTCTCTAACAGCAACATCATAATGTCGAGACTCATAATGCGCCATAGCGGCGTTGCTGATTGCATCTACATTTTCCGGATCGATTTTAGCGGATTGGTTAAAATCCTCTATAGCTAAAGATAGTAACTTGACATGTACATATGCCATACCTCGGTTATAAAAAAGTGTGGAGTCCTCAGGATTTATACTTATGGCTTTAGTAAAATCATCGATTGCTTCCTTTGGCCTCACCAACTGACCTAAAAGCAATCCTCTCTTGGAATACGCATCTGCGTTATTAGGATTGGAATCAATAACCTCGGTTAATGTTGAAACTTCTTTCTCCATATTTTGAATTATTGAATCCATATCAGGTATTTTTTTTTGATGATCGTGTGACATTTAATTTACCGTCTCTGTTTTTAAATTTTTATTTTGCTTAGCCCAATTTAGTATAAAAGTCGCAATGCCAAACATTATGGCTACTAATATAAAAGCGACCCGATAACTACCAAGCAGGTCATATGATAATCCGGCAAGAATCGGTCCGAATCCAAATGATATTACTGTAGTTGCCGATATGACTCCCATTATTGTACCGAAACTTTTTAAACCGAATGAATCCTGTACTAACAAAGGCACCAATGCCCCAAAAGACCCCATGAAAAAGCCAAATAATCCAAACGCAAACCATATCCCTAATCCATTACCGATTAATAGAATCAAGATAATCCCACATATCTGGCCAACAAAACAAACCATCATAACGAATCGTGTTTGAATCTTTTCAGTGAAGTATCCCAGAATAACTTTACCAAACATTCCACACCCTGCTAAAACAGTTAAACACAATGCAGCAGAAGTTTCAGATATATCTATATCGACTAGATGTGCAAAAACATGACCAAGTATGGTTGTATAAGTGAAATTGCCCAACATAATTGCTAATGCTATCGCGTAAAATGTCGGACTTTTAAGTAAATCTCTAAACAACCAAGTAGTATTATCTAAAGTTTTATTTGCAACCTGTACATTTTTTTGTTCTATTTTATTAGTACTGGGTTCCCTAACAACAACAAACGAAATAACTGCAAAAATTAGAGCAGCACCTGCAACATAAATATATGCGATTTCCCACGCAGAATGACTCCCTATCGCCAAACCAATAAGTATTGGCAGAGTTAATCCTCCAAAGTTATTACCCATCATAGTCATTCCCATTACTCTTCCTCGAGTCTTTGGAAACCAAAGACCAACTAAACGACCTGCCGGGAAAATAGCTGCTCCATTCAAAGCACCAAACTGCAAGGCTGACAAACAATACCAATGCCAAAGCTCAGTCATAAGAGGGCGCAAAGCAAAACCGATAGACATAATTAGTAAAGAACTAACCATAATCGGTTTAGCACCGTATCTGTCCATTAAATTACCCATAAATGGACTTGTTAGGCTTCCCAAAGCCATAAATGATAATGATGCGCTAATGTATGTCCTTGTCCATCCAAACTCTTCAGCCAGCGGCTCAACAAATAAACCAAAAGCGTAATTGGAAGAGCCAATTGCTAATGCAGCGGACAAAAAAGTTACAACTACTACCGCCCAACCGCGATGGAATCCAATAGGACTCTTGTTGTTAAAAATATTAATGACTCCGCATGACTAGATTAAAAAATAATTACGCCACGCCCATCCTCACCCCTACTCAATGCATCAAAACCTTCATTTATTGCATCTAACGCATATCGCCTTGTTATTAACTCATCTATACTCAATTTGCCTTTAAGATACCAATCTATCAATTTATCAAAAGTTTCATGTGAGCTTGCAGAGCCATAATAACTGCCAATTAAGGTTTTTTGACTTCTTACCAACTCAACCATATTTATAGGAACTTCGGCTCCTACTGGAGCTAAACCTACCAGTACAGCAGTACCATTCTTTCTCAACGAATTAACAGATGCTGAGGTGGTAATTGCAGATCCAAAACTATCAAAGGCCAAATCTACTCCACCGCCTGTTAAGTTTTTAATTTCCTGAACAGCATCAACCTCTTTTGAATTAATAACGTCAGTAGCTCCGAATTTATAAGTGAATTCTAACTTATGGTTATAGATATCAACTGCTATGATTCTTGAAGCTCCCATTATCTTTGCACCCTGTATTACATTCAGCCCTACTCCACCGCATCCAAATACGGCTACTGTTGAGCCGGGACGCGAAGCGGGATTATTTATAACCGCCCCAACTCCAGTAGTTACAGAGCACCCAATCAATGCGGCAACTTCAAATGGTACAGAATCAGGCATTTTATGGCATGCTTGTTCTGGAACCACTCCCATCTCTGAAAAAATTCCGACCTTAGCCATCTGGTATACCGGGGTTTTACCTTTACTTAATCGCGTAGTACCGTCAAAAAGGGTTGGGCCTGTTATACCAGCAGTGTCACATAATTGCGGACTACCAGTCCTGCATAAACGACAATATCCACAGCTAGACACAAAAGATAAAATACAACGATCCCCTGGCTTTACTCTAGTTACACCTTGTCCAACTTCTTCAACCACCGCTGCTCCTTCATGACCGAGAACAATAGGCATCGGTCCATGTGCATCTCCAGTCATCCAATGATGATCACTTGCGCATACACCAGCGGCAGCCATTCTAACTTTCACCTCTCCAGCTTTAGGGGAGCTTAAGTTGAGCTCCTCAACTACTAAAGGAGTATTTGCCTCATAAAGTACAGCTGCTTTCATGTAAAGCTCCTAAATCAAAATTTTTATTTAAACAAATGCTAGTTTAAACTCGTAATCGTTTGTAATCCATTAAAAATGAATCATAATATATTTCATACAATAATTGTTTAGTGGTAAATGAAAGAATTATCTAAATATAAACAAAATTTATGCTAAAACCGTGTTCAGAATTCTCCAAGTTGCTCGAAGAAAACCCAATAGGTACAGCCCCTATATGGAATCAATGCATTGTAATTGAATTGCCTCATCCATGGTCAGCAAAGATTGAAGAATCAAAATATTTTGATTCTTCAATCTTTGCCTATATAAATAAATTAAACCTTAGTGGTCGTAGCATCCGACTTCAATGCATTCTGCCAGACCAAGAGTACTCCAAGCCAAACATGCGAAGGGTCATGTTATTTAGCAAAAACTCTAAATCCACTATGAGCACTACTCGCACAGAATATTTAATACCCGAGCGTTCGTTGAAAGACCTTTGCGTTTTTCTGCTAACAGAAAATCAGCAAGAAAAAAAATATTCAGAATACAAGCAACACAATGACTCGATCAGAGATATATTGGTTTGCACACATGGTAATCGAGATAGATGCTGTGGATCTATAGCAGCTCCCCTATTTAAGAATTTGAGAAACCAATATCCAAAACCTGCTAATGAATCAAAATATGTACGTTTTTGGAGGACAAGCCACACTGGCGGCCATAGGTTCGCTCCGACAATTATAGATCTACCTCAAGCGCGATATTGGGCGTATATGGACGAGACGAGTATAGCCTCTATACTCGAGAAACACGAGCCAATAACTTCCCTAGATGAAAATTACAGAGGTTGTGCATTATTAACTTCGGTAGAGGAGCAAAATGTAGAGAAAAAACTGTTATTCGAGATGGGTTGGAAATGGATCGACATGAAAAAACAGATTTCTACAGTCGAATCAATAACTAAAAATGATCATCAAATTATTTCAGCGTTTTATGAGGAACCTCATTTAACTTCAATCCATCATGTCGAATTTCTGGTTCAACATACTAAAAGCATTCCAACAATGAATTGTATGAAAAGCGGCAATAAAGGATTGAATAAAAAATACCAAGTTATCAAAAATCCTGGATCTAGTTGACTTCCTTGTTGCTTCTCAAAAGATTAACGGTTTCTCTTAGGCCGTTTTGTAAATTCATATGGGCAGTCCAGCCTAAATTCGCTCTCGCCTTTTCAACATTTAAATATATGTGTTTAACATCACCTTTTCGTTCTGGTTTATATATAGGTTTCTTTTGATATCCAATTTCAGCACTTAAATTCTCGAATATTTGTGTAACCGTTGTTTGTTCACCGGAACCAATGTTTATATGTCCATTAGTTTCACTTTGCAAAGCCAAGATTACAGCTGCAGCTACATCCTTTACATAAACAAAATCCCTGCTTTGATCTCCGTCTCCAAAAATTATTACATTTTCGTTATTAAGCATTTTTTGAGCAAATATAGCTACTACTCCTGCTTCACCTCCAGGGTCTTGCCGTGGGCCATATACATTTGCAAGGCGGAGACTGATAAAGTTTGCAGATGCTGGCAACAATATATCGAAGTAATTCTCCAAGGTGTATTTACTCAACCCATACGGACTGATAGGTTTAATAGGATGTTGCTCGTCACAGGGTAAGTATTCGGGCTCCCCATATAATGCCCCACCAGTATTTAGGTAGACATATGAGTTGACATTAGATTCGATTGCATAATCCATAAGTTTTATACCATTTAGTATGTTAACTTCTGCATCAAAAGATGGCTCATCAATAGAATGAGAAACGGAAGCTTGCGCTGCACAATGAATTAGCACATCTCCATTAAATTTTTTTAACTGATCAGATAACTTGTAATCGGCTATATTAAGGTTTATAAACTCCACACTGTCTGACAAATTATTAATATCGCCAGACGAAAGGTCATCAATAACAAGAACTTTTGCGCCTTTGTCTATGAGATCATCGGCTATATGAGAACCAATAAAACCTGCTCCACCAGTTAATATTGCTTTCAATTTACCCCTCAGTTAAATCTTAAATTATCGTTAATCTTACTATGTAGTAAAAATATCAGTTACAGTCATAATAGAACAGTAGCTTAAACACCTGAGTTATCATGTCATATATGTATAAATGTAAACATTGGATGAATTTAATATCAATAACCAATTACAATGTAAAAACTTATTCGATTAGGTATATGAATGTTTAACACACTAATTAAAAATGCATTGATCATAGACGGAACTGGTAGTGAGGGTTTTTATGGATCAGTGGGAGTATCGGGAGATACTATACAGATAATTCGAGGCAACGTTAATGAGATACCATCGAGTAGAGTTATTGACGCCACAAATATGGTTGTATGTCCTGGTTTTATAGATCTTCATTCACATGCTGGACTAACAATACTAGGAGAGCCTAATCACGAGCCTAAAGTCCGGCAGGGTGTCACAACAGAGTTAATTGGAATCGATGGAATATCCCATGCTCCTTTTAAAACGATAGATGAACTAAACAGGTACATTTGGCTCGATTCCGGTTTAAATGGATATCCTCCAGTCCCGGCTGACTGGCTAACAGTAGCTGATCAACTAAGCAAATATGACAATAAAGTTGCCATTAACATGGCAATAATATTGGGCAACTCTCCAGTTCGAATTTGGTCAGTAGGATGGGATGACACTCCTGCAACCCAAAAACAGATTTATAATATGCAGTCAGTAGTTCGTGAGGCCATGGAAGAAGGCGCATGGGGTATATCTACCGGATTGGACTATCCTCCAGGTTCTTATGCCAGTACCGATGAGCTGATAGCAATATCTAAGACAGCCAATGAATTAGGCGGTTTTTACCATACGCACACGCGGGCAAGCTTGAAGTCCCAGGGAACTTTGGCTCCTTGGGAGGAAGCAATCAAAATTGGCATGGAAAGTGGAATACCAATCCATTTAACTCATTACCGACAGAGTTTTGTAGGAGATGGAAGTCATTTAGATTATTTAGGGCTAGTTGATGACAATAGGAGCAAGGGTATGGATGTAACGTTTGACTGTTACACATATCCATATTCAGGAACTTCGCTAACAATACAATTACCATCATGGTGTAAAAGTGGCGGTCCAGAGGCAATAATGAACAGACTAAAAGATCCTGATGCTAAAGATAAAATCAAAAAGGAAATTTGTTCCCAGAGTGATGCACCTTATAAGTGGGATGATCTGTGGCTAACTGCTTTCCATAAACCTTCTAACAAAAAATTTGATGGCATGTCACTCTCAGAGATATCTAACTTGAAAGAGATGGATCCAGTTGATGTCATGATTGAACTTCTTATTGAAGAAAAACTCGGCATTTCTCAGGTTGGCACTGGCACTAACGCTCATACGTTGCCAGCTTTCGTCTCGCATCCATATGGAATGATAGCAAGCGATGCTATCTTATTCGGTGATTATCCGAATCCGAGAACATATGGTTGCTTTCCAATTGTTTTAGCAGAATTCGTTAGAGCAGAGAAACATTTGCGTTTACCGGAGGCAATTAGAAAAATGACTTCATTTCCTGCACAACGACTTGGTTTAACAGACCGTGGAATATTACGAAATAGTATGAAAGCCGATATAGTGATTTTTGATCCGAAAACGGTGAAAACTCACGCATCTAAATCAAACCCGAAGCAGTTTCCAATAGGTATCGACTATGTGATGGTTAACGGAGAGTTGGTAATAGACAAAGGAACCCACACTCTGGCATTACCAGGAAAATCTCTAAGGCGTGGAAGAGATTAATCTCCTATATCTATCTGTATATAAGACTCACCTATATCCTTGTTGAATGTAACACCTCTACCAGTTATGTACTCAACTGAAAACATATATGAACCATCTTTATCCAAAATCGCATCAAAATTAGCAATACCATTTTCCGAGGTCATTTCTTTCGCAGTAAGTGACTGAATATCAGGCCCGACCGGACCAACCAGAGACACCTCCACAACCAAACCTTCAACAGGCTCTTCTGACTTAGTTGTTACTAAGACTATGACTTCTACACGTCGTTTCTCAAAATCCCAATTCGCATCAATAGTATTTGATATAACTGCCACATTGATCGCCGGTAATTGTGGAACTACTACAACTTCATTTAAGAATTCCTCTTCTTCTTCGAGTATTTCTTGTTTAGCAACGTCTATGGTTTTCAAATTATCCCCACCAGCTATAAACGCTTTAGTGAATCCATTTACTACCACTGTGTATGTGTTACCAATTTCAAAGTTACTTCCAATATTTATTTCGTTTTGAGTGGTGCTTAAACTCTCTTTACAGTTATTAGGCAGCTCAACCGGCTGTAAATTAAAAACCTCAATATTAATTAAATCCCCTACCCTTTCTACATTCCACACTGATGGCTTATGACATTCAAATAATTGAGCCGATAAGACGAAAACAGTATGTTCATTTGTTTCTGAATTTGAAGCTACAACCACATCTCTTATAGGCGCCGACACGGATACAGTATCTTGAGAAACACTTTCTTCAGCTTCTTGGTTGTCATCGCACGATATTAAAAGTATCGCGAAACCTACTAAAGCTACCAACAGAGCATACTTAATTTGATTTTGATATTTATGAAACAAACTCGATTCGGTATTTAAGTAATATGAAAAAGTGGTTATCAATAGATTTTCCTGTGTATTAGTTGTATTAATAAATTTAACGTTTTTAATATTAATAAAGTTAGTATGACTTTTACTAATTTATGCACCTCCATTCTCTTGTATTAGCAACAATAAATACATAACTTATATCGATGAATCGAGATCTACCTGATACTACAGCGCAAATCTTCAACAAAAAAGAGCGTAATCTATTAATCTTCACGGGTTTATCGCATGCTATATGCGATGCATGGCACCTAATATATCCTGCATTACTGTTTTTGATTGCTGTCGATTACAATGATTTTTTCTTCCTTGGGTTAATAGCAAACATTATGATTATTTTCAGAGGATTCGCTGGAGTAGCTTCTGGCATCCTTGCTGATAAATATAGCAGCAAATTAATCTATTCCGGTTTTGCTGTCTTGTCCGCTTTAGGCTGTTTCTTAGTTTACTTTTCAAGCAACCAAATTATGTTGGTTTGTTCCTTTGCTGTCCTTGGAATGGGCACAGGCATATATCACCCAGTTGGACTTTCCTCAATAACAAGATTCGTGAAATCTAAAACTAGAGCATTGGGACTACACGAATCTGCAGGATGCATTGGTATGGGTTTAATCCCAATATTACTGACATCAATAGGGTTGTCTTTTGGTTGGAGATATGCTTTTTTAACAGCGGGATTCATTTCACTCATACCCTTACTTTTGATACCAATTATTGACGAACAATATGACAAGTTTCAAATACCAAATGCAAATAATCAAAAGATTTCACAGCAAATCAAATCAGTTATAAAAACATTTGGAGACCCTTTGGTTCTTTTGACATATGCAATATTGATAATTGGGGAAGCTTCTGCAACAGGCCTAGACACCTTCATGCCTATAGCAGTAGCGGAAATAGGAGGCCTAAAAGAAGGCAAGGTAATCGGGCTTTCACTGACAGGGCTTTTTGTCAGTTTAATGGTTTTAGCTGGTGTGCCAGGAAGCATTTATGGTGGCATATTAGGTTCAAAAATCGGAATTTACAAATCGTTGAACTTAATCCTGGCCATACAGATACCAATTTTGATTTTAATCACTATAACTAGCGGAGTCTGGCTATTAGTATTAGCACCTTTCGTAAGGCTACTAACAAACATGAGATCTCCATTAACCAATGCATTGATAAGCGAAAACATACCTCTTGAAATGCATGGAAAAGGGTTTGCAATAATGTACGGAATCGCGCCTATTATTGGAGGTTTGGTAGCGCTTCTAGGTGGAGCTATAGCTAAGTTTTATGGCTTAAACTGGGTATTCCCTGTGATAGCTATTCTTATAGCATTGTCTTTCCCAATGATAAACGCATCGAGCAGACTATCAGAATTAAAAGAAAATAAAGAAACTACCCTTTAATATTTCTGATTATCTTCAATATCAACTGACTAATTTCTGTTAAACGACCTAAACCTAAAACCGAACCTAATATACCAATTACTATTAAAATTTCGATCGGTCCAAAATATATGGGCATTCTATATATGTTCTTTTTAATCAGTCTTCTGATCTAACTTCAGACTCTGGCTCTAAGCCCTCGATATCAGTAAAAAGCTCCCATGGTCTAAAAGCTTCCACAAATGATTTAGCTTCATTCATCGACGGGATATCTTTTTGGGCACGACCCGGGTCATATCCAAAGGTTTTAGCAAAAGCATCAAAACCTGTTTTGGTTTCCCTAACTCCACCGACCTCCTCTTCTTGACCAGGCCCAGATGACAATATCAATCGCTCGCCTTTACGCCTTGCTCTCCAAAAAAGTTCCAATTAAATATACCTCTTTTTTTTAGAATACCTGTGAAAACCTGTTCACTCAATAAATACTGAAAAAGTTCAATCTAATACCGGTGTGGTGACGCCAGTGGTAGAGTCTTCCTCAATTGCACTATACCTGCAACCTGGAGAAACCATCTCACCTTGATTATAACTGAAAACCTTTTGATCCTGATTATTACTCGCACTATTACCAGGCCATGTATCATAGTTACTCATTAAATCTTGAATTTTCGTTTTAAATAAAGACTCTACTGATTCATCTAAGTACATTGTTGGACAATAGTTAGTAACTCCAGATTTATCACTATAGTATTTAAATAGAGTGAGTTCAGTACGACCATTAATACCTGAGTTTGTAGTGTCTTCCCAGTTACCCACATAGCCGATAACATCATTCGCCTCTATAGTTGTACCTTCTGAGATAATCTGTCCATTTATTGTTAAAGGCAATTCACAATCAACTGGTATAGTTCCTGTGCGATCACAATCTATACTCACAAGATGATCAATTAATACTCCCCAATTAGAGCTTCTTGATGGACTAATTATAATTTCCCAGTCATCTTGCTTATAGCCAGATGAGGGCTGCCATACTAATCTTGTGACCACACCACTTACTGGAGAAATCACTATTGAATCAGCTGGTGCTTTGAATTCAAAGGTGGGGTTATCGTATTCATTTGATTGACCAGGATTATGCACCATCCCAAAGTCATCAAAAATTGTTGTTCCAAATCGTGAGTCGAATTTAAGGTCTCCAAAAGTTTCCTTTGACTGATCCCATGGCCCTAAATTCTGAATGAGCAAATTCATGAGTTTCGGAGCTTCATCTGAATGCGTTGAATTCGACCCGGAACCCATGGAACTAGCCATCTTGCACATCATCCGCTTCATCATATTTTTTTCAGCATCACAGTCATCCACCTCACCAAGCATAGATTCAGCCATGTCCATCATGCCGTCCATATCCATAGAATCAGCCATGTCCATCATGTCGTCCATTTCCATAGATTCAGCCATGTCCATCATGTCATCCATTTCCATAGATTCAGCCATGTCCATCATGCCATCCATATCCATATCCATAGATTCAGCCATCTCCATCATGTCATCCATATCCACAGATTCAGCCATCTCCATCATGTCATCCATATCCACAGATTCAGCCATCTCCATCATGTCATCCATATCCATGGATTCAGCCATCTCCATCATGTCGTCCATATCCATGGATTCAGCCATCTCCATCATGTCGTCCATATCCATGGATTCAGCCATCTCCATCATGTCGTCCATATCCATGGATTCAGCCATCCCCATCATGTCGTCCATATCCATTTCTTCAAGTTTAATACCCATTGACTCCGCTATAGCTGCCATTTCTTCTATACTCAATCCCATAGACAAACCAAACTCACACATCGACTGCTGCTCTAAATCTGGTATATCGGTACAGCTATCGATTTCTGCTAAAACTGACTCATCGTTAGGTTCAGTTGGCACAGATGTTGAGACTTGAGTGGGTAAGGGAGTTGGGACTTGGGTGGGTTCCGGAGCTGGAACTTCTTCGGTACCCGATTCGATAACCCTTACATCGTCTGAAACACTAGTCTGTTCTTCAGACGATGTGCCAGAACAAGCAAACATTAACAAAATCAACAATATAATGCCCACAGAGTATGTAGATTTCAAACAGCTGGATTTTATTGATCTGATATTCATAACGGTTTGTATTAATTACATCCTTTCATTTTTGACAAATTATTTACAGAAAACATAATTGAATTAGTTCCTTCATACACTTGGGCGGCAAAATATATAATAACCTCTTCAGAGTCATCTGGTTTAGACTTAGCAGACACATGCCATACTCCTGCCTCAACCACTTCTTCAACCCAATCGACTTGGTTGCCTAACAAACTATTTAAACATCTTTCATTAATACCAAATCGATCACCAATATTTATCAACCATGTTTGAACCACTGCGATGGATTCTCCTTTGGAAAATTGGTCAGTTTGAGTAGAAATTATTTCTGAATCTTTCTTTCCTTGCCCAAAACCCCAATTGTAATCACATGCAGCAATCAAAAATGGAATTATTAGAACAACTAAAACATATGCTAAGTATTTTTTCACTGATATATCCATAATTTGTCGCACACTGCCAACTATAATTCCCCAATTTTAACAGTTCATAATTATAAATCCACGAACTAGTCATACCATAAAAATGCCTAACTTTTTACACACTATTGTTAGTGAGTGTTAGCAGCTTTATCTTTCAAAGAAAACCGTTCTCTGCTATATTCGATAATAACAGTATTTTAAACTTAGTTTTATAAATGGATAACTTACTTGCTTGAATTATCTTCTCAAATTTCCTCAGTTTTGCTATTAGGATTTCTTTTAGGATTAAAGCATGCTACAGATGCTGATCACGTTGTGGCAGTAACAGCAATACTAAGCGGCCGTAACAGCTTATGGAAAAGTATTTGGGTAGGTATATCTTGGGGTTTAGGTCATTCAATCCCTCTAATTTGTTTAGGTTTAATTATCCTTTTCATTAAAGGAAGCTTCATTGAGTATTATCAGAATGTGGCGCCTTATTTTGAGATTGCTGTAGGAGTGATGCTTATAATCTTGGGAGTTGAGGTTTTTCGCAATATATCGCGAGGCAACCTACATATGCATATTAATGATAACCCGCCACATATACATATTCACTCTACTCATAATCATGAGTCAAATTCCACACCAGCCAAAAAACACGGCAAATATAATCATGGCGTTCTACATGGAATATTACCTATGATTCGCCCAAAATCATTTGTAGTAGGCTTGGTGCATAGCCTTGCAGGGAGTGCTGCAGTATTAATTCTGCTTATACCAACCATTAATTCAAATTTAATGGGCATTGGCTACCTGATGTTATTCGGAATAGGTACGATAGTTTCTATGTCTGTCGTAACGCTAATACTGAGCTTCCCCCTAAAAGCTGCATTCAGATTTCCGATGGCTCAAAAAGCCATATTGTCAATAGCTGGCCTGGCTAATCTAGCCCTTGGTTCATTATTGATTTTTGAAGTGGTAACTGGGTACGAAATCATTCGAATTTAGAAAACCTTTATAGGTTTAATAAAATCTACCATCACAATATACCGAGCTAACCTTTCAATCTCTTACGGCGTTATAAATTACGTAGTTCGATAAAAAAGTTCTGAATTAAGCCAGTTATCTCGAAACACATAGGACGCCTCCACCTAAATAGATAGCTGGCTTTTTCTTTGTCAAAAGAATCTACTGCGTTAAATCCAATAATTTGATGACACCTTTCATTGCAGGGTGGATACGACAAAAGTATGGATATTGTCCCGATTGAATATTAAAAAATTCAACATTGAACACCTCACCAAACTCAAGTCTTCCACTATCCCATAATTTGCCAACATTATCGTCACCCCATATACCCGATGTGACAGAATGCGTATCAAGATCAAGATTCTTCCATTGAATGACATCGCCTACATCAATGCTAATATCCTGAAATTCATAGTTCTTTATGTTTATTAAATGCACTGTGCTTTTTGTAGTTTGACTAGGCGTATTAGTAGGTTCAGGCATAACAATGTCAGACAAATTTAAGTCTAGAGTTAAGTCAGGAATTACCTTGTCAAAATACTCAATTCGGTTCGGAATTGTATCCTCTATAAGTTTTAATATATGAGGTTCCAATCTTGAAGCTTTATATCGAAGAGCAAAATACATTGGAAAAGACTCGGCTACATCTTCTCTATAAGGAAAATCTTTCGCATAATCAGATATGAATTGTCCATCGGCTTGCGCTGCTTTCAACCATTCTGGATTCGAGAGGTGATCATTATCTAATGACGTATGTGCCGCCTCATGTAAAATTATTTCTTCCAGCAAGCCAAGGCCATCTAACCATATCCCTTGATCATGATGAATGAGGATATTATTGTTACCTCCTCCAAAAAGCTCATTTCCTTTATGAATCCATACCGTCTTTAAATCTTTTCTAAGAAATGTAGGCAACTGACCAATAACCTTAAGGTATTTCAAGGCTACCTCTTCTGCAATCATGACATCTTTAAACTCAGGGTTAACTTGAACCTCAACAGTCGATCCATCTACAAAACTTGCTTTAAATAAATGAGGAGTAACGGTTATCCATCCTTGCACTTCGTCCAATTTTCCCTGACGCCGATCATACATTTCTCTTTCAGCGTCTTCAATTTTTTCCAAGTCATAAAAAGCAGTTGGGTCTGTTGGAACTAGGATTTCAGAGCTAACATATGCAGTGCCACTAAAAGGAGTTAATTTTCCTTCGGTTGTTCCAACGGTAATTTCTTTGAGTTGCTCTAGTAATTTCGTTATGTTTGGGGTTGGTGTAGGACTAGGTTTAGACTTTATCTCTTCAGATCGGTTATCAATATTTGTTGATTTTGAGGATGTAATCGCAGATTTAACATCACATGGGCAAACCTCATTAGAGGTGTCATCTTTTTCCAATATTAAGGGTTCTACCGTACTCGGAATATCATCAATAACAGGTACTAGAGTGGGTATTCGAGTTGGTGTTTCATTTTTCTCAAAAATCTGAGTGTCCTGTAAATCGTCTTTGTCGCCTAAATTAGATTCACAGGAATAATTCATAATCAATAGAATAGACGCCATAGATCCTATTAGTATTATTCGAAGATTTATTTTCATATAATTTGTAACATCCGTACTAAACAATTAAGCGTTTAAGTAATTTTGAAAGATCTAAACATTAATAACTTTCACATACTATTGTATAAGCCACAGATACCCCATAACACAGGTAACATAATTAGGTTATGTGCTAATAATGGAGCTCAGCTACATATTGTGGAACCTATGGGATTCAAATTAGATAACGCGCATCTTAAGCGAGCTTCACTAGACTACACAGATCTAACTTCGACAACATTACATGATTCGATTCATTCATACATAGAAGAGTTTCCAGAGCGACGAATATTCGCGGCCACCAGCGCAACTAGCAATATATATACTAATCCAAAGTATACTTGGAACGATTCTTTTTTGTTTGGACCTGAGGATAAAGGTCTACCAGATAAGGTGTTAAATATTTTTCCGGAAGAGCAACATATCGGAATACCTATGTTTCCAAACAACAGAAGTCTTAATCTTTCTAACGCTGTAGCTATAACAAGTTATGAAGCTTGGAGGCAACTAGGCTTTAGTAAAAAATAATACCTACTGTGCAGTAACGCCACCATCGATCACTAACTCACTGCCAGTAATATATGAGGACTCTTCAGATGCCAAAAATAAAATCGCATTTGCGATTTCATCTGCTTGTGCTAATCGACCCATAGGTATCCTGGCTACTCTCGGATCTGGAGATCCATCAGCAGTAATTCGTTCGATTGCAGCACGAGCTAATGGAGTGTCAGTATACCCAGGATGAACTGAATTGACTCTAATGTTATCTTTTGCAAGCTGGATTGCAGCTACTTTCGCAAAGGTACGAGAGGAGCCTTTAGCAGCTGAATAAGCGGTACCGCCCGAAGCCCCTATCATTGCATCCATAGATGAAAGAATTACTATTGAACCACCTTGATTCTTACGCATAATTGGAACAACATACTTTGTACCCAAAAATATTCCTTTACTATGCACATCGAATTGTCTGTCCCATTCATCTTCTGTGGTGTTTTCGACTGAAGCTGTATGTGAATTGCCAGCAGAATGAACGAGTATATCGATTTTTCCGAATTTTGCATTCGTGGCTTTCACTAATTCAGCCCATTGGCTTTCCACAGATACATCTAGTTCCATAAATATAGCTGCTTCAGCTTTTGTTGATAAAGATTGGAGTTGTTCAGTCGTTTGAATACCACGAGTTGTGTCTATGTCTGCTACTACGACTGATGCCCCTTCTTCTATAAACAACCTCGCAGATGCCCCACCAATGCCCATCACGTTGCTATCTATCCCATTAGCTGATCCGGTAATTATTGCTACTTTATTTTTTAGTCTCTGACTCATGCTATTTGCCTGTTTTTAGGTTTGCTCCGTCTTGCTAGAAAATATGATACTACTGTAATTAAAACACCCAAAGCAATTACGCAGAATCCTATCAAAAATGTTGTGGTCATTCCTTCCAGAAATGAATTATAGATTCCAGCAATTGTGCCTTCTCGAACCGCATCAAGGGAAGCTGGATATCCTTGACTAGCCATAACGCTAGTTACGATTGCAGTACCCACTGCGATACTAGTTAACGTGGATGAATTTCTAACCATATTAATGAATCCCGTAACAACCCCTTGATCTTTTTGATTGATGATTCCATAAATAGCATTCTGTGCTGGCATGAATATAAAACCAATACCAAAACCCATCATAAAACAATATATGAATGCAAGCCAAATCGAACTATCAGTCGATAATATTGATAAAAGTAGCATTGAAATTGCACTTATTGTTAATCCGAAAGGTAAAAATATTTTCCAGCCGTTAGGGTAACGATCTGATAGCACTCCGATAGTTGGACCTGTGACCAAAAATCCTAGCGGAAGTCCTGCAATTACTAAGCCTGAAATAAAGGCTTCATAACCTTTCAGATCTTGGATATAAAACGGCAGTAAGAAAAAAATACATGAGTTGCCAAGAACTACCAAGAACATCCCAATCTGTCCAGTTAAAAACGTTCCATTCAAAAATAGATGGAGTGGCAGTAAAGGAAATTCAAATTTTGACTCCCAAATTATAAAAGATACTAATAATAAGCCTGTAATTATAAATCCACCAATGCTGAAATATGAGCCCCACCCAAAATCGTTTGCCTTAGAAAGAGTCAAGAGGAGCAGTAATAGTGAACCGGTAGAAAGCATCACACCTACCCAATCAAATTTATCCTTTATTTCACCAACAAATGTAGAATCCTGATCAAATATATTTAATAAAAACCAGGCCAAAACAATCGAAATGAAGGCCAAAGGCACAGATAAAAACATGAATGCTCTCCAGCTTAATAGCGTGACAATTCCGCCTCCAATTACTGGTCCAAAAATTGCCGATAATGCCATCAAAAAGCCAAATGCCCCTAACGCTTTACCTCTATCATTTGTGAATTTACTGATAATTATTGGTATTGTTGTTGCCTGTATCATTGCTGCAGCAACCCCTTGAAGAACTTTAAAAATTATCAGAGACAACAAAGAAGGAGCAAATCCAGAGAGTAAAGCACCAGCCATAAAAATTAACAGTCCATAGAAATACAGTCTTTTGTAGCCAATTCTATCTGCAAGTCTACCTGCAGGCATCAATAGAGCCCCTGTACTGAGCAAATACCCTAAAGCAATCCACTGCGATTCTGGGATAGTGGCATTAAAATTTTCGGTAATTACAGGAATTGCCTGATGGATACCAAACTCATCCATAAGCGTTAACAATATTCCGGGCATTGCCGCTGCAAAAAATATCCACCTATTATTAAAAATAGCTATTTTATGCATATCAATTCGTTTAATTTATTAATAAATATAACGACACCAGCTAAGAAACTTTTAAAATCTGTTCTATTTCACGATGCCTATCTATTAACTTTCGGTAAACTGATAAACGAAGGGTAATTCGAATCATGAAATATCGTTTGTTCCGCAATAATTACCTCAGAATCATCAAATCCTTTGCCTGTATTTAGATTTCTGTCAAAAGCAGGAAAATTGCTCGATGATATCTGTACACGTATTCGATGTCCTGCAGAAAATGACATCGCAGTAAAACCAAGATCTATCTCAAAACATTCTACTTGATTGCGATTTACAAAACACTCTGTTTCCAACGACTTATTGAACCTGGCACGTAAAATACCATCACATACATTAGTTGATTTACCATTCTCATCAACATCAAGCAATTTTGCGGTCCAATCGGTATCAGCCACAGAAGTTTTAGCCCAAAGTCTCATAGTGACTTTTCCTGCTATTTCAAAATCCTCATCTAAAACTTCGGAAGTATAAACAAGTACATCTTGACGATTTTCAATCACACTTTGATCCTGGACGCCCACTTCAAAAACCCCTGGTATACCATATCCATATGCTCCCCCCAAAGACGGTACAGGATTCTGAGGGTCATACATAAATTGATCCGATGATTCTGTACTATTTGAAGGTATAGTAGTTAGCTTTCCATCCCCGTTTATGGAATTAGCGCCTTCCTCACTAGTTATAAAGTAACTAACGCTTATCACATCTTCAGGCGGCCATGTTTCTTCAGCTTGCCATTTATTTTTACCCATAACAAATACGTATGCCGTTGGCTGTTTATCTATACCGTTGTCCTCTCCTTTTAGCCATCTGTCAAACCAATCCAGCTGCATCCCATGCAAGTCAATATAAGCTCCACTTGCAGTTCTACCGTAAAACTGTTGACCCGCTTGAGGAGGAGGCAAAGGAGCATGTAACCAAGGACCTACTATTAGGTGCTGCTGTCTTCTAGCTAACTCTGATCCGCCTTTTTGTTGCATTCCTTGATAACAATTAATCGACCCTCTAATAAAAATGTCGTGCCACCCAGCGATATTTAAGACAGGAATATTTACATTATGAAATTTTTCTTTGGGAGCAAATGATTTCCAATAATCATCGTAAGTTGGATGGTCTAACCAGTCATAATAAAAACCGCATAAGTCATTTTCTGAATTGTTTGTGCTAAAAGCTGACATTTCTTTCAAAGGCAAGGATTCGGACATTTGCATAGGATCTAATAGCCAATTCTGCATCTCTTCAAGCTCTCTCGTTCTGTCAGGTCTTTTTGTATAACGTCTACCAATATCGTTTTCTGCAAACCCAACAAGCCATTGGGTTATCCACCACAACTGAAATGTACCTCCCAGATATGTCCATCCATCATAATAATCGTCTGACGTAACGCCAGGAACTATAGCTTTTAAAGATGGGGGTCCCTCGCTTGCAGCCAGCCATTGGGTGGCTCCATGATATGAAATTCCAAACATTCCGACATTTCCATCAGACCAGGACTGTGAACCACACCACTCAACAGTGTCATACCCATCCTGCGCCTCGTTTATGTAAGGATAAAACTCTCCTTCCGACATATGTCTACCTCTAACATCTTGGACAACTACAGCATATCCTCTACCAACTGCTCGTATTGGATCCAAATACATGCTTCGGTAAGCAGGAGTATGCTTGCCGTAAGGCAAACGCATTAATAAAACTGGACTATTAGACCGACCTTCTGGTCGATAAATGTCTGCATATAATTTTGTCCCATCTCGCATCGGTATAGGCACATTAATTTCAACTTTACATTTATCCATATTTCGAAAATCTTTATGATTGGAAGTTGGTATCATTGTAAGAACGTCCTTTTTTAATTATGCTGAAACAATCTTGTGTTATATCTTGAGTCATTTTACAAACGAAAATAATTTAATTACAAAATTTATTAACTCCTGGCATATTACATCCAGGTTAGAAAATTTGTATTTAAAGCTCCGATAACATGTTAGCAGCATTAAAATTTCGAGAGTACAGAATCTTCTGGTTAGGTAATGCCACCTCAAATATAGGTATATACATGTTGTTTGCTGGCCGTCTTTGGTTAATGCATGAATTGACAGAGTCAAAAATAATGCTAGGAATCCTAACATTTGCAAGTGCTGTGCCCATATTAATGTTTTCTATGTGGGGAGGAGTAGTGGCAGATCGAGTAAATAGAGTGCGCTTAGTAACAATTACTCGTGCCTTATTTGCTTGTACCGCAATTTTAACAGGACTACTGATTGCATTCGACTTAATACTCCCATGGCACTTAATATTAATTTCACTTATAAATGGCATCTTGCTTTCATTTGACATACCTTCAAGGCAAGCAATGGTGCCAAATCTTCTTCCTAGAGAACATCTGGTTAATGCATATGCACTTCAGTCAATGCTAGGAACTGGATCAGCTATCATAGGACCAACATTTTTACCGCTTATTATTAAAATATGGGGAATGTCTGGAGTTTTTATTTTTATTGGTGTTGCGTACGCTTTTACCACTTTAATGTTTAGTCAATTAAACAAGCAGAAAATATACCAAACAGTTAAGAATCAAAAACCATGGACAGATCTATTAGAAGGTTTAGCTTATATCCGCATTAATGGAGTGATGATCTCATTAATCTCTATCGGGATAATCACCGGAATATTCGCTGCACCATATATGACTTTGCTGCCCGATTATGTTGCTAAGGTTCTATCGGGGAACGTAGAAAGTTACGGATATCTATTACTCAGCAGTGGTATTGGAGGCATGTTTGGTGCAATAGCGATGGCACAATTCGGTAGATTACGTCAGTCTTCTTCTGTCCCTATGTTAACTGGTTTTGGGTTAAGAATTAGTCTAAATTATGTGCAAATTGTTACAGGTTTAGGCTTAGGTATAAGTTTAATATTTTTCTCAATAACAAACTCTTTCCATATCTCAATTATTATCATTGCTGTAGTCGGAGCATTTAGTGTCACGTTCCAAACCATAAACAATACTTTTCTACAAACTATAATTGAAGATAAGTATCGAGGTAGAGTGTCAAGTATCCATCAATTAGGCTGGGGGGCATCAGCTTTTGGAGGACTTCTTCTAGGAATTCTAGCCCAAAGTTTTGGAACTCAGTTTGCATTAGCCTTGTGTGCTACCATTGCGACAGTAAGTATTTTCGCTTTGTGCCTATATATAAAGCGTTTTCCTTATGCAAATACAGATACGAATAAATAGTATGTAAGGCCGCGTATGGGGAAAAATCCAAAATATCATACGTATCGCAATTGGATTTCATATGTAGCTGTGTTCAGTTTAATTGCACCAATTTATTTTATGGGTATCTCAACATACGCATCCATAATTACTCCAGATTATAGTGTAATGTCACAAGCTTATAGCGTTTTAGCTAGACACCAAATGCCGAATGCAGTTTTAATGACATCTGGCTTCCTGGGATACGCCTTAATGATACAAACTTTAGGTCCTTTACTTTTCGTAAATACTTACAACAAAAGTTTTGGTGTGTTAATTTGGGTGCTGGTTTTTCTTTATGGGATTTCAGGAATATTTGCATCGATCTATAAAGATGCAAGCACACAAGAAACTATCTGGAATTTGTCTGAAGGATCACTGCATGACCTCGCCTCTAGAATCGGTTTTTTTTCCATCTTGATCGCAATTATCATTTCAATTGCTAAATTAAATAAAACCATTAATAGTAGTACTTGGCGGGTTTTCTCAATCTTAATTGTGATATTAACAATATTTTTTGCAATATCATTTGGTATTGATGGTGCTCGATTGTTTCCAAATCATGTCGGATTAATGCAACGAGGGTTTTTCTTAACGATCATGCTATGGATATTTGTTACGACTGCTATTTGTATTTTTATCAACTTTAAAGAAAATAAAAAGTGAATTTATTTAGAATCAACTAGCTCAATAATTTTTTCCAAGGAAGGAACTTTTCCAGTTCTTTTCAATATCTCTTTACCTTCTGCGTTAACGAGCACGAACCCAGGAACTATTCCTACATTAAATCTGGATTTCAGCTGCTTTCCTAATTCATTAGCAATATTTAGGCGAATAACTTGGACCTCATCCTTAAGTTTTTTTTCTAACCTGTCAACTTCAGGTTTAGCCGCTAGGCACCCAACTCAGTAATCAGAGTAAAATTCTATGAATAAGGGTCGACGCGACTCCAGGACAACATTAAAATCTTCTATGGTTAAAACAGTGGCTTCGTCTCGCCGCACACTTATAAACACAACTGACAAAATTAAAATACCAACTAACACTGCTGATATTGCTAATGCAGGATTGAATACGCGCCAAATAAAAATCCCAATAAGCGCTAAACCTGCGATACTGACAATAATAAAAGAATATTGATTAATTAAAATAGGCATTACACTAATTATCTAACAGATGAGATTTTGCAGAACAGTGCCTCCTGTTACTGATATTATTGCACTTTTATTCTTACTTTAGCTTTAATTTTTCATTTACCTTTAAGTTCACTAGGTTGATTGGCATTTGACCTAAAAAGACTCTAGCTATTTCTTCTCCAAATCTTCGAGGTCTCCTAGCCATAGAAGCATCTGAAAAGTGGCCTACATGCGCTGAGAGAACAACATTTTTCATTTTTAATAAAGGATTAGTTGGTTTTGGAGGTTCTATCTCCAAGGCGTCCAAGCCAGCGCCAGCAATCGCGCCTGACTTAAGTGCTTTAATTAATGCCCCTTCATCTACAATAGCTCCTCTAGCAGTATTAATTAAATAAGCTGTTGGTTTCATAAGCTTAAACATTGATTCGTCTATCATATGATGGGTTTCTTCATTAAGAGGACAATTAATAGAAACGTAATCGGATTCAGTAATTAGATCCACTAAAGAAACTTTTTTAATATTTAATTGTTTCCATACTTTTTCAGATAGATACGGGTCATATCCAATTATATTTAAATCAAGAGCAGCAGCCCTCTTTGCAAACGCTGAACCAATATTACCTAACCCAATAATTCCCATAGTCTCTCCATAAAGAGGACCAACATTACCGGGAATTTTATCGTTCCATTCACCCGTACGTATAACTGAATCACCTATTATCAACTTGCGGTTACATGCTAAAAGCAAAGTTAAGGCCTGATTCGCAACTTCTTGAGTCCACATATCTGGAACATTAATCACAGCAACACCAAATTCAGTGGCTGCTTCAATGTCTACCACATCGAAGCCCACACCGGTTCTTAATACGGCCTTACAATTTTTCAAATTTGAAAAAATATTTCGAGTAATGGGAGTGTAAACAGAGATTAATGCATCTGCATCTTTAATCTTTGATATTAACTCGGTTTCGTCGTCCAGATGATCAAGTAAGAACAATTCGGCTGAAGCTTTATTCAATGCCGACTCCGTCTTAGACATATCTAAACCTTCATATTGTCCTATGTAATATACTTTTAGCCTTTTATTTTCCATTTAAGATCCTTAATTACATCTTATTTAATAATTTTGTATAGAATTGTGAAATGCATAACGATTTTTGCAAATATTGTACATCTTCAATTTTTTAAAATGTTAAGAACCATAAAAAAATATTCTTTATATGTTTTAGGATTTGTGTTTCTAGCATTAGGCATCGCCGGATACATTTTACCTGGCTTGCCAGGAACCATATTTCTAATCCTTGCAGCAACTTGTTTCGTTAGATCAAATAAAAAAATGTACAACTGGATTACAAGCCATAAAATATTTGGCAAAGTGGTCAAAGACTATTTAGATACAGGAGAAATGCCTTTGAAGGCAAAGATCTTCTCTATCGCATCGATTTGGATATTCACAACAATCTCACTGGTGTGGTCTCCTTATGGCATGATCTTCATAATTGCAGTGATCGCAATAGCAACTTCCGGAACCCTATTTATTCTTACTAGACCAACGAAACAAATAAAACCTCAAATAACTACCCCTGAGGCAGCTGTTGAAGAGGAAGAGGGGCATACTAATTAGGCTTAAATTTCGCGAACAGTTTTCCGTTTTTCATAGTTAAAACCGTGAAAATTGGAGCGGGAGACGGGATTCGAACCCGCGACAACTTGCTTGGGAAGCAAGTACTCTACCACTGAGCTACTCCCGCTTTTAATTATCATAGCTTTAACGTCTTTTTAAATTTGTGACATTTTTACATGCTTTAAACTTTGTTTAAACCCTACGCCGTACTTTATACTTATGAAACACCTAGATTAGTCTTGGACCGTTATAGGCTTCTATTTAGATGCAGTTATTAACTTTTCTAGGTGTATTTAATTAGTTCAAATGAGAGGTTTTTATTCATGAGCGACTGGGGAGAAATATATAGATCAATCGGAGCGCAACCTGTAATTAATGCTATTGGGAGCGTAACTATGTTAGGAGGATCGACTTCTGTGCCAGAAGTAAAGGACGCAATGGATAAAGCTGACTCCAGCTATGTTCCGATGATGGAATTAGAGGAAAAAGCTGGAGAACAAATTGCAAGATTAACTAATGTACCAGCAGCATATGTAACTTCCGGAGCAGGTTCAGCTCTCACATTGGCTACTGCAGCGTTTATGGCCGGAGATAATGATGACTTCATAGAGCAACTCCCTAATACTGACGGCATGAAAAACGAAATACTTATTCAAAGGAAACAACATTATTGGTATGACAGGTGTTTAGAGTTAGCAGGTGCAACACTTGTTACATTTGGTTCTGAAAGTGAAACTACAAAACAAGATTTTGAAAACGCGATAACTGATAAAACCTGCGCAGTTCATTACTATGCTGATGAACAACGAATAGATCCAATGGCTCTTTCTTTAGAAGATACGATTGATGTAGCAAAAAAACACAACTTATATGTATTAGTAGATGCTGCAGGACAAATATACCCAACGGAAAATATTGGTAAGTACGTTAGGATGGGGGCTGACATTCAATGCGTGGCAGCTAAATATCTTGGTGCACCACATTCTGTAGGTTTTGCCCTGGGAACTCAAGAAGCCATTGATAAATTAGCCTTACAATCATTTGTCGGGTATGAAGGTAGAAGAATTAGAGGACTTGGCAGGCCACAAAAGGTAGACAGAAGTGAAATAGTCGGGTGTGTTGTCGCTTTAGAAAGATGGATGGGATTAAATCACGAAGAACGTCTCACACAAGCAGAAACAATGACACAAACTATCATCAATAAAATTAAACATATATCTACAATAGATGTAGCAATGATAGATAACATCCTTGGAGTGCAGCCATTCGGGTTAACGATTACGCCTAACTCCACAGCAGATTTTACAGTCGATGACATAATCGAAAGGTTAAAAGCAGGTGATCCTCCTATTTGGACACGAAAAGCATTCTTCGCGAAAGAAGGTGAGGATTATATGGAAATACATATGTTTGGCTTAAAGCCAGGCGAGGAAAAAATTGTCGGTGATCGAATCGTTGAAGTACTGTAGAACTACGGTACTAAGTTAATTTTCGTTTTATAATATTAACTCACTATTTTTTGATATAAATGTCAAGTAATAAATTTTGGGCCAGTAGCTCAGTCGGTTAGAGCGCAGTCCTGATAAGACTGAGGTCCGTGGTTCGAGTCCACGCTGGCCCACCAACCATTTTGAACTCAGATTCAACTTTGATCAGCGATTTGTTTCAACGTCACTAGATAATTGTTCCCATTCTCTCTCTAACTCTTCAGATTGCTTTTTAAGAGCTTCATGCTTAAGGCCTAATTTAGCTAATTGCTCCGGATTTTCTATTTCTTTGGGATCAGTAAAAAATCTCTCTAGATTATTCATCTCAGAATTGATATTTTCCAGCTCTAATTCAATCGTTCTTATTCTTTGATTTAATTTACGTATTTTATTCACAGAATAACCCCGAGTACTTCTTTCCCGGATATGTTTACCCTTAGTCAGTTGACTTGGATTAGATGCTTTATGTTGAATTGAATCATGCTCGGAAAACATTTTGCTGATATTGGATAAGTAACTTGAGTAATCACCTGGATACATAACAAGTCGTCCGTCTTCTACCCTTACGATTTTGTTTGCGACTTGATGCATAAAAGTTCGATCATGAGTAATAAAACATAAAGTGCCTTGGTAGTCATTCAATGCATCAATTAAGATTTCTCGTGATTCAATATCAAGGTGGTTTGTGGGTTCATCCATAAAAAGTAAATTGCTAGATTGAAGCAATAACTTAGCTAAAGCTACTCGAGCTTTTTCTCCTCCGGATAAAACTGATATCGTTTTATTTATATCATCACCTGAGAACAGAAATCCTCCTAGGATATTTCTTACGACCGCTCGTGAACCCCCTCCAGCAACTTCTTCTAATTCTTGTATTATCGTTTTTCTAGGATTTAAAAGCTCAAGCAAATGTTGAGAGTAATAACCGGTTGTTACATTATGTCCTAATTTCCTTACCCCACTGTCGAAATCTAAAACCCCTGCTAGTATTTTCAAAATAGTCGATTTACCAGCCCCATTAACTCCTAATAACGCGACTTTATCTCCCCTTTCTAAAGACAAATCTACTCCTTTATAAACAACGTTCTTGCCGTATGATTTATTTAAATTTTCCAACTGTATTACTTCGGTTCCACTTCTCAACGGTTCAGGGAAAGAGTATCTCACTCGCTTGGTGGCTCTCGGTATATCTATCTTTTCAATTTTATCTATGGACTTTAACCTGCTTTGAACTTGCCTCGCCTTTGTCGCTTTTGACCTAAAACGCTCTACAAACTTCATCTGTTTCTTTATTTGTTTTTCAGTTCTAGCGGCGGTCGCTTGTTTGGTTTTGAAAACCTGCTCTCTTGATATTAGGTATTCATCATAATTGCCCTTTTGTATGACTATCTCCTCCTCTTCGATAGCTAATATTGATGTGGCTACAGAATTCAAAAATGCCCTGTCATGAGAAGTTACAAGAACAGCACCTTTAAAATTCATTAAGTATTCTTCAAACCATAAATTTGCTTCTAAATCCAAATGATTTGTCGGCTCGTCCAGAAGCAATAAATCAGGTTGATGAAAAAGCATCTTGCCCAAATAAGCTCTCATAATCCAGCCACCACTGAATTCTCCCATGAGTTTGCCAAAATCAACTTGATTAAAACCTAACCCAGATAAAATTGTCTTTGCTTTATGCTCAGAGTTGTCATGAGAATAAATTTCTAAATGATCATTAATTTTTGCCATACGAGTTAACATAGTTGACTGTGTCTGTTTATTGATTCGATTAGATAATAAGTCATGAATATCTCTTAGCTCTTTCCGAAGTGTTAAGACTTCCTCCGGTTCTTCGCATACCTCCCGTAATAAAGGCCTGTTATCAAGCTTGTATTGTTCCTGTTTTAAATACGCGACCTTGCAATTTCTTTTTAATACTACTTTTCCACGATCGGCATTAGTCTCCCCAGCTAATATATCCATTAGCGTTGATTTACCAGAACCATTAGCTCCTACCAGGGCGATACGATCACCAGCAGACACATTTAATGAAAGGTCTGAAAATAAAATTTCATTCCCATATGCTTTCGTAAGGTTATTTGCATATAACATAACTACACTTTATTTAATCATGTATCGTTTTCTTAACCTAGATATGCTAGTTGTATAATTCATATCATGAAATCTATTTCAGGATGGTTAGTTACTTACTTGTCATGAATCCATTGGAATCCAATTTACCTGAATTATTGGAATTTGCTGAAAGTCTTGCGGACGCAGCGGAAGTTCCGATTCTTTCCTATTTCCGTTCCCAGTTGAACATCGAATATAAATCCGATTTGAGTCCGGTAACGGTCGCGGATCAGGATGCAGAATATGCCATGCGTGAAATAATTCAGACTCGGTTCCCGAATCATGGCATCATTGGTGAAGAGTACGGAAATCTTAACTCAAGCAGTCCATGGAACTGGGTTCTGGATCCGATTGATGGAACTGGAGCATTTATCACAGGTAACCCTCTGTTTGGAACTTTAATCGGGCTGATGCACCAAGAAGAACCGATAATAGGAGTTATAAACGCTCCCTTAACCGGTGAACGCTGGTCAGCAGCCAAAGGTTTTGAGTGCAGATATCAATACAGGAAGAACCCAAAAACTGTCTGTAAAACTTCCAAGAAAACGGATCTTTCAAAAACATTTTTATACAGTACCCATCCCTCGATGTTCGATGAATCACAAACTTCACGCTTGTGTCAGATCCAAACCAAGGTTAAAAATCACAGGTTTGGAGGAGACTGCTATCTTTATGGCATGCTCGCATCAGGCTGGATCGATTTGGTCATCGAAGCTAACATGAAGCTTTTTGATGTAATGGCCTTGATTCCAGTTATTCAATGTTCTGGTGGTGAGATCTCTGACTGGGATGGTAATCAAATAAGATCTGGATGGGATGGAACAGTTTTGGCGTCCTCTTCTCAAAAGCTTCATCAAGAGGCGCTGAAAATGCTACAGGCAAAATAATAAACATGGAGAATACTGTTAGGTCGACATTTGTAATCAGCGGAATGACCTGCCAAGGATGTGCAAACACAATACAAGAAGGATTAAACTCTGATCCAGATATCAATTCGGCTCAAGTCATATTAGAAACTAATCAATTAACTATTACCTCAAATCAAAAAATGAGCGTACAGCAGGTGGATTCTCTACTTTCAAACTTAGGCAACTATAGTGTTGAAAAAAATAAACCAAATCTATTATCTAAAATAATCAGCTATTTAGACTCAAGAAAACCAATACTGCTGGCATTATTAGTGGTGACGGTTTCATCTTTGTCCCTGCAAACTGCATATGGCACATTTGATTGGAATAATTGGTTTACAACTTATATGGGAATATTTTTTATAGTATTTTCTTTTTTAAAATTACTAAGCGTAAAAGGGTTTAGTGTAACTTTTTCAAAATATGATATTTTTGCAAAAAAAATACCCATGTTTGCAGTATCCTATCCATTTATAGAATTGTTATTGGGAGTAGCATTCTTAACTCAAACTCTATTAATTGCAGCAAATATACTTACTTTGATCTTTATGGTTTCACAATCCATTGGAGTTGTAAAAGTTCTGCAAAGCAAACAAGAAATACAATGTGCATGTTTAGGGTCTTCAATTAATCTTCCAATTTCATATCTAACTCTTCTCGAAAATATAATTATGATTCTGATGGCTGGGTACATGAGTTACCAGCTGATAAACTGATTAACTGTCATTCCAACTTTTTTTCAATATTTGTTCTTGAGATATTATTGAAAACACAAAACTTTCTGGGCGAATCATGACTAAAACAATTGATTGGATTTTCAACTCTACAAAAACTATAGCGATTGTTGGCCTATCTGACAATCCGAACCGACCAAGCAATCAAATAGGATCATACTTGCTAAATTATGGTTATGAAATAATACCGGTCAACCCAAATATAGATTCTGTTTTTGGAATCAAAAGCTATGCCGATTTACTTCACATTCCTGTACAAATTGACCTCGTCAATATATTTCGCAGATCCAAATTCATTCAACCTATAGTTGAAGCTGCGATAAAAATTGGTGTTAAGAGTATATGGATGCAAGATGGTGTTGAAGATGTATATGCATCAAAACTGGCAATCAATGCTGGTATCATGGTGGTCATGGATGACTGTGTATATAGGCAACATAAAGTTTGGCTCAGGCAAAACAACTAACATGAAAGTTAATCAAATAGGTGAATTTAAGTTAATTGAAATTTTAGCTAAAACACTATCCGATAACTACAAACATACAAACCCAGAGACAGTCGTTAATGAGGTTGTTAGTTTAGGTGATGATGCAGCAGCCTGGAATATTACTGCGGGTCCGCAAGTATTAACTACAGATACATTGGTAGACAATGTGCACTTTGATTTAAACCTTATTAGTGCGGTGAATATCGGATGGAAATCTATTGTTGCTTCACAAAGCGATATAGCCGCTATGGGATTAAAGCCTTTATTCGCCACAGTATCTTTGGGATTAACCGGAAATGAAGACGTCAATTTGCTAAAAGATATTTATATTGGCATGGCTGATGCTACTTCGCGGTTTGGAGGTAAGGTTGTAGGTGGAGATACAGTAAGATCTAACACGTTTTTCATCTCTATATCCATGATAGGCCATGATGTATTTAGTGAATCTCATACCGCTCCTCTTCAAAGATCTATGGCAAAAGATGGAGATTTGATAGCTGTCACCGGATATCTAGGATCATCTTCCGGAGGATTGCAAATTTTACAAAATAAAACTATCGACCAATCTAAATATCGAAACATAATTGAATCTCATACTAGACCGCAACCGCAAGTCGATGTCGGCTCTTGGATCGCCCGGAATGGCATAAAGTGCGCTACAGATATAAGTGATGGGCTGATAGCAGATTTGGAACATATATGTAAGGCTAGTAACGTAGGCATGAAAATAATAATTGATTCAATCCCAGTAAGTTCAGAATTAAAAAACATTTTCCCTAATGATTGGCGATTGCTTTCAATGACAGGCGGAGAGGATTATCAACTTGTTTTTACCGGAGATAAAGAATTGATATATAAAGCCATTAAAACGTTAACAACTCCCATTACTGTAATTGGCGAAGTTAATAATGATTATCCTAAAATAAGCGTTTTCAACAAAAATGGTGGGGAAATAAATTATACATACTCTGGTTTTGATCATTTCGAAAACAAAAAAATGGAGATTAGCTAAATTGGAAAAGATAGAAGTGCATATCACATCAGATGGAGATTCCAGGCCAAGCGAGATTATTTCTGACTTACGCACAGTAACTGAAGCGTTATTTCATCCAATGCAAATGTGTGGTTTTCTTGACGAATCAGATAGCATGCATTTGTGCCCTCAAATTGAACGAAGGCAAACTTGCCCTCACGTATCGGATGATAAAACTTTTAACCACGAATCATACCGGAAAACACTAGAACGCGAGAGGAAAGCATCGTTAAGGGTGTATTACTCTCACGCAAACCTCAGCTTATATTTGACTTAGGGTTCATATAAAATTTTTAAACGAAAGGATTAGTTATGGCTAGAGTCCCATATGTAAAACGTGAAGATTTAGCAGATCATCATAAACCTATATTTGATCAGGTGGCTAAAACGAGAGGTTCTGTCCAAAATGTATTTGGGGCATTAATGAATAGCCCTGAGGGTGCAGAGGTAGTTACTTCAGTCGGTGAGTATATAAGGTACAAATCTAATCTTGACCCAGCAATAAGAGAAACAGCTATCTTAACAACTGCCAAAGAGTTAAATAACAGTTATGAATGGGCTCAACATGAACCAGTTGCTCGGGATGTGGGAGTAAGAGATGAAGTCATAGATGCAATACTATCGGGCAAGGGTCCAATGGGTCTGCCACCTAAGGAAGGTATTTTTATACAAGCTGCAAGGGAAATCGTACAAGATGCAACTTTAAATAAAAACACCTTTGATGCTCTCGAACATTTATTAGGTGCTGAAATGACAATTGATTTATTAATAACTGTCGGATACTACTCGATGGTAGCCCGACTTATTTCAGCACTCGATGTAGATTTCGATGACTGGCTAGATTTAAACAAGAATTTTAACGATAATTAGAGTCAAACGCACTAAATATTTAAAAACAGGAATGTAGACTATATTATACTTGTACATGTATAATGCGGTATATGGTTGACATGCCGGATATGCAGGTTTACCTTTGTGTTATAAAGCAAAAAACGAATAGGTAATTAATATCGTTTTAATGAAAATTAAACATTGAAATAGAAAATTCCAGTACTATTGCAGTAAGTGAATCACCAGACAGAGATAAGGAAATGAAATTTGAATAACCAAGACCAAATAAATAATGCCTCAGATGCAGTTATAGTGGCGGAAAACGTAACTAAAACTTATGATACTGGTCGCATCAAAGTCACCGCACTAAACGATGTAACCCTCACCGTTGATCGCGGCGAAATGGTAGCAGTAATGGGGCCCAGTGGTTGTGGTAAAACAACACTTCTAAACTGCCTGTCAGGGTTAGATGAAATATCTAGCGGCACAGTCAAAATAAACAATACAGAACTCTCTACTATGTCAGATAAAGTCAAAACCAAGTATCGAGCCCAAAGAATGGGATACATTTTCCAGGCTTTCAATCTACTACCTGTTCTTACTGCACGTGAGAACGTTGAGATGCCTTTACTTGTTTCAGGCACGTCGGCTAAAGATGCAAAGGAGTCAGCGGAAAATGCATTGGATTTAGTTGGCCTTACAGATTGGATGGAACACTATCCTGCTGAGCTGTCAGGAGGTCAGATTCAAAGGGTAACTATAGCCAGGTCTTTAGTTAATACCCCTGAGATTGTCTGGGCAGATGAACCGACAGGAAACCTGGACAGTGAAAACGCAAAAGACGTAATGAAATTAATGATAAAACTTAACTCCGAGAACAACCAGACATTTGTAATTGTCACCCACTCTGATGAAGTAGCAGCTTTAACGAACAGAACGATATTTATGAGAGATGGTGTAATCGAAAGTGATAGCAAGTAGGAAAAAGAAGAGTAAGAGGATTTAATTGGATACTATATTTGGAGCACCAGTAACTAGCATCGCTCTGACATTATTTATTATTTTTGCGATTATAGTTATTTTCCTTGCATACATCATAGCCAGAAATTCAATTCTGGTAAGGATGGCATTCAGAAACGTTATTCGAAGACCAGCAAGAGCAGGGTTAATAATCTCTGGTCTAATGCTAGCAACTGCGATAATTTCCATTGCTTTTACAACTGGTGATTCAGTTACTTACAGTATTAAAAATGAGGCCACTTCAGCTCTTCGAGAGCTCGACATGTTTATTACTATCGATGAGGAATCTGAACTGTGGGCAAATCAGCCTTTACCAGAATATTTTGATGAGAAACTATATCAAGAGATTAAAGCTGAGTTTGAAGCAGACCCTGACGTCGAGTCAACATTAGCAGATCTATCTAAAACTGTAGCTGTTATCAACGCAACTCGCAGACAATTCGAAATAAATGCAACAATGATAGGAGTAGATGAACAGAATTCCACTAAGTTTGAAGCATTATACGACGAGCTAAACCAACCGTTAGAGATTAGCGATCTTGGGCCAAATGAAATTTTCATAGACATCGAAGGAGCTGAGGCTTTAGAGGCTGAAGTTGGAGATGAAATACAAATTGCTCTAGGCCCAAACCAGCTAACACCTTTTATTTTAAAGGGTATTTCAGAAGGTTACTATTTCAAGGGCCGAGGTAGCTCTATAGCAATAATGATGCCGTTAAAACGAGCTCAAGACCTATTAGGAGAAGAGGGCTTCCTGTCAGGAGTTCTTATAACGAACAACGGAGACCCATATGAGGGAGTCAAATACTCCGACGGTATTGAAGAAAGGCTAGGAGATTCCGAAGTTCTGAAATCGAATGGTCTAAAGATCGTACCAATAAAAGCTGACTTAGTTGAGTTAGCAAATAGTATTGGCAGCCTATTTGTAACTTTCTTCACTACATTCGGATTGTTTTCTATAGGTGTTGGTTTGTTACTTATATTTTTGATATTTTCCATGCTTGCTGCAGAGCGAAAAAGTGAGATGGGAATGGCTCGCGCAGTGGGAATGCAACGACAACAGCTCATTAGGCTCTTTATGTTAGAAGGCGCTATATACGGTCTTGGATCAGCAATAATTGGCGTTTTAGCCGGTATTGGTATCGGCCTTCTATTAATAGTAGCTGCATCAAATATATTTTCGGGGAGTTCAGACGATTTTAACCTTAGCGGAAACGTCTCATCTATTAGCGTACTAACCTCATTTCTTCTCGGCGCGGTAATAACTTTCGCAACCGTATTTTTCGCTTCCTGGAAAATTAGCAAACTTAATATAGTAAGAGCAATAAGAGATATCCCAGACCCACAAGGAACAGGGCGCACAAAAAGCAACCTCATCTGGTCTCTGATTTTAACCATTGGCGGAATTTTATTAGTTATTTCTAGTTTCAGCAGCAACCAATTTCCTGCTTTCATTTTCGGCCTAGCTATAATTCCAATAGGCTTATCTTTGTTTTTCAGGTGGCTTGGATTGTCGCAAAATATTGTGCTTACAGGCGCTGGCGTAGTACTTGTAGTTATTTTCGTTCTTCCTGCATCGATATGGGATTCATTAAATGAAAATTGGACTGATAATTTTGCAAGCTTCTTTATTACGGGTACATTTTTGGTAACAGGTGCCGTATTAATATTTATGAACAATAACAAACCAGTATTGGCATTTTTCGTCAACACGCTTGGCAGAATTAAATCTATAGCACCTATAGTCAAATCAGCTGTTTCATACCCTCTTCGTTATGGATTTAGAACCGGCCTATCGGTTGCGATGTTCTCTGTGGTTATATTTGCCGTACTTGTTAACTCAATGGTGGTTGAGGGTTTCAACAGCCTTCTAGATGATCGAGAAAGGTTTGCCGGTGGATATGACACTATTGGATACGTTTTAAGCGATTTAAACCCAATTAAAAATATCGAGGAGAAAATCGATAGCACCGAAGAACTTTCTTTTATTACAGATGTCAGTACTTTCAGAACCGTTAGTGACACAGAAGGTTTGGTAGTAGATTCGAACCAAACCGACTTTATAACTACAAACATCACTGGCGTAGATAATGGTTTCATGGAATCTAATAAATTTCGAATAAGTTTAGCAACGGAAAAATATATTACTGAAAATGGATTTGATTCAAAAGCTGTGTGGGAAGATTTGAAAAACAACCCTGGACTTGCAGTCGTAGATTCAGGAATGATACCAACAAAAAATAGTTTTGCTTTTGATTCTGAAAACGACAACCTAACTCTAGATGTCGAAGAATTATTTATTGAAAATGATTTTATGAACGAAGTCAAAGTGACTATCAGGGATTTAGAAAGTGGCAGCGAATATGAAGTAACAGTTATAGGAGTACTCGATCAATTCACGGATAATGGCCCGATATTACCAAGCGGCATATTTACAAGCCAAAAATTTCTATTTGATAGAACTGGAATAAATTCAGATGCGACAAGATATTTGTTCAGAGTTGAAGAAAACTACCCCGATCCGTCTGTAGCAATAGAGTCAGGATTATTTGAACATGCCATTCAAACTCTTGATTTAGAAGAAACATTGATAGAACTACAAAGCCAGCAAAGATCTTTCTTTGATTTATTAACTGGCTTCATGCTGCTTGGTCTAGTTGTCGGAATAGTATCATTAGGCGTTATCAGTGCTAGAGCTGTAGTAGAAAGAAGGCATGCAATAGGTGTAATGCGCGCAATCGGTTTTTCAAAACGCAATGTATTACTGACGTTTATTGGAGAATCTTCTTTTATAGGTATAATGGGCATATTGATCGGAATAATTTTGGGAATAGTTACGGGAATCAATGTAATGGCTGACATAAGAGACTCGGCAGACCCAGACATAAAGACAATCATCCCTTGGGTAAAGTTTGCTTTGATTGGTATTGGAGCTTACTTAATGTCATTAATAACAACGTTAATTCCAGCATTACAAGCTTCAGAAGTGGCTCCAGCTGAGGCATTAAGGTATGAATGATTTCGAAAGAGATTCAAAAACTATCCTGGTAGTTGAAGACGATCCAAATATACAAGAGGCTCTTAGGTATAGTCTAGAAAAAGAGGGTTATCGACTTGTACTAGCAAAGGATGGAGATATAGCTTTAACATTAGCCCAAGAACAAGATCCTGATCTGGTTTTGCTCGATATAATGCTTCCAGGAATAGATGGACTCTCAGTATGCAAAAGTTTAAGGGTAGACAATAATGTTCCAATAATAATGCTAACAGCCAAAACGGAAGAAATAGACAAGGTGTTAGGTCTTGAGCTTGGAGCAGATGATTACATTACTAAACCGTTTAGCATGCGTGAATTAATAGCAAGAATAAAAGTTCAGTTACGTCATTCGAATTCGAAAAACGGTAATTTAAAATTGAACAAAACGAAGTTTTTAAATTCAGGAAACTTGACGGTAGACACTTATAGCCACACAGCTAAATTAAACGGATCTGAAATTAATTTACGCCCTCGAGAATTCAATTTACTTTCCTTTTTTATGCATAACAAAGGAAAGGCTTTAACTAGACTCCAAATCCTTGAGGCTTTATGGGGGCATGATTATATTGGAGATACTCGTACAGTAGATGTACATATCCGTTGGCTTAGACAAAAACTCGAGTCCAATCCAGAAAAACCTATTAGGATAGTGACTGTTAGAGGAATAGGATATCGGTTTGACGGGTGAAAATACCTAAATCTATAAAATTACAGTGGATGGTGTCATATGCCATTTTGATCACAATCATTTTGGTTGGCCTTTCTGCATACATAATAAACGCTAAAGATGCACATATAATTTTAGCCACAATTATTTCCGGGATCATAATCATTGTTTCATCATTAATAATTGGTGTAATGATTCGAAACAAAACCACAGCAATTATTAACGATTTTTCTAATAGTGCACGCTCGATAGCTAGCGGAAATTTTGACTATCAGTTTCCAAACCAAGGAGATGAAGATAGAAAAAGTTTTGCGAGTTCATTTAACGTAATGACTAAAACTATGAGAGATAATCTAAGAGAATTAGAAAGTGAGCGATCCACTCTGTCTGCGGTGCTAGAAACAATGAATGATGGAGTTATAGTCGCAGACTCTGAGGCAAAAATAACATTAATAAATCCAGCCGCAAGAGAATTACTTGGAATTGGGCCAGGTGAACACAGTAAATTAGCCAAAACGACTACCCATGAATCACTAGGGCATATTTGGGATCATGAACTACGAACAATGATTATAAATGCCATTCATTATCCCAAAACTCTGACTCAAGACATCTTGCTGCAGCCTGACAGAACCGTTGTAAATGCTATAGCCACACCTATAAATCATCTAGGAACCGAGGGCGTTTTAGTAACTTTAAGAAATATTACTGAATATCGAAATATTGAAAATACTCGCCGTGAATTTGTGAGCAATGTTAGCCACGAACTCCGTAGCCCCCTGGCATCAGTAAAAGCTTTAGTCGAAACTCTGGTTGGTGGCGCAATCGATGACTCATCAGTAGCTGAAGATTATCTATCAAGAATAAATACAGATATAGACCATATGAATCAACTCGTAAGTGAACTCTTGGAATTATCTACGTTGGAGAGTGGTCGAGCTCACTTGGATATTAAAACGATAAATATAAACGACTCTATTTTTAATGTAGTAAGAAGTCTAGAGCATAAAGCCAAAGAAAAAAATATAACTGTGTCTTACCCAAATCCTTCTGTAAATTTACAAGTTTTGGCAGATAAAAGGAAAATGATTCAGGTAATTATAAACCTATTAGATAACGCCATTAGGTTCACCTCGCAGAACGGTTCAATATTTATTTCAACGTCTCAAGTTGCAGATTTGGTTGAGATTACGGTTGAAGATAATGGACCAGGAATACCGTTAGAAGATCAAAAACATGTTTTTGAAAGGTTTTATAAAGTAGATCCTTCGAGAACAGGCACAGGTACAGGTCTAGGACTAGCAATAGCTAAGCACATTGTGATGGCGCACGACGGATCTTTATCGCTGCAAAGCGAGCCGGGTCTGGGGTCTAAATTCTCTTTCAAACTACGCAAAAATTGAATAAGAATTTAACACTTTGTTAACAAAAATTTAATTCACTATTAAACGACTACATAGAAAGTACATATAGTCTCTAGCCATAGTCAGATGAAACAAATCATTGTCAATTAATTTTTACGAATTTAAAACATACAAGTGGATGTCTTAACAAAACTTCGTTCATCTGAACTAGTTAAATTAGTTGAATAAAAATAAAAACATCGGCCTTAGACCAGAACTTTATAAACGCAGCTCTAGATCCTATATTGAAGGAAGGGCTATCAAATGGATCTTGCTGGCATGCGCTCTAGTTTCTATTGCTACAACTATTGGTATAGTTGTTAGCTTGATCATTCAAGGATGGAACTTCTTTATGGAAGTTTCAATTTGGGAATTCCTTACAGGTACCCGATGGTCTCCAATATTAAAACCAAGAGCTCACGGAGTTTTACCACTTGTCGGTGGAACGATGTTAGTTTCAGTTATCGCTATACTTTTTGCTGCTCCAGTCGGACTTGGAGCCGCGATTTATCTGTCTGAATATGCAGCCGATCGTGTGCGACGCATAGTTAAGCCAATTTTAGAAGTACTAGCAGGAGTACCTACAATCGTATATGGGTACTTCGCGCTAACATTTGTCACTCCATATCTTCAAAAGATCATTCCTAATATGATTGTTTTTAATGCTCTTAGCGCAGGTTTAGTCATGGGAATCATGATCATACCCATGGTCTCTTCTTTGAGCGAAGATGCGATGATGTCTGTTCCCAGATCTCTACGTAACGGAGCGTATGCACTTGGAGCAACAAAATTCGAAGTTGCACTCCGTGTAGTAGTTCCCGCAGCCTTATCAGGAATAATCGCTTCTTTCATCTTAGCTATCTCAAGAGCAATCGGTGAAACTATGTTAGTAACAATCGCGGCTGGAGCAACTCCTAGATTAACAGCAAATCCTATAGAGAGCATCCAAACCATGACCGCATATATCGTGCAACTTAGCCTCGGAGAGGCGCCATTTGGATCTTTAGAATACAACACAATATTTGCAGTTGGACTTTTACTATTTTGTATTACTTTGATAATGAATTTAATTGGCAGTTTGGTAGTGAAGAAATGGCGACAAAAATATGAATAAGATAACAATTAAACAATCCCAATTTAATTCAAACTTGGAAAGGCGGAAAAGATTTGGCCAAATCATATATTTCCTGTTGCTATCATGTGTTTTGATTGGAATTGCCGGCCTACTAGTCCTATTAATTAGAATCCTATTTGATGGTGTAGACTGGTTAAACTGGCACTTCATCACTAATTTCCCTTCCAGACATCCAGAATTAGCGGGAATGAAATCAGCGATTTTTGGAACAATTTGGACTATAGCATTAACAGGAGTGTTCACCGTGCCAATTGGAATAGGTGCAGCAGTATATTTAGAAGAATACTCTCCTAAAAATTGGTTCACTCAAATTATCGAAATAAATATATCTAATTTGGCTGGAGTTCCGTCTATTGTGTATGGTCTTCTTGGACTTGCGCTATTTGTACAATGGATGTCAATCGGACGAGCAGTTTTAGCTGGCGCTTTAACTCTAACCCTATTAGTACTACCAATCGTTATACTAGCCTCTAGAGAAGCAATTAAAGCTGTGCCAGATTCCTATCGTCAAGCTTCATATGCTCTAGGGGCAACCAAATGGGAAACTCAAAAAAGCGTCGTACTACCATCAGCGATGCCAAGCATTTTAACCGGAGTGATTTTAGCATTATCGAGAGCAATAGGTGAGGCAGCTCCTATTATTGCTATCAGCGCCTTAGTTTACCTAACATTCATTCCAACCAACCCATTATCTAGATTTACTGTAATGCCAATTCAAATTTTCAACTGGGTATCTCGACCTCAAGATGAATTTCGAGGTCTGGCAGCGGCAGGCATAATCATTTTATTACTTATACTGCTTGGAATGAACTCAATAGCAATATATTTAAGGAATCGATACCAAAAACAATCGGAAGAATAAAAATGAAAAATGAAATAACAAATAAGGATCTGAATGAATCTAAAGACGACACCATTATAAGTGCTCGAGATTTAAACGTGTATTATGGTAATTTTAGAGCAGTAAAAGACGTTAACTTGAGCGTTAAAAAAAACAAGGTGTTATCTTTGATAGGTCCATCAGGATGTGGTAAAAGCACTTTATTAAGATGCTTCAACCGAATGAACGATCTTGTATTATCCGCCTCAGTAAAAGGATCAATTCTTTATAACGGAATTGACCTATATTCTTCAGAAGTTGACGCCACGGAAATACGCTCATCAATTGGCATGGTGTTCCAGAAACCAAATCCTTTTCCGAAATCAATATATGATAACGTCGCTTTTGGACTTAAAATAAATGGATATCAAGGAGACATAGACGATGCTGTAGAAAAATCACTAAGACAAGCTGCGCTATGGGACGAGGTTAAAGACAGATTAAAAGATAGTGGCCTAACTTTATCTGGTGGTCAACAGCAACGATTATGTATAGCTCGAGCTCTTGCAATTGAACCTGACATTGTCCTTATGGATGAACCATGTTCTGCACTAGATCCAATTGCCACCTTAGCCATAGAAGAGCTAATTAGCGAATTGATTTCAAAATATACAATAATTATCGTCACTCATAACATGCAGCAAGCAGCAAGAGTATCTGATGAAACAGCTTTCCTTATGGTCGGAGATGATCGTGCTGGATACCTAGTAGAAACCGGAGATACACAACAAATTTTTACTAACCCAACTGAAGAGCGAACAGAAGCTTACATAACAGGTCGATTTAGTTAATTCACCTTATCCAAAGGACAATATAATGGCTAGGACAGATTTTGATAGAGAACTTAACAGTTTGATGGAAGAGCTTTTATCTTTAGGTAGTATGGTTCAAAAATCAGTACTTTTATCTCTAGATGCATTGAAAACCCGTGACCTTAAACTCTCAAAACAAGTGATTGCAGATGATGACACAATTGACTCTAAAGCTGTTGAAATAGAAGAGACTTGTATTGATCTAATGGCAACTCAACAACCCCTCGCAGGAGATCTTCGAACAATAGTGACTCTTTTACTAGTTTCTAGTGAGTTAGAAAGAATGGGAGATTATGCAGAAGGTATAGCTAAGATCAGTTCAAGAATTGGAGAAGAGGCGCTACTCAAACCATTAATCGATATACCAAGAATTGGTGACTTAGCTAGCAATATGCTCAGATTAAGCCTAGAAACTCTTGTCGCAAGGGATATTGAAGGCGCAAAGCAAGTTATATTGATGGATGACGATGTAGATGCTTTATATAATCAAATATATCGCGAATTAATACTTATGATGATAGAAAATCCTAAAAATATTCAGCGAGCAACCTATCTTCTTTGGGTGGCGCATGATCTTGAGAGAATAGCAGACCGAGCCACAAATATATCTGAAAGAACAATATTTATGGTAACGGGAGAAAAATGGGATATTTCTGACCGCTATTGAGCCCCGCATATTCTCTGAAAAATATAACTGTAATAATATCTAAAACTGCCAATGGAAGTTTATGTCTTCAGAATTCTCCATAGAAATCTAACATATCGAACCGGCACTATAATCAGTTTGTCAAACAAAAATCGAATTACCAGATCTTTCAATGAATATTTCGATCTTTTTGAACTACATTTGACACAAGTGCAAGTCGGAGGATGTCCCTCATAATACCAATTTCCGCGCCCCATAAATGCATATCCTTATTAAGATTAAGCCATTGCATCGATTTTAATAAAAACAACGAAACATGTTAAGAATAAACGCGCCCCCGGTGCGATTCGAACGCACGACACCAGGTTTAGGAAACCTGTGCTCTATCCTCTGAGCTACGGGGGCTATGAACGATTTCTTTTATTTGATTATGTTAATAGTTTGTTCAAAGGAGTCGCGAAGCTGGGATATAAGATTCCTTAATTTTGATCCTGCAAAATCCACGTCTAAATTGTCATAAAACGGTTCGAGAAAATCAGCAACACCTTCAGTGAGTGCATCTAGAACAAGTGGTTGAACAGAAATATTGGTTGAGTGCACTGTTAACTTAAAATGGCTTTGATCTACATTGGTTATGTCTAGACTCACTATTCCAGATTCGGATGTAAAATCATATGAAGTCAAACCTCCAAGACGACCACCGATACTCATATGAGCAAAACCCAGTAATGACATGTAATTATAGAAAGCCTCTTGAAACATAGTTTTGCCCGCTTGAGTGACAATAACTTCATATGTATCTTGCATCTATATCTCCTTTACTAAAACTTAGGTGTCTTTAGTCATATCATTTTAATTCGGTGGCTATATGGTTTTATTCTTAAATGACCTAGCCAAAATTAATGGAGCAACTAATGTAGTAATTATTGTCATAATAATACATACACTGAACAAGTCTTGTCCTATCAATCCTTGGCCAAATGCTACTCCACCCATTATTAGTGCCACCTCTCCTCTTGGCATCATGCCAACCCCAATTCTCCAAGATTCCGCCCTGCTAAATTTAAACATTAAGGAAGGCAGTCCAGATCCAGCTATTTTGCCAACAGCGGCTAATGCGCTGACAACGAGGCCAAACACCCATACATCCCCAAGCTGTGTAACATCAACCATCATTCCCATCACTACAAAAAATACAGGCACTAAAGCATTGTAGACACCTCTTAACGGATCTTCTAGACGATGAGCAAGAGGGGTGCCAGACAAAGCTAAGCCTATTGAGAAGGCACCTATAATCATTGCCAACCCAAAACTTTCAGCTAATGCAGCAGCTAAGAAGGCTAACGCCAAAGACAATGCCAATGCTGCACCTGAAACCTTAAACCGGTCAAGGAATTTAGAAATATATTTAGATAAAAACAATCCTAACCCTGTGAGAACCAACCAAAAGCCTATGGTTTTTGAAGCCACTATGGCGACTGATGATGCGGAAAAACCTCCGGTTAAGTGTATTCCTAAAACAACTGTCAAAACAAGGATGCCTAAAATATCATCGACCACCGCAGCAGCCAGTGTCGTTATACCTTCTGGAGTATCTAAAACTCGCATATCACCAAGTACTCTCACAGATATGCCAATTGAAGTAGCAGTTAAAATTGTCCCTATAAACAACGCTCTTGGATCACTAATGCCATCAGCAAACCCAAATATAACTGTTATTGCTACACCTAATACAAACGGAATAATTACTCCACCAATTGCTACGACTAATGCAGGTTTTGCATATTTGACAAACTGCCTCAGATCTGTCTCTAACCCAGCACCAAATAACAAAACGACTGAGCCAATCTGCGCAACTGACCACATACTCTCAGACACAGGCACGCTGTGGGAACTCGAATGATGATCCAATGGAAACATTGGGCCGTAATTCCAAATATCTATTGCGCCCAGCGCAAAAGGGCCAATTAATATGCCTGCGGCAAGTTCACCCAAAACGGATGGGATTTTTAAGAAGCGTTCGCATATCTCACCTCCAATTTTGGCTGCTGCCAAAATAATGGCAAGTTGGAACATTAACCTTATAATTTCATCATGCAATTTTTATATGAATTCCCCATTAATATGTGTCAAAAACGCAAAATAATTATACATGAGTAGGACTAAATCCATCGATAAAAAGTTCTCTATTTAATTTATATAAATAAGCGTTTATTATCGAATTTACCTTTATCAAACTCAACCATATACTTCATATACTTTAATGAAATAAACTTAAGAGACATTAAAAACTCGATTGTATCTGAATCAACAGACCCTAAAGGACTTGACATCCAGCGAGGCGGATTACTAAGATGGGGCTGCCAGTACTTAAAAAGTACTAATTTAAAGATAATGTTACGCCTTCAATGAAGGCGTAGTTAATTGGGATAAGGCTGCTGCATGTGATTTAATAGGCAGCTTTATGTATAATAGTTAAATCAAATTTTTCGATCCGGGGGGTCAAATGAAAAAGCTCATTAGAGGTAAGGGCGCTACCCTAGCCCTGATAGTTTCCAGTCTAGCAATAATAGCCTTAGTGGCTTGTACCGGTCCTGCCGGACCTCAAGGTCCTGCCGGCGCACCTGGTCCACAGGGAACCGCAGGTATAGATGGTAGTGACGGCGCTACAGGTAGCCAAGGTATGCAAGGCGTACAAGGTAAACAAGGAGCCAGAGGTGCATCCGGACCTCCAGGATCTCCAGGATCAGATGGCCCAGCTGGCCCAGCTGGCCCGGCTGGAGAAGATGGACGAGATGGACGGGATGCTGTTAACGGTGTTGCCAGTGTAGTAGCTACACAAGCAACTAGCGGAACGGCTACTGTTTATGGTTCAGGATTTAAACTCGGTGAAGCAATAACACTAGAGGCGGATGGTGTTGTGCTTGGTAGTCAATTTGCTAACGTAGATGGATCATTTCAAGCAGACATCGATGTAAGTGCATTGGCTGATGGCCTTTACACACTTTGGGCAAATGGTTCAAAGAAGACCACAGCAACTGCGCCATTGCTAGTAGGTAGTAAATAACTAAACCTTAAAACTAGTTAAATTATAAGAAAAGGCCTCTGAATCACAATATTCAGAGGCCTTTTCTTATTTATATTGAAAACTTAACCCAAACTCCCCTTCCAATAATATCCCTTAAAGCCACACAATTTATAAGGTGAGGTGAATTAACATGAAATTAAAGCTAAATTCTAAAATCAATAATTTGTGCAAGTTGGGTTTAGTTTTATTAACGTGCATTTCATTATTGACAATCATTTCATGCACTGGCCCTGCTGGTCCATCAGGAGTTGATGGGCCAATCGGACCTCAAGGGAAGCAAGGAGAACAAGGAGAGACAGGACCTACAGGACCTCCAGGCAGTAGAGGTTTACCTGGACTTCCTGGACCGCCTGGTGAACAGGGAGTTTCTGGCAGTGAGGAGTCGCAAGTAAGAGCCTCAATTTTAATCCAAACTGAAATAAGACCAAATTTAACAACTCTGAATGACAGTTTAGTGATTTTTGGCTCAGGGTTTAAACCTAATGAAAATGTAGTCATTTCTCTTCAAATCGATGATTCTCTGCAACTGGTGCTATCAGACACCGTAACCAGCTTAGCAGGGGCTTTTAAAGTTTTTATCGAAAACATCGACGCTGACCCGAGAGTGTTATCTAGAATTAAGCTTGATGAAGTCTACACTGTTAGTGCAAATGGATCTGGCGGCAGTATCGCAAACGCACCTTTATCGATAGAGTCAAACATACAACCGATAATTGTTGTAACTGAGAAAGATGATAATAAAGACGAAATCTACAGCAACTTGAAAAATGACCTAAAAGCTTCCTTAGTCGCAACAGTAGCAATCAATGGAACTAGAAATACATTTTGGGGTTCTGGATTTAAATCAGATGAACGAGTGACTCTCGGAATAGTTGGCGGGCCGGAATTACTAGTGGCCCGTAATGCAGATGCTAATGGCTCAATATTATTAGAACCGATTATTGATTTGTCTGCTGGTGTGTACACGGCTATTGCCATTGGAGACCAGGGATCCGTTGCAACTTGGCCTTTAGTTGTCGTAGCAGAAAAATAGCTTTTTTAACTTGAGACTCGATTTACGCGCAGCCGTTTCAATCGACGTCCAGATGTTGATATAACGTGTATAGTGATACCATTATATTCGACAATATCTCCTTTATTTGGCATTCTGCCCAAGAGATCTAAAACTAAGCCACCCAATGTATCAAAACCTTCACCTTCGACAATTATTCCTGTTAATTCCTCCAACTGATCAATACTGACCCGAGCGTCGATTAATAGATCAAGATGATCATCCTTATTGGTATAATCAGATAAATTAACTATCTCTGGCTCATCTATATCAAATTCATCTTCTATTTCCCCAACAATTTCTTCTAATAAATCTTCAATTGTTACCACTCCTGACACCCCTCCATATTCATCTACCACAATTGCCAACTGAACTCTTTTATTTTGAAATTCTCTAAGCAACCCTTCCAATGTTTTAGATTCAGGTATCAACAGAGGAGCCCTCAGCAAACTATCTAATTTGACAGACTCACTACCTTGAGCTTTTAAAGCACCAATTAGGTCCATTGAATATGCAACTCCCGATATTTGGTCCAACTCATCTGTAAAAACTGGAATCTTACTATGACCTGATTCCAACATTATGTCAGCGAGTTCAACTATAGGAGTATTGATTTCCACAGCAGTCACGTCGACTCTTGGAACCATTATCTCCCGAACAACAGTTTTATCTTGCCTAACTACCGCTTGAATCATTTTAACCTCTCTCTCATCTAAAGATTCTCCTTCAAGTTCAAAAAATGAATCAATTTCGGAAGGCGATATGTTATCCAGATTTTGCGATTTAGAAAATACTTTCAACATACCAATTAAGCTATGAGAAATAACATCAATTGGAACAGACACAAAAGAAATTAAACTAACAAGCTTGATCAGAATAGAATTGAATTTACCAATTCTATTGAAAACCAACGGAGCAATCCTTATAGATATAGACCTTAATATAAGTATCACAATGAAATTTAAGATCGATGCAATAAGCAACCAAACCCATACTTGATCAGTACTGTCAAAAACAATCCATGATGCTGTAATGTAGGAACAAGCAATTGAACCAAAAGCTAGTATACGTAAACCTTCCAAAGCTAAATTAATTTTCTCATCAGAAGATTTCAAGGCTCCATCACCTGTATTAGATGAAGTTTTGTTACTGATTGCATTACTCTTTCGAACAGTTAGAAGCCCATATTGAACGTATGTAAAATATGAATATAGTAAAAGCGAAACTGCTAATAAAATACTAAACACAGTATTGACCGCTATAATTTAAGTTTCTCAACCTTCCTACATCAAAACCAGTGGAAGGCGTATTAATATATGACACTTTTGTGCCTTATTCCTCCTTAATTCTCTTTGTTATACGAGCCGGTACACCCATGACGCTAACACCATCTGGCACATCAGTGGTAATTACGCTTCCTGCCCCAGTTTTTGCTGCAATTCCAATTTTTACTGGGGCAATCATCATAGTACTCGAGCCAATAAATGCTGAATCTCCGATTTCAGTATGATTCTTTCTAGAACCATCGAAATTACAAGTGATACTGCCTGCACCTATATTCACATTTTTCCCGATCGCTGCGTCTCCAATATAACTATGGTGCAATATGCGAGTATTTTCAGAAACTCGACTATTTTTGATTTCAACAAAGTTTCCGACTCTTACATTGCTGGCTAGCAATGTATTCGCCCTAATATTACTAAATGGCCCGACTGATACCCCGTTGTCAACATTTGAATCAGATAAATATGATGATTCAATTTTACATTCATTTCCTATAACAACGTTTTTAATCACCGTATTTGGGCCAATTTCAGATCTGGCAGCAATCTTACTTTTACCCAATATATGTGTGTTTGGATTTATAATAGTACCCGATCCTATAACGACATCTGAGTCGATATAGACCGATTTAGGATCAGATATTGTAACTCCATTCAACATAAAGGTTCGATTGATTTCCTCTCGCATACAGCCTTCTGCAACTGACAACTGAACTTGATTATTAATGCCTAACACTTCATACTCATTATCAGCTTTAACTGCTGCTATAGGCTTATTATCAACTGAGCCATATTCTACTAAAGATGTTAAGTAAACCTCTCCAGATTTTGATTTAGGGACTTTAGGCAATACATCCCACAACCAACTTGTATCAAATATATATATACCTGCATTAATTTCACTTATAGCCAACTCTTCAACTGATGCATCATCGTGTTCAACAACTTTTGATATTGAACGATCACTTTTACGAATGATTCTTCCTAATCCATTTGGATCTTCAACATCTGCGGTTATTAATGTTAAACAAGCATCCGTTTCTTTATGTGTAGAAATAAGTAAACTTATTAGTTCAGCCGACACTAAAGGCACGTCAGCAGACATTACAACCACATTTTTATGACCTGTTAATAATTGTCGAGCACTCAATAGAGCATCGGCGGTACCAACTGGCTCATCTTGCACGGCATATGCCACTGAATTTCCAACAATATCCTTTATTTGGTCATTTTCTTTTGGCACTACAACTATTATGTCATTGCCCGAAACAGTTTCAGCCACATCCAAAACATATGAAATCATAGGCTTTCCACAGACAGGATGTAAAACTTTTGGCAAACTTGACTGCATGCGAGTGCCTTTACCTGCAGCTAAGACCACAACAGGCTCATTCATGACTCGTATACCTTATTTTTTGAATTACATAGATACAAAGTAAAATATCTTCAGCGCGTAATCCGCTTAAGTTTACTTTTAAAGAGAAATTAATGTGATTAGACACATTCATCGGTAGAATGCTAGCAACGGGTTTGCCGGCATGTCAAGATCACCTCGTATAAAAAGCTGGACAACATACTTTAATCACCATTATTCTGTAAGATAGTTTACTTACAAATTACAGTAATTAAAACATACTTAAAACCAGTGATATGAGGAAAATGTCTAAATATAAAATATACACCCAAAAACCTAATAAAGTTACTTTCGATATGGCTGACGGAAAATTCGATCTTGAGATGGAATCACTGAGTGCACTTGACGCCGAAATAATAGAGGTTGACGCTGAGTCAGAAGATGAATTTATAGATGCCGTGCGTGACGCAGATGCCATAATAGCTAGAGGCAGAAAAATCACAAGGACAATAATTGAAAACCTAAAATCATGTAAAGTCATTTCAATGGGAGGTGTAGGTACAGACACCATTGACGTTCATGCCGCTACTGAGCACAACATACCTGTTACAAACGTACCTGATACATTCATCGAAGAAGTTGCTGATCATGCAATGATGTTGATACTTGCTACATTTCGTAGACTTTTGGTACAAGACAGAATGTCAAGGGATGGAAGATGGGAGGAAGGCCGTCCTGCCCTATCTACATTGCCTAGACTGTACGGCCTAACTCTAGGCTTTATTTCATTCGGTCATGTTGCACGCTTAACGTCTCAAAGAGCTGCCCCGTTTGGTGTGCGAATGTTGGCTTATGATCCTTATATTGAAGAGCTTAAAATGTCAGAATATGGAGTTGAGCCTGTCAGCTTAAATGATTTATTAAAACGGTCGGATATAGTATCTATGCATGCACCGTCGACGACAGAAGCGCGACATATGATGTCTACAGAACAATTCAAGCTAATGAAAAATGATGCTTTGTTTATTAATACAGGTCGCGGCACAACTGTAGATGAACAAGCCTTGATAAAAGCCCTGCAAAACAACTGGATAGCTGGCGCAGGATTAGATGTTTTAGAAACAGAACCTCCGAGCCCTGACAACCCTTTACTAAAAATGGATAATGTGATCATTACTCCTCATGTTGCTTCAGCTTCTCTTAGGATGGGTCCTGAAACCCGTCGAAGAGTCGGGCAAGAGTTGACCTTAGTTTTGTCTGGTAAATGGCCAAGAACTTGTGTAAATCCCCATGTCCTTCCTAATACCAAGCTAATCAGATGGCAGCCATTCTCAATGGAGCGTGGACCAGGAGCCGGTTAAAACAAATTAGATTAGGAGCTCACAATATGTTGCCATTAAACGGTATCAGAATCCTTGATTTAACTCAGGTGCAAGCTGGCCCATCATGCACTCAGTTATTAGCCTGGCTAGGAGCAGATGTCATCAAAATTGAAGAGCCAGGAAAAGGAGATAGGACTCGTTGGGAAATGGCTGAAAACGAGAATGTTGATAGCTTTTACTTCCTCGTTTTTAATGCCAACAAAAAAAGCTTGACCCTAAACTTAAAAAGCGGAGAAGGAATCTCTATATTTAAAAACTTACTCGAAATATCAGATGTAGTTATCGAAAATTACGCACCAGGTCGCATGGAAGAATTTGGACTCAGCAAAAACTATATCAATAAAAAATTCCCTCATGTTGTTTATGCTTCGATAAAGGGATTTGGGAATAGTGGATCAAATTCAAATTTAAAGAGCTATGAACATGTCGCTCAAGCTGCTGGCGGAGCTATGAGTACTAACGGTTTCGATGAAGGTCCGCCATTATTTACATCAACGGGGATTGGTGATTCCGGATCAGGTTTGCATTGTGCTATAGGCATCCTTGCAGCATTAAGGCAAAGAGATCTTTCTGGTGAAGCTCCATCCGTTGATATATCTATGCAAGATGCAGTGCTAAACCTATTAAGGGTACGCTTTGTAGAGACTTTTAATAATGGACAGGCAGTTAAAAGAACCGGAAATAGTGTTTGGAATAGTCCAAAATGTGTTTTTCCATGTAAACCCAATGGCCCTAATGACTACATAACTATGGTAATTACTGGTGATGCATGGGAAAGCCTCCTAGCACTTTCAGGCAATTCTCATTTAATTGGTGATAAAAATTATGAATCTGAGGATATTCGCAAAAATCATGCTGATGAAATATATGAAATTATTGCTGCCTGGACAAACACACTATCAAAAGACGAAATCATGAATATACTAGGCGATTTAGGAATCCCCTGTAGCCCTGTAAAAGACACATTGGAGCTGTTAAATGATGAACACCTAGCAGAACGTCAAATGATTGTTGAAATGAATGATGCTGAACGCGGACAATATAAGGCTATCGGTTGCCCGATTAAAGTTGGCGACTCTCATATAGATATCACTCCTCCACCTATATTAGGTCAAAATACTGAAGAGATTCTAAAAGAATTACTGGGCTTAGAACACAACCAAGTAAAGTCTCTAAAAGAGAATGGAGTTGTATAGAAATATAAAATAATAGCGTACCTATAATATAGATGATTTAAACTTGTTTGTGACTTAAAAATGATAGTAAGATGCTATATGGTTTGTTACTGTAGATTTATTGAAATAGATCAGCTAGTGCATGTAAGTAATTCTACGTATACAATTAACAGTAAATTTGTATTAAAAATAAACATCACTTATTGCAGCCATCCAAGGATATCAAATTAAATTGAATACTTAGAGGCTGTGCGTTATTGGGAGAAATATGGGAAACATTAATGTTGCAATAATAGGAGTCGGTAACTGCGCATCATCCCTGGTACAAGGGATTAGTAAATATGCAGAGTCCGATTCCAAATCAGAGGTACCCGGGCTTATGCATCCTGTTCTAGGAGAATATGGTATAGGGGATATAAAAATCGTAGCTGCTTTCGACGTGGACAAAAACAAAGTAGGGTTAGACGTATCAGAAGCCATATTTGCAGAACCAAACAACACAATCAAATTTGCCGACGTGCCAAACTTAGGAGTAAAAGTTCAGCGTGGAATGACACACGATGGAATTGGTAAATATTTATCTGAGGTTGTAGAAAAATCTGATGGACAAACAGATGATGTGGCAAACATATTACGAGAGAAAGAAGTAGATGTTGTAATAAATTATCTCCCGGTAGGATCTGAAGAAGCTACCAAGTGGTATGTAGAACAAGTGCTTCAAGCAAAATGTGCATTTATAAATTGTGTGCCAGTTTTTATAGCAAGTGGCGCAGGCGATTATTGGCAAGAAAGGTTCAGAGAAGCAGGCGTACCCATAATTGGTGATGACATAAAATCTCAAGTCGGCGCAACAATAGTACATCGAGTGTTAACCAGACTTATGATGGATCGTGGGGTTAAATTAAATGATTCATATCAGCTTAATTTTGGTGGAAACACAGACTTCTTAAATATGCTTGAAAGAGACCGATTAGTAACGAAAAAAATATCCAAAACACAATCAGTGACTTCTCAGCTTGATTATGAAATGAAAAAAGAAGACATCCATATCGGCCCTAGTGATCATGTGCCATGGTTAAAGGATCGTAAATGGTGTTACATAAGAATGGAAGGTACTGGATTCGGTGACGCGCCACTCAATATGGAATTAAAGCTAGAGGTGTGGGATAGTCCAAATTCGGCCGGGGTAGTTATTGATGCAATACGATGTGCCAAAATCGGATTAGATAGAGGTGAATCGGGGCCAATCCCTGGACCGTCAGCATATTTTATGAAATCCCCCCCAGATCAATATACAGATTCAGAAGCCAGAACAATGGTGGAGAATTTTATATCTGGAACTGAATAACTCGCGTTCTAAGCCAATAGAATAAACGAAAGAAGTCGAATTGAATCGGCATATATTGTCAACTACAACAAAAAGTCCGATAAAAATCGGATTAGTTTCAGCATATGATCATTCAGCTCATGGTGGGGTAAAAGACCACGTTCAGAATCTAGCATCTGAACTTCGTTCCCGTGACTACCCTGTGAAAATAATCGCTCCATGTTCTAAAACTGATTTAATAGATGACTCAGATTTCATCCCCTTTGACAGACCTATCATTATTCCCAGCGGTGGTAATTGGGCAAGAGTATCGGTATCACTTTGGAATAGACGGCGAATTCAAGCAATGCTGAACAATGAAAATTTTGATGTCTTGCATTTTCATGAACCCTTCGCCGGCTCACTTACGGTCAATACCCTAGCCCTTTCAAATTCAGTTAATGTAGGTACATTTCATACATTTGGCGGGCACAAAGTGTATAGTATGGGGCTTAGCTGGATAGGTAACCCTTACTTTAAAAGGCTACATGGAAAAATTGCTGTATCTAAACCCGCCAAGGATTTCATATCTCAACACTACCCCGGCAAATATGACATAATTCCAAACGGAGTCAACGTCGAATTTTATTCAAATGCCGTACCATTGGATCAATTTAATGATGGATACATAAATCTATTGTGGGTGGGAGCTCTGGCTAAGCGAAAGGGGCTAAAATATTTATTAGAAGCATATGGAACTTTAAAATGGGATTATCCAAAATTAAGGTTAATAGTTGTGGGTCCAGGCGAACCTGATGGTGATTGTTACAGGATAATGAGCGAAAGGAACCTGCAGGACATCATTTTTGTTGGTAGTGTGTTGGATGAAACTAAAGCGTCATTTTATAAAACTGCAGATATTTATTGTAGTCCAGCTACAGGAAATGAAAGTTTCGGTATCGTACTAATTGAAGCCATGGCTGCAGGCACGCCATTAGTAGCAACAAATATAGAAGGGTATTCTAGCGTAATAACCAATGAGAAAAATGGATTGTTAGTCCCGCCCAAAAACCCTGAAGCTATAGCAAAAGCAATAGCTAGAATCATCGAAGATAAAAAACTAACAAAAAAGTTGATAGCTACTGGCAAAAATGATGTTAAGCAATATAAATGGACGACTGTTGCTGACCAGGTACTTAAAGTTTATGAAAATCAATTAAAATTAAATGTGACCAAAACTGGTAAAGTTAAAACTACTTCTCAGCCAATGATATGGTCAATATAACGCCTTTATATTTTAATGCTTTATAAAATAAGAAACACTACTGCAAAATATTTTGAGATCCCAATAGCAAAATTCCTAATTAAATTAGGAATTACGCCAAATCTGGTGACAATCATAGGACTAGCCTTGGCAATTGTAACAGCTTACCTGATTGCCGATCAGTCAATAACAAACCATTTTTTGCTTGCATCGATTGTTATGATTTTATCTGGAGTAATGGATTTATTTGACGGGTCGATTGCGAGATTAACTAATAATGTAACCAAATTTGGGGCTTTTATAGATTCATTATCTGACCGAATTGCTGAGATAGCTATATTTTTAGGTATTTCTATATATTTCGCAAGCAACGGAAACACCCTTGGATCATCATTAACATTATTAGCATTAGGTGGATCTTTAAGCGTTAGCTATATAAGAGCAAGGGCTGAAGCTTTAAGTATAGAATGCAAAGCAGGACTAATGGCTAGGCCAGAGAGAATTATATGCCTTTTTATAGGATTGTTTGTAACAAACTGGTGGGTACATATGCTAGAAATAGTCATCTGGATATTGGCAATCGCAAGCATTATTACGACCGGACAAAGATTTCTAATAGTCGTCAAGAATTTTAACAATAATAATTAAATCGATTACTATAGATAAACATGATCTTCTCTTACATTAAACACATTTCATCGGTATTTATTTTAATGGTGTTTTCCACAATCATGTTCGTATTGCCAACCGCTACCATCAATGCGTCTAGCCCACCTATTGAGGTGATAGAATTTTCAGCTACTAGTGAGTTCCCTAATGGAATCCGATTCAAAGTTAAAGCAACGTCAACAAGCAACATTGAATCTATCGCTGTTAGATTCAAGATCGGGTTAATATCTACCGGAGTTTATGAATACCTTTCTTATGAACCTGCTGACACGGTTGAAGCTGAACTATTTTATAGTACCAATACTCTAGCTGGATATATACCTCCAGAAACAATCATCAGATATACGTTTGAAATCCAAGATTCTAATCAAAATGTATACAGCACAGAACCTCAAGATCTCATTTATGAAGATGCTCGCTTTAACTGGGATCGTGTATCACAAGATGAAGTCACTGTAGCATTCCATGGCCCAATTCAATCAAGAGCAGAAACTATATTACAAGTAATTATTGACACATTAAAAAATATGGGGCCTGTTCTTGGTGCTGAGACTGACGAACCTATTAGAGTCACTTTATATAACAATCAAAAAGAAATGCTCGATGCACTACCGATTGGTAGCGCAGCAGTTGGGAGAGAATTAATAACAGAAGGAATGGCATTTAATGAAGAGGGGAGTTTAGTTGTTCTAGTTGGAGGATCTATGGCTAATGGAACAGCTTCCCATGAAGTAACTCACATTTTGAATCATCGTGCAGGACATAGCATATTCCGTAGAATTCCGTCATGGCTACATGAAGGATTAGCAGAGTATGGAAACATTGAACCAGGATACTCATATAGTTACGCTTTAGAGTTTGCAATAGCCTCAGACAGGTTGCTACCTCATCTTTTCATGCAAACCCTTCCAGGTGATCCTGAAGACATCATAATTTTCTACGGACAATCGAGAAGCATCGTAGAATACATGATTTTCCTTGAGGGAAATGAAGGTATGCGCCAACTATTGAAACTACACCAGAATGGTACAAATATGGACGAAGCATTAACGTTTGTATATGGAATGGACCGGCTTGAACTAACTAACGCATGGAGAAAAGAATTAGGAGCGAATCCATACGTTCCACCAAATATAGCCGAATCTAAACCTACAGCAGTTAGCTACCCAACAGTTGAAGCATTCACATTAACTCCAAAAGCCGGTGGAATGACTGTATCAGACTCAATTGACAGCAACAATGCAAACGATATACATTCCACTTCCGGATCATGCAACTCTAAATCTAATACTGGGGCTGACCTTGGAGTAGTTTCAATGTTCATATTTATTGGTGTACTAGGATCACGCAGTTTCAAACGAAGACCCTGAATTTAACGAGTTTTTGGATTTAGTGCATCACTTAATGCATCACCTAATAGGTTCCATGCGACCACCATTATAAAAGCCGCTATTCCGGGAACCAGTAATTCCCAAGGTGTATCGCGCAGAGTACCAATATTCCCTGCACCCAAAAGCATCGTTCCAAGGCTTGGTCTTGGAGGTTGTATGCCTAAACCAAGCCAGCTAAGCACAATTTCTGTTCCCGTTAATGCCCCCATTCCCATACTGACTGTTACTACAATCACACTAATACAATTAGGTAGCAAATGAAAAAACAAAATACGCTTTGTAGATGCGCCAATGGCTCTAGCGGCCTGTATATAATCGGCCTCCCTAAGGGCTAATATTTGCCCCCTTACTAATCGGGCCATACCAACCCAACCGAAGGCGACAAGAGCAAAAGATACTACGAAGTAGTCCACGATACCGGTCCTTACTAAACCATCTATGGCAGTACTATCTTCTACCCATCGTGCTAATTCTAAAATTCTAGGCCTCAAAGTGGCCGCTAGGATTATCACTAATAAAATATCTGGAAATGACGCAAAAATCTCACCTATACGCATTATCACACCATCTGTTTTACCACCCATATAGCCTGCTAATAGACCTAAGGTTACTCCTATTACTAACCCTCCAGTTAACATCGCTACAACAGTGAGTATCAAAGTGTTCTGAACTCCCCATAATGTTCTAGTTAACACATCTCTTCCAGTCCTGTCTGTACCTGCCCAGTGATCAGAATTTGGCGATTGTAATATAGATGAATAATCTTGGTCCGTATAGCCATATGGGCTTACACATTCAGCAAATATGCCACATGTGTACAAAACTAGAAGAGCTAATATACACACTATAGCGAGTTTTTTACGGACTAAACGTTGTATGAACCTTGGCAACTGCCGATCATTAATTTTTAAATTACCCAATAGGAATTCAAACTTCAATCTAATTCAACCTTATTCTAGGATCTATAAATGCATAAGATATGTCAGCAATCAAATTTGCAATTACAAATGCTATTGAACCGATTAAAGTAATAGCCATAATTACGGGATAATCACGATCAAAAATTGCGTCAACCGCAAACCTTCCTATTCCGGGAATTCCAAGAATAGTTTCAGTAATAAATGCACCTCCTATTAGGCCTGCGCAAGAAAAAGCCAAAATAGTAACTATTGGTATCATCGCATTCTGAAAAACGTGAACGGAATTGACTTTCCATTCAGAAAGACCCTTAGCTCGTGCGGTACGAATAAAATCCTGACCCAGCACATCGAGCGTGCTAGCACGCATAATCCTTGTCATACCTGCTATCCCGGGCACTCCCATTACAATTGCTGGAATCACTAATCGTGAATCGAAGAATCCACCCCACCCAGAACAAGGAAACCAACTTAATTTGAGGCATCCCACCCATAACAAAGCCGGTGCAATTACCATTACAGGAATAGACATAATAAAAAGGCTCAAAGCTACAGACGTCGGATCAATCCAACTACCTTGACGGGTAGCTATAAAAAATCCAAGTGGCAAACCAATTCCAACACTAATTATCAAAGCTGCAAAGCCAAGCTGAGCAGACACCCACATCTTTGGGAGTATTAAATCTCTTACTGGCCTGCCCCTGAACCTCAGGCTCTCGCCGAAATCTCCTTTAAAAAACCCCCACATGTAGTCACCGTATTGGACCACGAACGACCTATTTAACCCCAGTTCATCCCTTAACCGTTCAGCAGTACTCTCGTCATAACGGTTCCCTAACATCACAACAACTGGATCGCCTGGCCCAAACCTACCTAACGCAAAAGTGACTAAAGACACGAATAGCAAAAGTATTGGGATCCAAACTAATCTCCGAACGATATAGATCCACATTTCAAGTACCCGCTAGATAATTAGTTTTATTAATAATTGTCTTCCAGTTGCAATATGATTACTTTTCTATTTTAACCTGACTTAGTTTAGGTACAGTCATAGGAGTTAATCTGTAACCTTTTACATAAGGTTTAATTAAAACATGTCGTTCCCCTTCAAACCATAAAGGAACCCACGCAGCATCAGTAACAATTAATTGCTCAGCATTTTGATAAAGCTTAATCCTGTCAATTGGATCTGGATTAATCCGGGCATTTTCTAAGATCAAGTCAACCTGTCCGTTGGAATACTGACCGTGGTTAAGCTTGCTATCAGAATGGAACAATATGTCCAGAAAATCCTGTGGGTCTGGATAATCTGCTTCCCATCCAAGACCCGCAAATGCTTGGAATTTATTTTTGTTCAAGTCCTCTAGATATGTAGCCCATTCTACCTGCTGTATTTCAACTTCCACACCGAGAACCTGTCGCCACATTTCTAAAATTACTTCCATATCAAGCCCAACGCTCCCGCCTCTTCCTGGAACTGTAACAACAATTCTAGGGCGAGTATCTCCATCTGAATACTTTGATTCTGATAACAGCTGTTTAGCTAATTCTGAATCGTACCTAAGGCCCTCTAATTGCTCATTATATCCAGGAAATCCTGGTGGCAAGATCCCATAAGCAGGTGTTACAAGATTAGACAAAACTTCTTCAGCAATTAACTTTTTATCAATTGCATGATTTAATGCCTGCCTGAATTTTAAATCATCAAAAGGCGCCATCTGAGTATTAAAACCAATATATGAAATAGAAAAATCTGGTGGCGCTATGACTAATTCACGGTTCAATGGCTCATTCGGGTCAAGAACTCTTTCTAAATCAAAGAGTCCTACTCCAGTTATATCTATTTCGTTATTCTCATACATTGCCATGGACTGGCCTCCGGCAAGATTCATAACGATTAAACTTACCCCACCATCGTTTTCATTGGAGTTATCAAACCTCTCTAAAACTATACGTTCACCAATTTTATATTCTTTGAGTTTAAACGGTCCCGTACCGTTAATTTCATCCGTCCAAGTCTGACCACCAGATTCCACATTTTCTCTATCAACAACAAATGCGGTAGGGTAGGTCAATTTAGCCAGAAAATATGCCTTTGGAGCATCAATAGTGATCTGTAAAGTTAGATCATCGATTACTTTAATTCCTGATATCTCTGAAGTTCTGCCTTCAATCACATCCATTACCCCAACTATATCGTTAAGATAGGTTTCTGCTACAGGAGATACTGTTTGTGGGTTAGCAGCTCTCTCTAAAGACCACTTAAAATCAGTCGCCGTAACTTGCTTACCATTGTGAAAAGTGGCATTCTCTCTGATTTTAAATGTATAAGTTGTGCCATCACTACTAATCTCCCAACTTTCTGCCAAATCTGGTTCGAGTCTAAGATCAGTGTTCAAGGTTACTAAACCACTAAAAACTTCAGCCACAATGCCCATAGATGTTGTATCGGATACTAGAGCCGGATCAAGAGTAGGTGGATCAGACCATATACGCCTAAACACACCTTCCGCGGCTGGTTCTACAACAGGGTTTTCTGGTATCGCATCAGTGAGCCTTATCTCTTGGTCACCGACATCTGAAATTTCTTCAGTTGCCGAACCACCTCCACAACCGATTATTAATGCGATAGATAAAAATATTATAGATACACCAAACTTCTTCATGTTAGCTCCAATGTTTTATGTTTATTTTTCCCTTCAATGATTACAACGCATGAACTGTCAATAAAGTTACGCATATTAAATCAATTATCTAACGGTTGACGTGAGGTAAGCTCTAATAAATTGATCTATATCCCCGTCTAACACACCGTCAGCATTTGCAGTTTCTTCTCCTGTTCTATGGTCTTTTACTAATTTGTAGGGATGCAATACATAGCTTCTAATCTGATTACCCCATTCGGCAGAAACATGCTTGCCTTTAATTGCAGAAATGTGTTTTTCACGCTCTATTCGTTGTAAGTCTGCTAAGCGTGACGCCAATATACGCATGGCAATTACTTTATTTTGGTGTTGGGATCGTTCATTTTGACATGAAACTTTTATACCAGTAGGAATATGAGTTATACGAACAGCAGTAGAATTCTTTTGTACACTCTGACCACCTGCTCCTCCTGCCTTAAAAACTTCGATTTGCAAATCATCTGTTTCCACTTCAATATCAACTCCCTCTTCAACCTCTGGAACTACCTCAACCAAAGCGAAAGAGGTATGCCTGGCATGATCGGAATCATAAGGAGAAAGGCGGACTAGCCTATGAACACCCTTTTCAGCTTTCAAATATCCGTATGCATTGTCTCCATTTATTTGTAATGTGGCACTTTTTATGCCAGCTTCATCTCCTGGAGATGATTCGAGTATCTCAATCGTGTTTCCGACAGAATTAGACCATCTCGAATACATTCGCATAAGCATTTCAGCCCAATCTTGTGAATCAACACCACCTGCGCCTGCATGTAATGTCAATATTGCATTTCGATTATCGTATTCACCTGATAGAAATAGACCCAACTCAAGTCGCGCTAATTTTGTTCGTACTTGTTGTAAATCTTCTCTAATTGAATCTGACATTGAAGGATCTTCTTCAACTATACAGAGTTGAGTCAATTCAGCCAAATCATTTACATCACAAAATAAAGTATTCCAATCGTCAACCTGTTTTTTCAATTGCGACAAATTTCTCATACTATTTTGTGCAATTTTTGAATCAGTCCAAAATTCTGATGACGCCGCTTCTATTTCTAGCTCTTTTATCGTTATTTGTTTCGACTCGACGTCAAAGACGCACCATTAGATCAGATACTCGTTGTCGAATGAGTTTAATTTCATGGTATGTATCTTGCATATTGTTACGCCTCACATTTCAAAAATAATGAGTTAGTTTAAGCTGCTACTCCTTCATAATTATACCAACAACAAAAATGTTATCAGTGTTGTTTTAGCCTGTGTCACAATAGGTTGATGTCAGTACAACATATAGCTAAACTTCGATAAATGAATTTTTAAAAGCATTTTTAGGAGAAACAATATCATGTACTTATTTCTAGAGTTATGGAGTGCGAAAGAATCTTGGATATCTTTATCTGAAACAGAAAAATCAGAATTCTTTCAAAAAATAAGTGATGGAGTTAAAGATATTCTAGAGCCAGATTGCAAGGCTATAGGCTGGGCAATTAATGATCCGGAGACTGCAGAGAGACTTGATTATGAATATCTTGCTTTATGGCAAATGCCAGATAAAGAAACAGTAGAAATTTTTGAAAAAAGAATACAAGAATTAGGTTGGTTCGAACACTTTGAGCAACAGCACATGAGAGGTAAAGAGATAACACTAGATGACTGTTTCGCACATATGATGGCCCGCTAATTTTTTGTGAATCTTTTTTAATAAGATCAAAGGTTAATCATTATGAGAAATCAATGTGAACGCTTAATTAAATACTCATCATTGTATGTATTAATGGCTTTAACATTAATATTAATATTTTTGGGTTGTTCCAATAATAGTGACATCAAACTAGACGAAGAGATTGGCTCTATTGAAAAAGTTAGTATTGTTGATGAATTGGTTCATGATGAAATTAACGATAAAGGGCAAAGTTTTGACCTTGATGACTTGCCAGATACGGATATTAGTGATGACTTGCCGCGTACAGATATTAGTGAAACAGGTGAGGAAAAACAGACGGTAGACATTGTCGAAGTAGAAAATGAAGCCTCACCAACTCCAGAAATGGAAAAGGAAATTATCCGCGATATAGATCCCGAAATCGACCAAGAACTGCATGAAATGGATAAGATTCTTTTAAAGGCATTAAGTAGGTCAAGAGATATTTGTGATGACATTATAGATTTAGAACAAAGAGATATGTGCCGAATTGCTGCAGATAAAGGCATGGATATCGAAGATATCATAGATTTAATGGAGTCAATGGGTAGCATCAACTGTGAAATCTTAGAAGACGAACAGTTAAGAATAGCTTGCGAAGCAGCTGTGGAAATGAAATTAATAGATGCCAGCGATGATGGACCTGAAAATGAAATTGTCGAAGAACAACTTGGCAGCCTTACTACATCTACTGAAATCAAAATCATTAACTATACTGATTACTCTATTAATGATTTAGAAAACTGGATTTATCTAGCGGAATCAAAAATGAAAAGCAGGAGGGCAAGAATTCTCTTCTTTATCTATCCCGTAGGAGAAATGAAAAGACCAGAGAAACCTGTCAGATCGGATTATGCTGATCAAGTATTCATGGAACATGAAGTACTGTTAACTCAAAATGATATCGAGATTATTCTAGACCAAGTGGAAGATTGGTTCGCAGGTGATCCTTGCCTTGATAGTAGAGACATTAGACGCAATCTTAGTGATTACAGAAGTTGGCTTGAAAATGGAGCAGATGCCTCCACAATGCATGGCGTATGTGAGAAAACCCGGATTGTTGCAATGGGGGTAACTGAAAATATGCGACTTTATGAGCCGCTAGAAAATTTTCAAAACTTTTTAATTCACGAGTTATATCATGCATTCCAGCAAGACTTAGAAATGGAAGGTAAATGTCGAGATATGAGAGAGAGGGATCGGAGGCACTCGAATACCAGATGGCTTATGGAAGGCGCGGCCCATTACTTTGCCACATGGTTGGTCGCTGAAATTCATGACAAAACAAATTATCTTAGTCAAATTCTAGATATCGCTTATCATTCTTTTGAACGCAATGGAGAACAGATTTATGATGCAGAACCAGACAAATGGGGAGCTGCTGCTTTAAGTCTAATGGTAAAGCAAAATCTAATAACAGAGGATTCAATACTAGACGGAAGCCTGTTCCACAATTGTGATCGCGAATTAGTTTTTAATAAAAATCACCCAGAAATCCAAAAGATTAAAGATTCATGGAATCTTATAGAAAAAGTTGGCGACGCTTATGTATTTAAAGCTGAAGCGCTGGACTAATCTTTGTAATCAATTATATTCCGGTGGGCGAGCCAATATGACCCATTGATGGATCTGGAAGAATTAGATGTCTATGGGGCTGTATTGGGAGAATTATAGATGAAGGCATGATTTGGTTATGGTAAATAGTCTGTTCCGCACATATGTATGATTTATCTATACCTATCTTACCCCCAGTATTGTTATTAACATCAAATCGAGGCCAATTACTAGAAGAAATATCAATTCGTATCCTGTGACCGGTTTTAAATATATTCGATGTCGGAAAAAGATCAAATTCAATAAGGTATGGTGTTCCCGGCTCCATCAACTCTTCCTTTTCCCATCCATTTCTGAATCTCATCCTCATAATGGAATCAGTAATATTGATCGCCAAACCTTCAACATATTCATCTGTGGAAGGAAATAAATCTATCAGCTTTACCGTGAAATCAGTATCTTTAGCTGAAGATGCTATCCACAACTTAACATTAATAGGTCCAGTTACCTCTGTGTCTATTTCTAATTCTTCTGTCTGAAAAGTCAAAACGTCGTCCCTAGAATTTAACGGTAATTTATTACTGCTACCAATAAACCGATCAGGGTCACCCCTTTGGTCAAATGCGCCTGGACATAGCCATGGAGCAGCAGCTGATAGTGAACCCCCTATGGTAGGAACTGGATTTTTAGGATCGAAAGTGTAAGTGCTGTAACTCTCGTTATCTAAATCAAGTATTTCAGAAGTGAGTCTGCCGTTTCGATCTAAATAAAACTCTTTGTATTCTGTAGACTTTAAAGGCCACTCTGAGGAAGTTCTCCAATAACCCCCTCTTCTCAGTCGACCTTCGTAATCAATATTTCCATCTCCAGTACCCATAGTAAAAAATTTAACTTCAGACCATGAAGACGCCTCAGTATCCATATCCTTTAAATAATGATCAAACCAACTAAGTTTCAAGTCGTTGTAATTTATATGTGATTCCATACCGAAATCAGAATCTCCAGCATATGTAACCTCATATTCTCCATGTGTCCATGGACCCATTAAAAGTCTTTGATCAGAAACCTTAGTGGCAGAGAAATCTAGGAAGTTTTGTATCGTGTTCCTCGGATAAGTATCGTACCAACCACCCAAATATAAAGATGGTACGTCCGCATGCTCTTCGATATATTCGTTTATTGCATATCCTCGTTGTTTCCAATAATCGTCGTACTTTACGTTGGTTAATATATCCACTGCCCACTGTTCATAATTCGGCAACTCTCTCAAAATCGTTGAGCCTTTGCGAACAGGAAAAGTATTAATTATTTCCCTGAGTCCATGAGGCCAAATTTTCTGAAGATGTTTTTTTATAGCTGGGTTAGATTCAGCTTCTTTACTATTTGCAGCCATCCGAAAAGCGTATATGTGAAAACGTTGCTCAAGAGCTCCGTTTTGCCTCATAGATGAGTGAAAGTAATTGGAAGCACCTACAGCTACTATCATCGTTGACAGATGAGGCGGATTTAAGGTTGCAAGAGCAGACTGATCACTACCTGCATATGAATCACCCATAGTTCCGACTTTGCCATCAGACCAGCTCTGCGTTCCCAACCACTCAACTGTATCGAATCCATCATTTGCCTCTTTAGCAAATGGATACCATATGCCTCCAGATTGGAATCTACCTCTGACGTCCTGTATAGCGCATATATAACCGCGTCGAGCAAAAAATTTAGCCTTGTACACGTTAGCTGGAGAAGATTTATCATAGGGAGTACGTTCGAGAATCACCGGAAACTTACCGATTACCTTAGTTTCATTTGAAGCTGGAAAATATATGTCTGTAGCCAACTTAATTCCATCACGGGCAGTAACCATAACATTTTGGTCACAGATTGAGTCATACGATTGTAATGATCCCTGATATTGATTCTTACTCATTTGTCTCCCTTATTTAAAGGCTTTAAAACCTGAAACGATATTGAATTGTCTCTAATAACCTGCCAGTCGTAAAACATCGGTATCAGTTTGCTCTGACTCCACATCTCCATCTGATCATAATAATGCTTGCTGCCTGGGTGACCAGAGGCACCAAACGGAACAATCCAATGACACTTCTCCCAGTTAGACAAGTCAAAAACATATCGTGCTACTGAAGTAGACATTATATTAAATGGTGTGGCTGGTCCAAAAAATCCAGCGTGCGGTGTGTCGCCATCTCCACTTAAACCTATAGAAGGAGGATTAAATAAATCAGATATATCAGGAAAAGTATCTGATAATGTGTGAGTCGGATCAGTTTTGTGAACATTTCCCCATTTCCAACACTGCATATCTTCCCCAATCCACTCAGTTAACCATTGAATCCCATCGACAAGAGATTCTTTAATTAATGAGCTCCACTCTAAACCATCAGGTAACAACTCGATGTTATTGTCCTTAGCGTGAGCTACAAACAAAGCCTCTAGCTGCCTCATCAAACCAGGTATGCCAGTGCCAGTGCCTGCGGCATTCACAGCACTTTCTGCGATATCACCCAAATTATGTTCTACAAGTTTTTTGTTTAATTTGATCCTCATAGCTGAATATATCGTAGGTTCAATGTACTCCTTATCCATAGATCCATCCCAATCAATCAACAAATTTTTAACTTCTTCGAATTTTTTACTTGGAGAGTCTATGTTTTTAAGCAAACTGCAGTAAACTTCAGCAGGAATCGATCGACATGCTGCATGTATATCAGTCATATCCTGTAGTTCAGCATTCTTTAGATCTTTAACTAAATCATGAATTACCTGAGCCCTGTATCCAGGCGCATAGTCCAAAGAAAGTAGATGAGGATAGTTCTCATCTACAATCTTTTGATTAGCTGTAACAATAAAGCCTTCTTTAGGGTTAACAATTCTAGGAAGATCTTCGTGTTTTAAATAACCATCCCACTCCCCTTCACTCCTCCAGCCAGGCACAGGTAACCAAACATTTTGCTCAGGCCTAATCGGTATTTTGCCCCGATTTAAGTAACGAATTGATCCTTGGACATCCGCAAAAACAAAGTTATTACAAGGATCCACCCAATCCTTCATACAAGCATCCATCTGATCTACATTTTCTACTGATAACATAGACCTAATTGACTCTGCATTTTTATTGTCAGGTTCAAGAGCGGTATATTTAATTGCTATTGCTTTGCCGTCAGCTGGTTTACCTGAAATAATTGGTCCATGTATTGTAGATACTAGTTCAATCGATCGATCATGCGACTCACGAACTTTTATCGTGTCAGGAATGATTTGAGCAGTGAGCCATTTACCTTCGTATTCATATTGGCTCGTATCATTTAGATTGAATTTCTCAATATAGAGGTCTTGATAGTCTGACATAGCATGAGTTACACACCAAGCCACATTGCGATTATGCCCAAAATGTGGAAATCCAGGACTTCCTGGAAAAGACATCCCTATAACGTCAAATTCATCACATGCAAGATGATTCTGATAATACACATTTGGCACATCAAGGCCTCTATGAGGATCCCCACCAATCAAAGGTAATCCACTTTTCGTTCTAGTACCGTCTAAAGCCCAACTATTTGATCCTGAATCCGGTTCTGTTAAACCTGAAATATGTTCACTCATTTGTTTAAATATACTTTTCCCTTTTGCATATGGTCCTGAATATATTTGCCCCGGTGGAACAACCAACAAATGGCTTGGTTGATAACCTTTGTACAATTGAGAGGTTTTTTCTGAGCCAATTTCGTTAACTAAACGCGCCCTAGTTAACTTTGGTTCAAAGCCGCCCATCATGACATGTCTTATTTTGTAAACAGCCAGGCAGTCCCATGGGGCCCATTCTTGAGGCTCAGAATCAATTAATTCATATTCGATAGGTAAGTTTCTTGCAGATTGAATAAATGCATTAACACCTGATGCATAGGCATCAAGCATCTCAACTGTCATTTGATCTAGTTCTGAGTAATCACGAATAACAGATGAATATATCTGCAATGGTCTCACAAACAAATCATTGGCCAACCCAGGCTCACCAGCATATTCTGACCATCTACCATATGCACGCATACGGTCATAATCCATATGCCATAGACGGTCTTGAGCTGTCACGAATCCTTGGCCAAAAAAAACATCTTTAACATCCCTGGCACTTACATGAGGGATGCCATATTTATCTCTGGCAATTTCAACATTTGATGTCAAACCCTCCAAATTGAAATCGGAATCTGTTTCAGGTAATCCTATTTGCAATCTATGTTTTGAGAATTTCATTTTAAATCCGTTATTTAAAGGTTAATGAATGAGCTGGGTTATCATATATTATTTTCTTCACTTGTTGCATTGATATTCCATGAAGCCTCATCCTTGGAACAATAGAATTTAAGATGTGGCCATAATTTTTGCCACCAAAACGTTTATATCTCCACTGGTCACACACATCGTGTGCTATTAAAATTTGGTCTTCATAACCGTTATCAATTAGAAACTGAACCATCTCAATACGTTGGTAATCACTAGGTATATCGCTCGCCATATGACTGCCGCCAAACTCAGTGTCTTCAATGCCAAAAGTATCTAATTCCAAAAACACGCCAGTATTACCTAACTCCGGCAAAATTGAATAATCGACAATTCTTGCATCTAGATGACCAATTATTATGTTGTTACTGTAAGCACCATTTGTAAGTAAAAATTCAACTATCTCAATCGGAGCATGAGGACTATGACCAGGATGAATCAAAATAGGAGCACCTGTAGATTTTTGTGCTTCAACAGCAGCATATAAAACCTTTTTGATGTTTTTAGTTAAAGGGTATTCACACCCAATTTCTCCTATTATTCCACTCTTTACTCCAGTACCATCTACTCCAGCAATCAAGTCATTTACAATCTCATTCTTAATATCTTCTTGTGTTACACAATCCATGTTTACAGCATAGCTTGAAGGTAGATAATAACCCGACCCCATGATTATATTAAGACCAGTAGCTCTTGCAATTTTAGCCAGGCCAATTGGGTCTCTTCCTATGCCAATCGATGTTGCATCTACAACTGCACCACCGCCCTCTAGTTTCCAATCCATAACCTCTTCAATCGCATTTGATATATCTGACAAGTTCATAGATTCAGAATGATGAAGCCATTTACCAGGCATTTTGCCAATATTGTTAAAAGAAAGCTTTTCACTAGCTAATAGACGCTGTGACGCTTCATCTGGAGTTTGAAAGTAGCAATCCAAGCTAGTTAACAGGTGTTCATGAGTTAATGTTGCACCCAAATTCTTGGGCAGTATCGGGCCTAATACAGTGTTAATCTTTCCTTTAAATTCTTTTTTGTTCATTTAATAATTTCAATTCTTCCAAGAATAAATCATGAGTTTATTTTGGTTAATAAAAAGCGTCAATTAACGACAACTACAGTTCTGACTTTACACCAATACTTGGTTAAAACGCAGTATTATGGAAAAATATGTGGACTTGTTATGAAAATCAATTTACTCACGGTAGCTAAAAACTCTATAAAACTATTTGATTCCTTTGTTTTTATTTTCGGATTGGTTTCAACTGGATTCGCAGCTACGTCTATATTCTTTTGGTTTTCATCATTTGCAAACAATCAAGAGTCATCAACTGGTTCAGCATTTCCTTACGTTTTACCAATTATTACTCTTTTGGTAACCGGATTTGCAATAAAACTTTCAAGAAATAATAAGTCAAATGATCATACATATAATTTGGCTGCTATACTTGCACTCATTTCCACATCAGGATTTTTGGTCATATCAGGGCTCGTACCGGAATTCCAACACAATAAAACAGGCACAGATTGGGATATTTTTAAATGGGTGATTCTCGTCGGGCTTTATGCAGGTCTAATAACTTTTTGGTTATCGATATCATTAATCATGTTCAAACTATCATATATAAATAAAATGATTACCAATAGAAAGTCGAATAAATCTATGATTGGTAATATTGATCCTGAAAATGAATCGAGGTAAGGTCCTAACACATGACACTAATTGATCACTTTAAAATTGACTTTAGACCACTGCTTTTAGCTACATCCGTCATTATGACTTTAACGATAATATCCTGCGGGTCTGAAGATACATCAGAATCACAGAAAATTTCAAATGAATCAGATGCTATCGTAAAAACAGGAACTGACACAAAGTCTGTATCTTTTGAAATAGGGCAAGAATTGGAATCTAAGCGTGATCGTTTTGCACTATTAGTTTTAAGCAATGGGAAGTTAATTGCCGCAGGCGGAAAAGAAGTAGGTATGCAAGCACAAAGCGGTAATTTCAATCGTACTGTTGAGATGTTTGATCCAATTAAAAATCAGTGGACATTCACCGGCGAAATGAAAGAGGAGCGCATGTCACCCGTTCTCTTTGAGCTACCAGATGGTAACGTTATGGTTATAGGCGGATTAAGTGGAGCCAGAGATCCATTAATCTCAACTGAAATATTGGATTCAAATACTGGAACTTTTAGCATGGGTCCAGAAATGATCAGATCTCATAATGAAATGGGTGCCGTTGCTTTAAATGACGGTCGATTCATGGTTATCGGTGGTTCATCTTATGACGAGACTATTGGATTCCAAGTTGCATTGAGCAAAGAAACTGAAATATTTGACCCTGAGTCTGGAACATGGACAGAAGCTGCTCCAATGTCAGAAAAGAGAGCTAATCACTCTGCGTTGGTTCTTAAAGACGGGAAAGTTCTAGTAATTGGTGGTGGGAAAACGGACGGTCCATATTTAAAGTCTATCGAGATATATGATCCAAGCACTGATACATGGAAATTTGGTGCAGAAATGACGAAGGGTCGCGTGGCTCATACAGCGACCATGTTATTGGATGGTCGGGTATTAGTAGTTGGTGGGAAAGGCAAGCTAACGTTAGCTGAGATATACGACCCAGAGACAGACACATGGACGCTTGCCGGAGAAACAAACAAGTCTAGAGGAGACCATGCTGCGTTACTTTTAGCAGATGGTTCCGTATTAGTTACCGGTGGGATTGGATATCTGGCAGAGGCAGAGATATTTGATATCAATACATTGACATGGAGAGTTGCAGGGTCTTTAAATACCGGTCGTATCCGACCAGCCATGACTCGACTTACCGACGGCAGGGTCCTTATAATGGCTGGAGTAGGCAAAGATGGAATGCTAGCCTCAGTGGAAATGTATCAGGACTAATTTGAACCTATTTTTGATTAAACTTAATTCACTACCCTAAGCCTAGGAATATCGAAGCAACCCGATAATCATTAATACAAGAGCTATAGCAGTTATCAAATACTGAGACCTTTTTGTCGTAGTCTTATTAAACTTTGGACGGTCCATCAATTCTATTGCTCTCACTATAAAAACGCCTGATAGAACGACCCAAAAAATTCCAAAAATCAACTTATCCATCCAATTGGTATATATAAAACCAACAAATATCAATAAGGCAATTAAAACAACGTTAAATAATTGATCGCGTTTCAATAGTTCCACTTTCAAGACTACTAAAATTACTCATACATAAAATATCAGCTAAAGCAATTATAACTCTGATTTAAAAACGTTTTAGTCAAACAGGATCCGATAGCTCTAAGCATTTTACAAAAACAGTGAACTTTTTTTTATAATGCATAGTATGATTATCTCGTACATATTGCTGCTCAATTTATGCACCATTTATGCAGGATAAACATGTTATTTATAAAACAAGTTCAAGATTTATTTTCACAAAACTATTCTTTAATACGACTCTTTAATTCAATTCATATAATATTATTTCGCGTAACAAATGGCATGCTACTAGGTTCACTTGCTGGACTGCCCAGTTTACTTCTAACGACAAAAGGAAGACGTACCGGAAAACTCAGAACGTCCGCCTTAATATATCTCGAATGGGAAAAAAAATATTTAATCGTTGCTTCATTTGGGGGCAATCCGAAGCCTCCTGCCTGGTTACTCAACATAAAAGAAGATGAAAAAGTAACAGTTCATATACCAGGAATGATATTAAATGCAACGGCTACAGTTGCAGATCGTAAAATACGTGATGAAGTTTGGCCAAAACTTTTAAATTTTTACCCTAGCTTTGGCAAATATGAAGAACTCTCAGGCAGAACGATACCAGTTGTAATTCTCGAACCCTTAAATCAAAAACCCAGAATATGATCCCAGCTATTATTTAACGTTGCAATCGCCTAAAGAAAATAGGAACCAATATCATACTCATTACAATTATCGAGGCATCAACGCTCTGATTACCGGTTGAGGAACACGACCCACTAGTAACTTGATTAACTTCCGAATCAGATACTACTGTTGAGCTCGCTTCATGATCTTCAGTTTGAGAATTTGTATTAGCATCAATAGTATATTCCTGTCCTATTTCAAGAGTATCCACATCTAATAGTTCCTCGGATTCAATATTTTGATTTATCCCTTTTTCAACACCAGTATCAGTATCCATAGAAACTGATTTTTCGCCTGAGTCTGTGTTGGCGCCAGATGAAACTTTTATTTTGCGACCGGAATCCTTAATTGTTTCTTCAGTAGAATCTGGTTCTGTTTTAGATGATTCAACTTCATTTTTTTCAGCATCCTGTAATCCAGTGGAATCTGTTGAATTAAGACTACCGTTTTCCAGGAGTTTATCCTCAAATTTAACTGGAGTCTCAACTTTAACAGGCTCACCTGAAACCTCAACATATACTTCTTCAACCAATTCAATAATCTCTGTCTCTACATCACTGTCTGTAATTAAACTATCAATAACTTGAATTTCTTCTTTGAAGGAGTCAGTTTCATCAGTTTTATTATCGCCCACAGAAATAGTCTCATCGATATTAATCTCTATGTCTGGCTCCTGTGCAAAAGCAACACCAGCGGAAAAAAGCGTCACAAAGCCGAACATAACAAATGAAACTAAAAATCTAATCATTACTTAATCGAAAGAAATGTTCATATTGACCGAAACCTTTTGGCCAGCCAAAACAGTTATGGGATCTAATCGCTTATATGTGAGGTACTTTTTATATTTGAAATCCTCAATTGGACTTGAGACATAATATTCAAAATATGTTGAAAAATATCCTATATTTGCATCTTGATTAAAGCTGCATGAGACTGAAAGCATAATTGTAGTTGATCCAGCAGGTGCAGTGGAAGTGGTATCATCACAATCGGCACCAGTATCCTCATTAGAGGTAAAAACGGTTTCAATACCAGATGCTGCAAGCTCGTTAACAGAATAAACAAGTAGCTCATCTAGATTTTCTGTGCTCCATGGTTGGTGTGGAACTCCATCTTTCTCAAATCCATATCCATGCAATTCCCATTTCGTGACTCCATGAGTTTCAGGCCATGATGCCCGTAAAAAATCTATTAAAATAGGCTTTGCTTCTGTCGTCAATTGATTCTGAAAGACATGAGTTTCTGCCAAAACGCCATTTACGTCATATATTTCCACTTGCCAGTTACCATGAACCTGTATTCCTTCCGAAGGACTCTGTCGAGCCAAAGATATTTGCCGTTCAACATCATTTTCCGGCTCGTTTACCGATAAAACTACCATGATTACGGAGAGTCCTACAAAACCAGCCATAATAACTGAAAGCAAGACTAGCATTGATCGCCGCATTACATTACCTCCTTAGCAGGTAAACCTATAGCTATGATCGAATTATCCAACTATTTGTTAATTTATAATCGGTCTTTTTGTACTATTTAAAGTGATTTTTTATCGACAGCGTTAATGTTGATTTTATTTCAGAATCTTGTGGGTCTATATTTTGCCAAGCATTCCACCTCTATATTTCCAGTAATCTCCATTGATGCCAGCTCACCTACTAGTGGGGCTAGTGTGACTCCACTATGCATTAACAAAACATAGATATTTGGTGTTTTAGGAGTGAATCCTATGATAGGAAGTTCATCGATTGGCATTGGACGAAAGCCTACCGGCACTATAACGGGGGCTACATTTTTTAACCCTTTTATATATCTAGCTGCTTCTTCAATTAAGCTGTTTGCATGTTCCGGAGAGTCATCTGTCGTTTCATGTTCTTGACTACCTGTCCCAATCATGACTACGCCTTCTGCATCCTGCCTGACATGTATTTGTTCGATTTGACCTGCTCCATTGAGAACCTGCAGCACTGATAATGACCGTAATATTGGAGGGATTGAATTGGTCTTAACAACTACTCCTGGGCTAACGCGTTGAGGCAATCTTACACCGTAGGATTCACACAATTCACTTGAATTTATGCCTGCTGCAACTACAGCTACATCAAATTTGTGCTCATGCCCACCACTTAGAACTGAAACCCCAGAGCCATCTTCGCTAATTGCATCTACTGGACTATGCAACATTACATCTCCACCATTTTCGACAATTCTGTTCAAGCAAGCTTGAATAACTTTGTCAGGCATTACATGCCCCTCTGACCAAGTGTACACAGCAGAGTGAAACCCGGGTATTTCTAGTGATGGCTCCAGCTCAAGCAATTCTTGTTGTGTTATAAGCCTAGAGGGATATCCCCATTTTTGTAATCGATTAACATCTTGGCAAAGCTTGTCTCCGCTTTTTGAGTCTATAGCAAAAGTAACATTACCTCCCCATTTCAACCCAATATCTTGATTTAACGACCTTTCAAAACGACCCCACCTCTCCATGGAATCATGATTAAGGTCATGGTACGATCGAGGAAATTTATTGAAAGCATTAATCCATGCAAATGAATGTCCACTTGCTCCAGATGCCGGCTCGTCTTTTTCAAAAACCGTCACTCTCGATCCCAACTGAGAAAGGTAAAATGCTGTGGAAGCTCCAATTATACCCCCACCAATTACTGCTACATTCACAGACGACTTCAACTATTTTTTCTCCTAATTAGAAACGATCCACCATATTTAACATAGAAATATTTTCCGACTCACTATCAATATGCTAAATTTAACATAACCTGCTAAATCATAGCTTTAGAATCAATTCTTAATTAGTAAACAAAAAGGGCAAATTATGGAATTGTCAAATATGCCAAAAAATGTGGACACTTTAGTAATTGGTGGTGGAACTGCTGGTTCAATAATTGCCGGTCGTCTTGCTAGTAAAGAAAATCAACATGTTGTTCTATTAGAGGCTGGACCTGATTTCGGTCCATCAAATAATAAGACTTGGCCAGCTGATCTGCTTAATGGAACGGTCATTGGAGAAACACATGACTGGGGATACAAAAGTTCAAGCAAGAATGGTGAACCTAATCATAACCTTGAACGGGCTAAAGTGATCGGAGGATGTTCTTCGCATAATGGCTGTATTGCCATATGGGGAAGTTATGTTGATTATGACACGTGGGAATCTTATGGAAACCAAGGTTGGTCCGCTAAGGAAGTACTACCATATTTCAATAAAGCAAATAAAACTCTAGGTGTTAGAGATTTTAAAAAGTCGGAAGTTACACCTTTTCACAGCGCGTGTGTAACCTCGATAGAAAAAATCGGCATACCCAGCGCTAATAATTTAAATGACTTGTACGAAGACTATGGAGTGGGTATATCTCCAGTCAATAATTTGCATGGGCAAAGGTTTAACGCAGCATTCGGTTACCTGGATCCGGTAAGAGGAAATGGTTATTTATCAATTGTTGGAGATGCCTTAGTCGATAAAATAAATTTACGTGGAAATAGAGCATGCTCAGTAGACGCAATTATTAATAAAAAGCGCATCAATATTACTGCTGACCGAATAATTATTTCTGGGGGTGCTTATGAGTCTCCATGTATTCTCATGCGTTCTGGAATTGGAAGCTCATCGAATTTGTCTCACTTAGGAATTAAACCTCAAATCAACCTGAATGGTGTGGGCGAAAACCTACATGACCACCCATCTATAAATATAAAATTTCAGGGAACTGATCTATTATCAAGTTTGATGAGAGAGTTTAGACAAAATGGAAATGTCGTTTATAGCGAGCAGACCATAGCTAAAACCCAAAGTAAGAATTGCAAAGAGGGCTTTGATTTACACTTATACCCAGTCACTGGGATTACGGAGAACAGTAACGGCAAATGGGATTGTGCAATTTATGCTGCCAATATGGCGCCTATATCACGCGGCCATTTAGCTCTTAACAGTGCTGATCCAATTGAACGTCCAATAATCGATCAAGGATATTTAAACGACTCCGAAGATAAGGATATTGGAATTTTAATGGAAGGGTTAGAACTTATCAGAGAAATATCACATCAAAAGGTTATTTCCGAATTAATAGGTGACGAACTATTTGAAACAAGCAAGATAGTCTCCCGTGACGATATCCGTAAATCGGCATTGCATTATTATCACCCTGTAGGAACATGCAAGATGGGTCCTGAATCCGATTCAAATGCAGTAGTAGACAACATGGGTAAAATTCACGGAGTGGATAATCTATATGTGATTGATGCATCTATAATGCCTAACGTGCCAAGAGGGAACACAAATATGCCGGTGGCCATGGTAGCGGAGCGACTAGTGAGCAAGCTAACTTAACAGCTAATATAACCAATAATATAAGTTCAGTAATAATACGGGATTTTGATTAACATAGATTATTTATGGTCGGGGTGGCCGGACTTGAACCGGCGACCCCCTGCACCCCATGCAGGTGCGCTACCAAGCTGCGCCACACCCCGAGTTATATGAACTTAAATTAATATCATTTAAAAGTTTAATATTCAAATACATCAGAAACCAGTGATCGTTTCAATTTGTGTATCGATTACCATAAACCCATCAGATAAAAAATCAATGAAATCCAATACGTCATTAGTTAATTTAATATTATTGGATGCACTATTAGACACATAACTTATACCTAAAACACTAGTTTTAAAATCGTCGTTAAATCCGACTTCTGAAATACTTACATTATGCTTCGATTTGACTTTTCTTATCAAAGAACGAATTATATTTCTTTTAGCTTTGAGACTATGTGTATCTTCCAGAGACAAACTTAATTTGGCAACGGTTACCTGCATGTTTAACTCCCTTTTCAAGCCATATTATTAGAGTAAATGTGGCCAGTTAGATATATAATTTTATACATGGAAGACCTACAAGATTGGATACGCGCCATTGAACAAACTTGGATCGTGCGTTATCCAAAACAAAATTTAGCTACATTTGGCATAACTAATATCGCTTATTATGTAGTCACTGAACCTATTTACAGAGAAATTGATCAAGGTGGTAAAGAAGGAGTTGTACGCAAAGGGCGAGTATTAGCAGAAAAGCCAACTATCATAACTCCTACCTATGCTTTAAATTTAGAAGGTTTTAGACCAGAGGCTTACGAATATCTCAGGCAGATTTCCTTGAATTTAGGACCACAACATCCAGGTATTCTATATAAATACAAAAATGAACCTGAGAATTTTGAGATAGTACAAGGAGAGCCATCTGAAATCGCTCACAATATCGCCAATGATCTAGAAAAAAAAGAACAGGATTTATCAGTAGTGATGGTTGGAGTAGATGAATGGTGGGATGTAGCTTTACTCAAATTTATATATGAGTTTACGTCGAATTCTGCTGCAACGAATTTCCAAGAGTTTTCTTCAAGGGGTTTGTTAAAACCTCAAAACAGTTTCGATGGAGCCCCAAAAGTGGTTATAGATCGAATTGAAAAACTATTTAATACAGCATCGTCAATGGAAGATAGAGACAATCTAAAATCAGAGTTAGATAGATGGGGTCTTTTCAAACACTATGAATCCAGGTTCCTTTCATTATACCGTCAAAGTTAAAGAAAAAAGAGCCGTTATAAACCTTGGAACCGAACAAGCAAACTGCCAACAAAAAAGTTTGTTTTCCTAATTACTGATTTTTGTCTTTTTGATTATTCTAGTTGGCCAGTACGCTTAATAGTAAAGTGTTAGCTGAATACAAAGCATACTGAATCTAAAGTATGCTGAGATAGGTCAATTATAAATGAGGCTTTCCTACAAATTATTCAAATTGATTTTCATGATGGCTATTTTGGCAGGAATATTGCTAATCACTGATGTCAACAGACTTAATACCCCAGAAGAAATCAGCAAACAATACCTTTTCAGCATATTAGATTGGGAATTAAGGAGATTGCCGGCTAAGTGGTCTTACAAAATCAAATCAATAATCGCAAAAGATCATCAAACTAAATCTACTCAATTAGAAAATATATATTCATATTTTGACCCTAAAAGAGATGATCTGAATAAATCATCTCTTTTAGATGTAGAGGCTAGCTTCGAAAGAGTGATTAGTGATGCTATCAAACTAGAAGGAATTACATATTTTAATAAAATAATTTTTCCTCCTGTGTCAATTAGCCTTGACTCCGCTCCTTATGTATTGATTACGTCACCGAGAAATAAAATCGTACGGGGAGACGAAGCTTTATTAAAATCTAACCTATCTGTGCAACAAGCAATTGATATTGAAAATCGACTTTTGAAACAAGAAAACTTATCAGCGCTAGTAATTCCTATAGGAGGTATAGCTACTTATCCAGTTATCGTCGCAAACTCAAATGATCTGCTTTGGAGTCTGGAAACCTCAGCTCACGAGTGGCTGCATACTTTTCTATTTTTCAGGCCTTTAGGATTCAATATGTTTAAAAGTACAGAAATGCATATTTTAAACGAAACCGTGGCAAGTTTAGCAGGTAAAGAAATAGGGCTGACTGCATTTAATTTGCTGTCTTCAAATAATGATAAACAAATAGATTTATGCAAAGTTATAAACCTACAAAAACACGAACCCAGCAGTTTATTTAATTTCCGAAATGAAATGAAGGAAACTCGTATTAATACTGAACAATTGCTTTCAGAGGGCAAAATAGATGAAGCTGAAACTTATATGAAACATCGAACGTTAGAATTTAATGCCAATGGGTATCAAATCCGAAAATTGAATCAAGCATATTTTGCTTTTTATGGAACTTATGCAGACAGCCCGGGATCAATAAGCATAATAGGGCCAGAGGTTGAAGAGTATCGTAGTTACTTCAATAGTCTAAAAGATTTTATAATCGATATATCTAAAATCAGCAGCTACCAAGGTTTCAAAGACTCTCTAGAAAAAATCAAATTACAACATTTGCCGCCAAAAGGAACAAATAAGAATTCAACTGTGATACCATTTATTTGTCAGTAAATTTTACTAATATCACCTTATTAAATAAATTCTATAATACGAACTTAATTGATATCGATTGTTTTAAAAAATGAACCCTAATAGCCAACGCGAACCAGAAATTAACTTAGACGATATCGCAAAACGATTGCGATCTATTTTTGGTAGTTCTGGCGGGCCTTCAAAAAATAGCCTGCCTGGAATTATAATTTTTGTAATATTCGGCATATCTGCTCTGATTTGGCTAGGAACTGGATTCTACACTGTGCAGCCAGGAGAGCAAGCAGCTATAAGAACCTTTGGCACTTATAGAACGGCAACTGATAGTGGTGGTTTTGTTGGGGGTATCGATCCTGGACTTCATTGGTACTACCCTGCCCCTATTGGAACTTTAAATGTAGTTGCTGTAGATGAAATTAGAAGATTAGAGCTTGGTTTTAGGGGAGAGACTCCAATTCCAGTCGAATCTTTAATGATAAGTGGTGACACAAATATCGTAGACGTTCAGTTATTAATTCAATACAACATTAAAGACGTAGAAGCATTTCTATTCAAATCTGTAAACCCTGACACCGTAATTCTAAAGGGTGCTGTTGAAACGGCAGTAAGACAGGTGGTTGGACAACGTAACATAGATGATGTCTTGACCACTGAAAAAGAATCAGTTCAGGCAGAAACAAAATTGCTGCTTCAAGATTTGCTTGACCTTTACGATACAGGCATAAATATAACTGAAGTAAAACTCCAGAATGTACGACCTCCCTCACAGGTTCAAGACGCATTTGATGACGTAGTCAGAGCAAGAGAGGATAAAGAAAGAACCATTAACTTAGCACAGGCATATGAGGCTGACATTATACCTAGAGCTTTGGGAGAGGCCCAGCGCGTGCTACAGCTTGCAGAGGCTTATAAACAGGAGAAAATTGCTAGCGCAACAGGTCAATCCGATAGGTTTCTGTCAGTTCTGGCTGAATACAATAAAGCAAAAGATGTAACCAGACAAAGATTGTATCTCGAGACAATGGAAGCCATTTTACCTGGTGTTACAAAGTACATTATCGACGGAGAAGTGGGAGGGAATTTACTACAATTCCTCCCTCTAACGAACAATAATGAAAATGCAACACTTGATTCGTTGGAGCAATTGACGGAATAATCATGAGTATTAATAGAGCATCAATTATATTTGTAATCCTAGTTATTTTAGTAGGCATATTAGGCCCACAAAGTTTCTTTGTCGTCGATGAAACACAACTAGCAATTGTCACTAGATTTGGAAGTGTAAAACAAACGATCGTTAGCCCTGGAATTAGAGCTAAAACTCCATTTGTTGACTCGGTTACATATTTTGAAAAGCGTAATGTGCTTTTCGATGCTAACCCGGATGCCTTATTAACTGCTGACAAAAAGCGATTAGTGATTGATGCATACGCAATAGCAAAGATTTCTAACCCTTTGCTTTTCAGAGAAACCCTTCAAAATTCTCAAAGATCTCTTTCAAGAGTAAATGACCTTGTGGCTTCTGAATTACGTAAAAAAATCGCTGATGATGACCAGGTGGATATTATTCGAGATAAACGAGAAGGAATAATGGCAGAAGTTAAATATGATGTTTTACCTAAATTAAATGAATTCGGTATGAAAACTGTTGATATACGTATAAAAAGAGCTGACTTTCCTAACGAAATAGCAACCGCAGTATATGCAAGAATGCAAGCTGAACGTAAACGTATAGCTGATGCGGAAAGAGCAGCCGGAGCGCAAAGAGATCTTGAAATAAGATCCAATGTCGATAAACAGGCTCAAATAATAACTGCGGAGGCTGAACGAGACGCTAATGTTCTGAGAGGTGAAGGTGAGGCTGAAGCAATACGAATCTTCGCTGAAGCTTTAGAACAGGATCCTGAATTTTATAGATTCCAAAGAAGCTTAGAAACATACCAACAAGTATTTAACGAAAATACGACAGTTATTTTACCGTCAGACTCTGAATTATTCTCCTTTTTAGAATCCCCAAAACCTACCGCTAACGAATAGGGTTAAACAAAAGTCGCCCATACAAAAATTTTTATATTAACCTGACCATTAATATCTTTTAGTTATTCCTGAAGAATTTTGAACGATTATTAGAATAAAATGATAACCTTCGCGTTAACACGAGTTATTATGGTGAAAATTTCAATTGGAAAAACGAATCACTGCAGTTTTTATAGACCCAGACTTAGTTATTCTTGATAATCTCATCGAGGAAAATTGGTTATGTGAAATCACTGACTCAGCTCTAAATCATCTGGAAGTGGCGAAAAATGAATCTATAGAGATTGCCATAACAAATGATCAAACGATGAGAGACCTAAACCTGAGACATTTGGGTATAGATAGTACAACAGACGTGTTATCCTTTTCGAATATAAATCCAATAAAAAGAAGTTCGTATTCAGATCAGCAAAATGACATCCCACCCAAGGTTATTGGAGAAGTAGTAATTAGTATTGAGCAAGCAGGGCGACAAGCTGCAGCAAAAAGCATATCCTTTAAAGAGGAGGTTGCTTTTCTTTTAGCTCATGGCATTCTGCACCTTTTAGGATATGATCATGAAGCTGATGATGACAGAATTCAAATGGAAAACTTACACAGGAAAACACTATATTCCATGTTGGGCAAAGCAAGTATGCAAATTAACGTTGATTATTTAGCATGACTGAAGTTCTATACCGAAAATGGCGACCAAAGCAATTTGCCGATATTGTCGGACAGCCGCATGTCGTTCAAACTTTAAGTCGAGCCGTACAAAGTGAAAGACTAGCTCATGCATATTTATTTTGCGGGCCAAGAGGAACTGGTAAGACAAGCACCGCTCGTATACTAGCCAAGTCTATTAATTGCGAAACGAAGGACTCATGTGACGCAAACAATTCTTGTAGAATCTGCAATTCAATTGATAATGGATTTGCATTAGATTTAATTGAAATAGATGCGGCAAGCAACAGAGGGATAGATGATATACGAGATCTTAGAGAAAAAGCTCGTTATGCACCTAACGAAGCAAGCCATAAGATTTACATTATTGACGAAGCTCACATGTTAACTGATCAAGCATTCAATGCACTTCTTAAAACGTTAGAAGAACCTCCTGACAATGTGATATTCATACTTGCCACAACAGAATCGCATAAGATTCCTCCTACTATTCTTTCTAGGTGCCAGCGATACGATTTTGCAAGAATTACTGCTGAAGTGATTTTTGATAGATTGGCCAAAATATGTAAGACGGAACAATTCGATGTTGAACCTGACGCATTGTCACTAATATCTAACCTATCTAATGGCGCCTTAAGAGATGCTATCAATATATTAGAACAATCAGTTGTTTCAGACGATCCACCCATATCCGAAACTAATGTAAGAAAACTTATGGATATAGGTGATGAAATGATCAGCGTGGAATTAACTAAATTTCTCCTGGAAAAAAACATTGCTAAAGCTTTAGAAACTGTAAATACGGCTGCTAATTCCGGAACTGATTTAAGATATATTCATATGGGCTTAATTAAATACCTTCGAGCAGTCCTCTTGGTTAAGTCAAATATAAACATTAAGTCAAGTTACAGCGAAGAAATGTATAAAGTCATAGAATCTATATCACAAAACTCTGAACTTGATTCAATCTTAAATTGCTTGAAAACATTAACCAATTCTGATCTGAAGCCAGATTCATCCAACCCCCTTAGTCTGGAGTTAGCAATTGTGGAATCCGGGACTGATGTAAGTTCTAACAAGAACAAACTAGACGAAGATAATTTATTAGAGAATACTGATAATGTTTCTATTCAACTAGAGCAGAGAGCGGAAGAGGAAAAAGATAAAAAAAACGTACAGAAATTGTTCAGATCTAAAGCTGCTGCCAAGCCAGCCTATACAAAATCTGATGAAATCGAATCACATGAAACAAAAAACAATAATTTATCAAACAAAAGTCAAAGTAATGAAACACTTGAAAATGGATGGCAGGCAATATTGGATTCGCTCAGATATACCAAAGGTCAGAAATTTAACCTAAAGGCATTATTGGTTACCTGTACTAGTAGAAAACTTGTAAATGATTCTATAATTCTAGGATTTTCACACCCTTCGCATCGAGAGCGAATGGAACATGAGTTAACAATACCCGAAAGCCGTAAGTTATTGAGTGATTCTTTCGAGAAAATTATGAGCAAGCGATATGAATTGATTCTGGAAAAAGAGAATGTTTATACTGAAAAAGATAAAATGAGTGATGAGTTAGGTAGTCCACTAATCCGAGCGGCCCAGTCAATGGGAGCTCAGATTATCGAACAAAGCACCAAAAGGGATTTAGATAATTGAATAAAAAGTTTTTACAACAAGCACAACAACTACAAAAGCAAATGATGACAGTACAAGCTGAGCTTGAGGCAGCAAAAGTTGAAGGATCTTCTGGCGGAGGGGCAGTAAGGGCGACTGTCACAGGCAAGATGCGTTTGGATTCTATAACTATAGATCCAGAAGTTATTTCTGAAGATGTTGAATTGTTAGAAGACCTAGTCACAGCGGCTATTAACGAAGCTTTAGATAAAGCTCAAGAAATGGCTTCCTCAAAGATGGGTGCAGTAACAGGCGGTCTCAATATTCCAGGTATTACTTAATAACTGTGAGCTCAAACACTATAAATAATGGCCCTATTGAACGTTTAGTTACAGAATTACATAAGCTACCAGGCATAGGCCCTAAAACCGCTCAAAGGCTAGCTTATTATCTAGTGAGAGTGTCCAAAGACGATGCTTCAAAGCTGGCGGATTCAATCAATGCGGTTAAGGAAAAAATAGATTTTTGCTCTGCTTGTTTCGATATAACAGAAAATGATCCATGCCCAATATGTTCCAATCCTAATAGAGATAAAACCCGCATCTGCGTAGTTGAAGAACCTCTGGATGTACGTGCACTTGAAAAAACCAGATCGTATACCGGTACTTATCATGTACTACATGGCGTCATATCTCCAATGAACGATATTGGGCCAGATGATTTGCGAATTGATGATTTGCTCAGAAGAATGAAGTTGCTTGAGGTAGAAGAAATAATAATAGCCACTAACCCTAACGTCGAAGGTGAAGCGACCGCTCTATACATCCAAAGACTTTTAGAACCTTTTGAAGTTAAAATTACTAGACCCGCTAGAGGCTTACCAGTTGGTGGAGATTTAGAATATGCGGATGAAATAACTTTATCAAGGGCAATGGAAGGCAGACAACCATTTTAGTAAGTTCAATTCATAGGCTGACAAATGGCCAAACCACGCGTTTATACAACTACAGCTTTTGTACTTAAATACCGTAACTACGGTGAATCAGATCGTTTTATAACCTTTTTATCCAGAGAACTCGGGCAAGTCCAAGGGTTCGCAAAGGGTGTTCGACGTTCGACTAGTAAACTTACCGGTCATTTGGAGCTTTTCCACAATGTCAGAGTTTCTTTTGCTGTAGGTAAAAACATAGATGTAATAACCGAAGTTGAGATAGTAAAAACAGCCGACAAAATAAATGATAGTCTCAGTATTTTATCCTGTGCACTAAACATTACTGAATTAGCTATCAACCTTTCAGCAGAAGGTCCAGGTAATGAAGCTATTTATGATTTACTGTACCAGACATTAAACGCACTAAATGGAAGTGATGAAGATAATGCAGAAAAACTCTTGGCTTATTATCAGCTAAACTTGCTATTCATTTCTGGCCTGGCTCCTGAATATAAAGAATGTGTCGAATGTAGGTGCAAACTATCAAAACAAGATCATGTCTACAATGCTACTGCTGGCGGAATTATTTGTCCGAACTGTACAAACAAACAGATTGGCTCTTTAACAAATTTATCAGTTAATTCAATAAAGGTTCTTAGATATATAGAAAGCACCGATATAAAAAGTGTAGAACTATTTCCAATACCCAAGCCAATCATATCTGATGTGAATAAAATTCTTAACCTTCACATCAATCATCATATTGATAGAAAAATTAGATCAAGCACATTTTTTAAAGTCACTGATTAATAATCAGTCTCCTACATTGAACTCCGACTTATCATCCATTGATAAATGCGTTCCGGAAATATTTTTGAACCCAATATTCCAGCTCTAGCCTCAAAACCAATTGGATATCGCAATCGTGGTCTTTCAGACTCGATAATACGCTCAATTAACTTAGCAATTTTTATTGGGTCATGTATTAGTTTTTGCCATTTTTTATGCTTGCGCCGATAACGATTTATAAAATATTTATAGGGCAATGCTTCCGATTCAGCATCACTTCCATGCACCATATTAGTTTGAAAATTAGTATTAAAAAGACCTGGCTGAATTGAAGAAACAGTTACTCCAAATGGCCATAATTCCATTCTCAAAGCTTCAGTTTGGGCCTCTAAAGCAAACTTAGAGGAAGCATAGGCTCCATTGAATGGTGTCGACACCCATCCAGCTACTGAGCTAATATTAATTATTCTCCCATAACCCTTTTCACGCATATTGGGAATCAAAAGTTTAGATAATCTAAATGGAGCAAATACGTTAGTTTTAAACTGATTTTCCATTTCAGAAACTGAAATACTTTCTAAAGGACCCCATAAACCATAACCAGCATTGTTAACCAAAACATTGATAGAGTACCGTTCTATTAGAGGTGGTAAAACTTCTTCTATGCAGCCTGCCTCTCCATTTTCCTTATTTATATCTAGTTCAACAGGAAAAAAACATTTTCCTTTTTTATTAGCTTCTTCAGCCAACGAATCCAATCGACCTAAATTCCTGCTGGAACCAATAACTTTATACCCCTGCTCGCACAAATATAACGATGCTGTTTTGCCAATGCCGGATGATGCTCCAGTAATGAAAACTGTTTTTGTAAAATTGTAAGACATCAGAACACATACCTTATTAAACTGGTAGACATGAGACCTTTAACAGTCGAATATATTATAAAGAATTAAATGATTATTGCAGTTATTGGCTCAGCAGAAGCAAATGAAGAACTCGTAAAACTTGCAACCAAAGTTGGATACGAATTGGCTCGAAATGGAGTTATGATTGTATGTGGAGGACTGGGTGGAGTAATGACAGCGGTTTGTAAAGGAGCAAAAGAGGCAGGCGGATTAACTATTGGTATACTTCCAGGTAATGACCCGAAATCTGCCAATGAATTTGTGGATATACCGATATGTACAGGTATGAGTTATGCAAGAAATGTAATAGTAGTTAAAACTGGGTTATCAGTAATAGCAGTAGGCGGAGCTTACGGAACATTGTCCGAAATAGGTCATGCACTGGGAGAGGATATTCCAGTAATTGGGTTAAAAACATGGGATTTTACGCAGGAAAACCTGGATAATAAGTTGTTCACTAATGCTCAATCACCATCCGAAGCAGTTAATTTAGCCATGCAAGCAGCCGTAAAAAGAGATAAGTTAAATAAGTCTATAAAGTAACAATATAATTTTGAATAAACTTACAATCAAAAATTTAACTGCTCGAGAAATCCTAGACTCAAGAGGAAATCCGACAGTAGAAGCTGATGTTTACCTCTCAAACGGTTCTTTGGGCAGAGCATCAATACCATCAGGTGCTAGTACAGGCTCACGTGAAGCTCATGAACTCAGAGACGGTAATGAAAATCGATATGGCGGTTATGGTGTTTTAAAAGCTGTGCAAAACATTAAATCAGAAATAAAACAACAACTGATTGGTAAGGCATTCAAGGATCAAAGAGACCTAGATGAAACTATGATCGATCTGGATGGCACAGCAGATAAAAGAAGATTGGGTGCAAACTCAATACTTCCAGTGTCTATCGCTTATGCAAGAGCATATGCAAATAGTATGGATCAAAGTTTATATGCTTACATTGGAGACCAGTACAGCGGCACAAAAGCTACTGAAGACTACATCATTCCCGTACCCATGTTTAATATTATTAATGGTGGTAAACATGCATATGAATCTACTGATTTCCAAGAATTTATGGTAATTCCTAGTGGTTTCAATACTTACGAAGAGTCGCTCAGAGCTGGTGCAGAAATTTATCATAATTTAAAACGAATCCTTCAACACAGAGGTAAAACTACAATTGTTGGAGATGAAGGCGGATTTGCGCCTAGTCTTAAAAATAACCGTCAGGCTCTCGAATGGATTCTCAATGCAATAGAAGAAGCTGGTTACGAGCCAGGGAAGCATTGCCATATTGCAATCGATGTTGCAGCAACCGAGCTGCAAACATCTAACCCGTCTGCAATTAATGATTTTCATTATGACCTAACTAGCATAGATACAATTCTAGATTCAGAGAAACTAATCGAGGTATATGATGATTGGGTAGGAAAATACCCCTTAATTAGCATCGAAGACGGTATGTCTGAAACAGACTGGAATGGCTGGCAGAACATGACATCTAAACTAGGAGATAAAGTGCAAATTGTTGGCGATGATCTGTATGCTACTAATACATCTATTATCAAAAATGGAATTGTTTCAAATGCTAGTAATGCCGTATTAATTAAACCAAACCAAATTGGCACGCTTACTGAAACACTGGATGCTATATCAACAACTAGAGATGCTGGATGGAGTGCTATTATTAGCCATAGATCTGCTGAGACAGAAGATACTATGATTGCTGATCTAGCAATTGGAACTGGAACCAGGCAGATAAAAGCTGGAGCTCCTGCCAGAAGCGAGCGTACAGCAAAGTACAATCGATTATTGAATATCGAAGCTGAGCTTTCTGAAAAAGTATCTTTTGCAGGAAATTCGGCTTACCAACGCTTTTTCGAAAAGTAAACGCGCCAGGCATGAATTATGGTAAAGTCAAAAATAACTTTTAGAAAATATGGAGAATAGTACAAGCGAATGCCCACAAAAATAGGAATAAATGGTTTTGGACGAATAGGAAGACAGGTATTAAGAGCTATAAGAGAGCGCCATCCCGACACTCTCGAGGTGGTGGCAATTAATGATCTAACCGATACAAAAACAAATGCGCATATGTTTAAATATGACACTAACTATGGAGTATCCCCGGAAACCGTAGATTTTACTGAAAATTCCATAATTGTAGGTGACTATCCAATTTCAGTTCTAGCGGAACGGGATCCTAGTAATTTACCTTGGGGAAAACTTGGGGTTGATATAGTTATAGAATCAACAGGGTTTTTCACTAGTGGAGATAAGGCTTCCGGGCATCTGCAAGGCGGAGCCAAAAAAGTAATAATCTCAGCTCCAGCTAAGGGCGAAGATATTACTATGGTTATGGGTGTAAACGAAGATCAATACGATCCTAGTAAACATAACGTTCTATCAAATGCTTCTTGTACGACCAATTGTATTGCTCCTATGGCTAAAGTGCTTGACGATGAATTTGGCATAAGTCATGGTTTAATGAGTACAATACATTCTTATACAAATGATCAGAAAGTTTTAGATCAAGTTGCTTCGGACTTGCGAAGAGCACGTGCTGCTGCAATGAATATCATACCTACATCAACCGGTGCTGCTAAAGCTGTAGGTCTAGTATTGCCACACCTTAACGGTAAAATACATGGAATGGCATACAGAGTACCAACATCCACAGTATCAGTAACCGATTTCACAGTTGTTTTAAATAAATCTGTTTCTGTTGATGACATTAATAACGCATATAAAAAATCAGCTGAGTCAAATCTCAAAGGGATTTTGGAATATACCGATGAACCGTTAGTCAGCAGTGACTTTAAACAAAATACCCACAGTACAATAATCGATGGCCCATCAACAATGTCAATGGATGGAAGCCTAGTTAAAGTAGTGGGATGGTATGATAATGAGTGGGGATACAGTTGTAGAACATCAGACTTGGCAAACTATATTTCTAAACTTGGTTTTTAATATAAAACAATAAACATCAACCTAAAATTGCTTATAAATAATAACAATGTTTATAATAGCCTGCTAAGTACGTTAAATTTAGTTATAGGCTGTTATTAAAATGTGTTTAGTAAGAGGAGAACAATATGGCAACTGAAACAAAATCAAAAAAGCAAGATGCGACAGAAACCGCGACATGGAGGGTTAAATCTGGCCTAGCGCAAATGCTTAAAGGTGGAGTCATTATGGATGTAGTGACGCCTGATCAAGCAAAAATTGCTGAAGATGCAGGTGCTTGCGCAGTAATGGCCTTGGAAAGAGTTCCTTCGGACATTAGGACTGCTGGAGGAGTGGCTCGTATGTCAGATCCAACCATGATCAAAGGAATAATTGATGCCGTAACTATTCCTGTGATGGCAAAAGCCAGGATAGGTCATTTTGTAGAAGCCCAAACCTTAGAAGCATTAGGTGTTGACTATATTGATGAATCCGAAGTATTAACGCCTGCAGATGAAAACAACCATATCAACAAACATGATTTCAAGGTGCCTTTCGTCTGTGGCTGCCGTAACCTTGGTGAAGCATTGCGCAGAATTGGTGAAGGAGCTGCAATGATCAGGACAAAGGGTGAAGCTGGCACAGGTAACGTGGTTGAGGCCGTCAGGCATGCACGGTCAGTACTTGGGGAAATTAAAAGAATACAGCATATGGATACTACTGAATTAATGGCCACAGCCAGAGATTTACAAGCCCCATATGACCTAGTTGTTGAAATCCATGAAACCGGTAAATTACCAGTTGTAAATTTTGCAGCTGGAGGAATAGCAACTCCCTCAGACGCCGCACTTATGATGCAGATTGGTGTAGAAGGTGTGTTTGTTGGATCAGGTATATTTAAATCGAATAACCCACAACTAATGGCGAATGCTATAGTAAAAGCAACTACCCACTATGAGGACCCAGACATCATTGCCGAAGTTTCAACTGGATTAGGAGACGCCATGCGAGGACTGGATGTCAGAACTATGCCGGTTGAAGAGCAACTTGCCACTCGAGGATGGTAGCAAAATAAATAAGGCAACAAGATACTAATATGGTTCGTGTAGGAGTACTTGCTGTTCAAGGTGACTTTATAGAACACTCTCATGCCCTAAAAAGGGTGGGAGTAGAATCTGTTGAAGTACGGCTTCCCGAGCAACTGGATTCTGTTGATGGTTTAATAATTCCAGGCGGCGAAAGCACGACTATAGTTCAATTAATTGACATATATAAATTTCGTGATTCACTACGAGCTAAGTCAAGCGAAGGGTTCCCGATCTGGGGTACGTGTGCTGGCATGATAGTTATGGCATCTGAATTGACGGATAAAAGGCCTGATCCACTAAAGCTAATGGATATAGTAGTAACTCGTAATGCTTTTGGAAGACAAGTAGATAGCTTTGAGGCGGATATAGATGTAAGCGGCATTAATGATGGTCCTTTCAGAGCAGTATTTATAAGGGCTCCAATAGTTACAAAAGTGGGCAAAAAAGTAAAAATATTAGCTGAGCTAGATAATGGAAATGCTGTAGCAGTTCAGCAGAATAATCTTTTAGCAACCGCTTTTCACCCTGAACTAACCAATGACTCTAGAATGCATTTACTATTCGCAAAAATGATTGAGGATTCAACATAGATAATAGCAATGCCGAAAATTTTCCAACTTACCGACTTGCTGCAGTATCTAATATCTTACAATCAAGTTGGGATTAATTTTGCTTCTATACCAACAATACGTGATGGTTCTAATATATCACTAATATCACTATTATTTGATTCTATTCATAACATCATAGGAGCGACGAAACCCAGATCATTCGTCAACACTCAAAACCTATCGCTAATAACAGCTTACCCAATAGTTACCAACAGAAATTGGTTAATAAATCGACTATCATTTTCGAATAACCCTGTAGAATTTCTCCCTTCTCTTATAGCCTTTATGGCTAAAGATTTGTCAAAAATCGGAGCCAATAGAATTATTTTAAGAATAAACAAGAATGCCAATTTAGGTGAGCCGTTACAAAAGTCAGGATTTAAGTTTTCACATACAGAATTCTTGTTCGAGGGTAAGCCAAAAATCTTAGGTCAGAGTGACCTGGAAGTTAAAAAAAAGTCTGACTTTGATGACCTTGCTGTATATAGACTTTATAACCAAGTCACTCCATTAGAAGTTAGGTCTTTGTATTGCCCTACACTGCAGGACTGGCAGGATCTAAATAGGGAATACAAAAATATTGCACATGAATTTACGATAGCACAAAATTTTGATATCAAAGCTCACTTAAAAACTTATAGATCAAAACGAATTCAGATTGTTACTTTGCTGGCTGATCCAGAATACAACTATAATATTCTGAAACACTTTTTACAATTTGGTTTAAAAGTTTTAAATGAGATAGACAGGGTAAAAGTTTTTGTGCCATATTTTCAAGTTAATATTCATAAAGCCGTTTCAGAAATTGACCTATTTAAAAGTGCTGAATACGATATCTATGTTTTACCGATTACCGCGACTCAAAAATTAGCTACTGAGGAGACTTCCGTTGGATTTGCCACCTAATCAACATGAATCTTATGATTCTTCACATGACCATGAGATTGAGACTCTAACCGAGATATTACCAAGCAACATTAAAGATCCACTGCTTTCAATTGATGAGTTACATAATTTACTAGAAGTAGTCATCGACTTAGGTAGAGTTCCACAAGCCAGATTTACAACCGGGACAAATTCACTGGGAAACAGAGAGGTGACCGTCGAGGATATAAATTATATAACTCAACGAATCGGAGATTTTGGAGAGGACAACCGCGCAGGCATTGAAAGGACTCTACATAGAATCTCTGCGATTCGTAATAGGTCTAATAAAATAATTGGACTAACATTGAGAGTAGGCAGGGCAGTTTTTGGAACTATAAAAATTATTGAAGACTTAATATTAACGGGGAAAAGTACTTTGTTATTGGGTCGCCCTGGTATAGGTAAAACCACTATGCTTAGAGAGGTGGCAAGAGTACTTGCAGATACTGCTCATAAACGAGTCGTCATAGTAGATACTTCAAATGAAATCGCTGGTGACGGAGATATACCTCACTCGAGTATAGGCAATGCACGGCGAATGCAAGTTTCCACACCCTTAAATCAGCACTCTGTGATGATTGAAGCTGTAGAAAACCATATGCCTGAAGTAATTGTAATCGATGAAATAGGAACAGAGCTTGAAGCGAATGCAGCAAGAACTATCGCTGAAAGAGGCGTTCAATTGGTTGCAACAGCTCACGGAAACACTCTGGAAAACCTTATTAGAAACCCTACCCTTTCTGACCTAATCGGAGGTATTCATACAGTTACTTTAGGTGACGATGAAGCCAGACGAAGACGTACACAGAAAACTGTGCTTGAGAGACGCTCTCCTCCAACTTTTGATGTTTTAATTGAAATCCAGGGTAGAAACTTAGTGGCGGTCCATGAAAATGTGGCATATACCGTAGATAAAATTTTACGTGACTCACTATTTAAACCTGACATTAGAAGTATAGACGAATCAGGAAATATACTCATAAATAACGATTCAACCAGGTCAGTATCTGACGCACCGGAATTTAACTATGCTGATGTCACCACAGATGATCACTTTGACTCTGAAATCAATATTAGAACTACTAGAATCATGCCATATGGAGTTAATAAAGGAAGGTTACAGAAAGCTATCATTGCTTCTAACTTAAAAATAGATCTTGTAAATGACATAAATAGTGCAGACTTATTGTTAACAACTAAAAATTACTACCGAAGGAGAACGAAGGCATTGCGGGAAGCAGAAAATCGAGGTAGGCCTGTATATGTAGTGAGAAGAAATACCTCCCAGCAAATTGAGCAGTTTATTAAAGCTATTTCGCGACAAAATGACTTCAACAATCAAACTCCTGCAATTTCCACTGCACTACAAGAAGCCAAAAAGGCTGTACATGAAGTAAAAGACGGTAAAAAAGAAATCGAGCTTACACCACAAGGTGCGTACATCAGGCACCTACAACATGCAATTGCTGACAAATATGGCATATCATCTACTAGTACGGGGCGCGACCCAAAACGAAAGGTGATCATATATAAATAAATATGTTAAATAGTCTTATATTAATAAAGTTAATCAATAGTGGATTAAATTATGTCAATTCTTATAACGCTTGAAGGCGGCGATGGATCTGGCAAATCCACCCAAGCAAGGCTATTATCATTAGCTTTAATTGATAATGGTTACAAGGTCACTTTATTAAGAGAACCAGGTGGTACTAAGTTAGGAGAAAACTTAAGAGAAATATTAAACGACAGTCAAGGAAACCATACTGCTCTGACTGACATGTCTCAACTTTATTTATTTCTAGCTGCAAGAACTCAACTAGTTGCAGAGAGAATTGCTCCAGTACTATCAAAACCAAATAATGTCATAGTTTGTGATCGATACATAGATTCAACTGTCGCATACCAGGGTTACGGATTTGGTTTTGATATTGATTTCATTAAACAGGCTAATTACAACGCCATTGGAAATTTTATGCCAAATCTGACAATATTAATCGATTGTCCAATTGAAACCTCAATAGCACGTACATTGTCACGGACAGAAGATGTTAGTAGATTCGAGACAAAACCCAATGATTTTCATCAAAGGGTAAGATCAGGGTTCATTGAATTAGCAAATGAAAATCCTGATCGATGGAAGATAGTAGATGGTACATTAGATGAAAAAACATTGTCTCAGCATATATTCACTTTAGCTTTAGATGTAATAAACAAATTTGATATAAAGTAAAATGATAAATTTATCGAAAAGAGCAGAAGTTCTGATCAAAAGCAACTATCTTGCCAATCTAGTTACTTTAATGCCTGATGGTTCACCCCATGTCGCTCCTGTATGGTACAAGTATGATGGTCAAAATTACTTGATACTTTCTGAGCCAAAAACAATAAAGGTCAAAAACATATATAGTGACAATAGGACGGCAATTTTAATCTCCAAACCCGATCCACCATACTCTTACGTTATGCTTAAAGGCCATGCAAACACATCTAATTACGAATATGAAGATCTTTTAATGGAATTATCTATTAAATACTTAGGTGAAATAGCAGGGGAAAAATATGGTAATGAAATAAAAGAGACTAGTGATTTAATTTTAATTACATTTACTCCAAATAAAGTTGTTGAATTTTTTGATTCATAATCAGCAAATTTTATAAGTACCATTAATAATCGACTTTGGATTATCATAAACCATTGCTTTGGCCTTAAGTTCACCAACCAAACGAGCTGCAGCTTTGAATCCAATATGCAAATCGGGTGCTCGACGTCCGAATGGTCTGTGACAATCAGATCCAATAACATGAACAAGGCCTGTGGCAACTAGCATTTCTGTGAAAGACTTCACTTCTTGCCCAAATTGTCCGATTAAACTTCCAGACGTGATTTGAGCAATCATACCTTTATCTAAAAATGCCTCCAATTTAGCTGGGTTATTTTGTATCAGCTCGATTCTTTCTGGATGAGCTAACACAGGAACTATGCCATTTTTAATAAGCTGATACAGGGTATCGTCAACATAATTCGGATAACCAAAAAACGGGAGTTCAATTAATGCGAATTTCGTCGAATTAATTGTCAATGATTTACCTGTCGCAAACATATCTGGACTATCGGACGCCAAATGATTTTCCATGCCGATCTTTAAAGTGATATTTAAATTCAAATCTTTAACATCTTGCTTTAATAGTTGAAGTAAACTTTCAACATGCTTGACTGATGTTTTTTCATTTACATCTTTCATGTGAGGTGTGGCTATTAATGTTTTAACTCCGGTACGCGAAGCCTCTATAATCATCGCTAAACTTTCATTTCTGCTTCGAGGTCCATCATCAATTTGGGGTAATATATGGGCATGAATATCATACATAGTTAGTCACGAAAAGTTACACGTCTAAAAGATTCTCCATATTGGTACTCTTGATTTAATGCCGCTCTTTTCGCACTATCTTTAAGTCTTGCTCCGATGCTCTGCTTATCTGATAGTTGGCTTGAGTGCTGCTTAAGAGCCTCAATTTTAGTATCAATATATTGAGTTATGTTAACTGTCTCATTAGGATTCTCGGAGCCCCAGAATAAAACATCTGCAACTTTATGAGTCAAAATTCCTTCATTTTCATGATGAGGATAATACAATCGGTCTCTAGAATAAGGATATACTGCATCAAGCACTACCTGCCCTGCAATCCTATGATCTCTATGAATATAAAACTTCTGTCTTACAGGATCTGTAGATAACACCACTTCTGGGCGATATCTTCTTATATTCTTAACGATGCGTTCCCTGAATTCTTTTGTATCTTCTAATTCACCGTCTGGATAATCAAAATATATAACCTCCTGTAATCCCATTATTTCTGAGGCCGCCCGTTGTTCGATTGCACGAATATCAGATAACTTTTGAGAAGTCATATCAGGTTCAGCAGAACCTTTATCTCCATTGGTGCATACTAACAAAACCCCGTATGATCCTTCAGAAATCCATTTGGAAATCGTCCCGCCAGCGCCTAACTCAGCGTCATCCGGATGCGGAGTAATGACTATAAAACGTTTTGGAATATACATATATAACCGTCCATTCAAATATTAAAAACTATAATTGGATTCATAATAATGCCTTGAGATTTTAACAGGTGCATAAAAAGGTATTGTTAGTGATTTATGCCTCTGATACACTCCCTCCGCTTGTTATTTTAAGTAAAACTAATACTATTAATATTACATTTGTATGCAAAGCACCGCTGTAATCAGTAAATTCGCGTGGAATAAATTAGATGTATGGACAGAAATGCTCAACCATGGTTTGGCTTCTGATGATGATCTGTACATTAATCAAACAACCAAAGAATCGTTTTTAAAGCAACCTGACATTGACCCGGAAAATAATTGTTTTATAGCTGAAATTGAAGAAACTCCGGTTGGGTTATTACGTGTAACAAATGAAGCCACAATACGTCGTGCGGTAGCAAATTTATTTGTAAATCCTGAGTACAGGCGTTTTGGTATAGGAAGACAATTGCTCCAAACAGCGATTGATCGTGCGCGCGAATTGAATGCGCAGATTTTACATATTCAAGTGGAGGTTAATAATGATTCGGGCAGGTTTCTATTAGAGCAAGCTGGTTTCGCTGCAGTAAGAAGATACTGGAAGCTAACCAAAAAAAATGGTCAGGTTTACGAAGATACACCACCTTTAGGTTATCAACTTAGATTTTTCAATATGGGCAAAGACGAGGAACAGCTTACAGAATTGCAAAACAAGTCCTTTACGGGAAGCTGGGGGTTCAGTCCAAATTCAGTTAAACAAATATGGTCTAAAGTTAGGCTAACTGAATGGGAAAGTGATGGGATTCTCATACTGGAAAATTCAAACCATAAGATTATCGGCTACAATTGGACTCATCGACCTAAAAAGATTGATTCCATGAATGGATATATTGGAATGACAGGCATTGATCCAGAACTTAGGGGCTTAGGTCTAGGTCGTTACATTGTGCAATCTGGCATCAACTATCTTAGTTCACTAAAAATACCTAAAGTTAATCTAGAGGTAGACGCAAGCAACATGTCGGCTAGGGAACTTTATCTGTCATTAGGCTTTGAATTACTTGAAGAAACAGTATGGTACGAACTTAATCTAAATCATTAGAAATTAAACTATTTTGATATCCGAGCCGGATGCCAAGCTATATTGACCAGACAAAGAGAAATAAAACCTAGCTAACTTCTTAGCAGCATTCCCCCAACTGTAATCCATTGCATCGCGCCTTGCAGAAGCACCAATTGCGTCTTGTAGTATAGGATTAGACAAAATAACTTCAAGCTTTTCAGTAAATGATTCAGGACACCTAAATGGGACTAAATATCCAGTCTCCCCATTCTTTATTAACTGAGGCAAACCGCCGACTCTGGAAGCGACCACCGGTGTTCCCGACGCCATAGCCTCAAGCGCTACCAATCCAAAACTTTCATAATATGACGGGAATATAAGAGCATCAGCTGCTCTATAAAACTCAGCTAATAAAGACTGTCTAACTGATCCAACAAATTTAACTTGTTTGTATATTCCGAATGACCTAGCCAATTCCTTTAGCTCCGCCACAATGGTATCTGAGGTTGAATCCCCTCCAACCACTATCAAATCTACCACCTCATTTAACTCCAGCTTAGAAATAGCATTTATAGCTATATCAATACCTTTCAATGGCTCCACTCTACCTGCGTATAAAACCATTTTCCCTGAAGATAAACTCAATTTTTCCTTTGCCTTAGATCTGTTTCCAGGTTGAAAAACCTGCAAATTAACACCAGGTGTTATTACCTTGATTTTTGAATCATCAAAAGTTTTATCCGATTTAACGTAAAGTTGGTTAATGTCTAAAACCTCAGAATCAGTTGATACAACAATACCATCAGACCGCAAGACAGCATCAGTCTCGCTCTCAATTCGACGAATTGATTCCATCTCTTCAGCTTTTGCTCTCAATTTCAATTTAGCTAGAGTATGAAACGTAGAGACAAGAGGCACGGACCATGATTTAGACAATGTGATTCCCGGGTAATTGGATAGCCAATAATGTGAATGAACCAAATTATATTCAATCTTTTCGTGCTTTTGAAAACGCAAAACATTTTCCACGAATTCGGGCCCGGCACGATATAAATCTTCCTTTTTCTGATTGAATTCTCCAGCTTTTAGATGAATAACTCTGGCATTAATTCCTAACTGTATGACTTCTTCATCGTTCGGGTCATGAACTCGTGTATAAACGTCAATTTTTATCCCTAGTTTGCCTAGATGCTTTGCGGTTTCTTTTAGATAAACATTCATGCCTCCTGTGTCTTTTTCTCCTAAACGAGCGACAGGGCAACCATGCAGACTAAGAAATGCTACTCGATATCCCAATTACACACCTTGTTTCATAAAAATTTATTTCCTTGTGAGCTATATTATTATTTTTTTATAACAATATGATGAATTGGCGTATCTATACCGCCCAATTCATACTTATAGCGCTCGGATCCTTTTAGAAAATTAAAGCTTGATCTACCTAAATTAATTGCTTCCCGTATTGCATATGCTTTATTAATGAAGCCCGCACCAAGCTGTCTGTTCGAAGTATCGTATCCACTATTGTAAAGCATGAAATCATTTTGATAATCAAAAACCAAGCACCCTGCTATTCTTTGTGAATTAAATTCTAAAAACGACAAATTTACATGATTTCTCTCAGACCCATTTCGAATTAATAATCTAAAAAACTTCTCTACTTTGGAAGTCAAAAACAGTGATTTTGCATCACTGGTAAGACGCATCAATTGAAAAAAATGATTTACTTCTGCATCAGATGGGTTATTGAAAGATGTTTGTGCAACTTTTCCTATACTTTCAATCCGTCGAATTTTGCGCCGAAGTTCATGTCTATATTTTTTCTTCAGTGAAGAAACATATATGTCCCATGAATCTGGCAGCTCTAAACGAGGGCAAACAGCAACTTGATCAGTTTTTATAGAGTAACTTCGTTCATTAGCGATCTCAATCAATATATCTTTTTGTGAATCACCCGACACCGAAGACAAGTCCAATTGTTTCCAATCTTCATCTACTAAATAATCAAAAAAACTGTTTATTACTTCCCTCTCCATATCATTCTCAATAATTAGCTGCTGGTAATCAAATAATTCAGGATCGCCAGCAATCTTCATTCCCGATGCGCATTCCATTACAGGAATCATGCCAACCAAGTACTCGTTTTTACGAAACAAAAAAATAATAAGATTTATATTTGGTGCAAAGATCTGTTTCCAGGATGTCAAAAACCAATAAGAATAAAACATATTGGCACTGCCTATACGATTGAGTAAATCATCCCATTCCTTAACGTAAGAATCTTCAATGGGTTTTTCATTTAAAACTAATTTTTCAACATTAAGGTTTATAATTCACTCACCCTGTTTTTCGATAAGTTACGTATTATTTCAAAAATGCAGTTTAATTAAACGCATTTGAATATACATACTAGTTATTTATACCAGTTCGCAGGTTTATTATCCAACTTGAATACAGGTAATAATACACATAGAATTACAGTCGGATAATAAAGATTTATATGAGCTGACTTCTGCTCTGATTATTTATACTCCTTCATATAACATTTTCTATCTAACGTTAAACCGTCCAATTAATATTACTTACTTCCCAAAATGGAGCCTAAATTGAATATACTAAAGACATCTGATCCTGAAATTTACTCTGCAATCCAAATGGAGGAAAGACGGCAGAGCAGAAACATAAATCTTATAGCATCAGAAAATTATGCTAGTAAATCTGTCATGGAAGCACAAGCTTCCGTTATGACAAATAAATATGCCGAAGGATATCCTGGAAAACGATATTACGGAGGATGCGAACATATTGATGTAGCTGAAAAATTGGCTATAGATAGGGCAAAAGTATTGTTCGAAGCTGACCATGCAAACGTTCAGCCTCATTCAGGTGCACAGGCAAACATGGCTGTATATCACTCACTCCTACAACCAGGAGATACCGTGCTTGGGCTAAGGTTGGATCAAGGCGGTCATTTAACACACGGAAGCAGAGTGAATTTTTCAGGCAAGCACTATAATTTCGTATCTTATGGCGTGGATAAAGAAACTGAGTTAATTAACATTGACGAAGTATTGATGCTGGCTGAGGAACATAAACCAAAAATTATCGTTGCAGGAGCAACTGCATATCCTAGAATATTTGAATATAACAAGTTCCGAGAAGTTGCTGACGCTGTAAACTCAATATTAATGGTTGATATGGCTCACGTTTCAGGTTTAGTTGCAGCAAAAGTTCACCCTTCTCCAATACAGTACGCAGATGTAGTGACTTCGACCACTCACAAAACCCTTAGAGGTCCAAGAGGAGGTATGATTCTTTCTAAAGAAATTCACGCCAAAAATGTAGATAGAGGAGTATTTCCAAATGTACAAGGAGGACCTTTAGAGAACACAATAGCAGCTAAAGCTGTAGCTTTCGGAGAAGCAATGTCTCCAGACTTTATAGATTACTCGAAGCAAGTCGTTAAAAATGCAATCGCGCTCGCTGATGTTTTAACTAAGGGAGGATTAAGAATTGTTTCTGGAGGAACAGATACCCATATGGTACTGGTTGATTTAAGGCCTATTAATGTAACCGGTAAGGACGCAGAGGAAACTTTAGATAAAGTTTGTATTACAGCGAATCGCAATGCCATACCTTATGATACTCAGAAACCTAGAATAACTAGCGGCCTCAGACTTGGGACTCCTGCAATAACAACAAGAGGCTTTGCGGAAAAAGATGTTTGCGTGGTAGGCGAGCTGATTATTAAAGCGTTACAAAACAAGGACAATGAAGCTAAGCTTAAAGACATTAAAAACGATGTAATAAATCTAACATCGAAATTTCCTGTTCCAGGAATCGATCATTAGATTCAAAAACACCTAATTGTTTAACGCTCTAAGGGCAATATGTGCAGCTTTTTGTTCCGCATCTATTTTCTTTTTCCCTACACCAACCCCCATCACGTGTTCATCTATTATAACTTCGACAGTAAATGTTAATTTATGTGGTTCTCCAATAGAATCGACTGTTCTATATTCAGGCACAGGTCTTCCATGACTCTGCAGATATTCCTGTAGCTGTTTTTTACTATTTTTAACCTCTTCCACTAAATAAAGATACTTTGTATAAAGTCGTGTCACCATACTATTTACCGTTTCAAATCCACATTCAATAAACACGGCAGCAACAACTGCTTCAAATGCCGCAGCAAGAATTGAAGGGTTATCTCTCCCTGATTGAGCTATTAGGCCTTTTCCAAGAATTAGATATCTATCTAAGTTAATTTCTGATGCTATTTTCGCCAAGGTAGCACCGCTAACTAACTTGTCTGACTCAACTGTTAATTCACCTTCGTTCCATTCTTTATTTTGACTATAAAGATAGTTGGCTACGACCAAATCCAAAACCGCATCACCTAAAAACTCCATCCTCTGATTAGATACATATCGTTTAACACCCATTTCATTAGTAGCAGATGGATGAGTTAATGCAGTTCTTAATACATCAACATTTTTAAACTCGACTCCAAGTTTAATCTCTAAGTCTCGAAGGTTATTATTACTCTTTATCACTATGTTAAACCACGTTTTTTGGCCAAGGAGGTTGAGGACGTTTTATTTCTCCAATGTAATCTCGGCTACCAAACAAAGCCATGAAATCTTTGAAAGCTTGATAGGCATCAGACTCAGGTGGCATTAAGGTTTTTACAAATGCAGACTGTCCATTTTCGAAAACAAATGTCGGAGTGCCGAAAACGCCGTGTTTATCAAGTGCTTCATCATGATCTTTTCTAATCGCTGTAATCAAATTTGGATCTTTAAGATCCAATAAAAGCTTTTCTATATTAAGCCCGCTATTTGATGCAACTTCTATCAATTCATCGTACTTATCAAGGCGAATTCGCTTTCCTGAATGCCGCGATATATAAATATTTAAATTAAACTGATTGTATAATTCTTGACCCTGCCACAATGCTGCCTTACCAATTTTATGAGCGTACATTGATCTCCCTTGATCTTCAATTGGTGATTTCCAAAACAACTCTCGATCAACCCCCTCTTTATTGGCATCTAATACAAATGATTTCCACGTGATATCTAATTCCATTCCACCTTGTTTTACTTTATCCAGCCACACGGCTGCATTATAAGCAAACGGTCATATGTAATCATGGAAAATTTCAAGCTTTAGCATTTTAGACCTCTTTGAACTTTTAAAAAATTCTAGCACTTCAAAAAGTAATAATACATTAACACGTATAAACAATCGTATAATGTGGACAAATTTTATTTTGCATGAGAGGTAAATTGAAATGTCAAAACCTAAAGTCGCCTGGATAAGGTCTTCTGCCTTAGATTTTTGGTCTGATAGTGCCGAAATGTCTTTAACAACCGACAGCATTGACCTGGTTGATCACGATCTCGAAGTGCACATGGTCTCCAGCGAAGGTGAAATTATTGAAGCAGTACGGGATGCAGACCTAGTGTTAGATGAAATGGTTCCACTTGGAAAATCGGTTATTCAACATATGAATAAAGCTCAGGCAATTATTAGTTTAGGGCATGGTTTCAATCATATAGACGACCAAGCAGCTACTGATATGGGAATCATGTTGGCTAATTGTGCTGGATATTGCTCTGATGAAGTGGCCAATCATACGATTATGTTTTTGCTAGCATGCTCTAAACGACTTATACAGCTTGATAAATTAGTTAAAAATGGTGAGTGGACTAGCACGACAATAAAAAGTCTTTTTCCAATGCCAGCCGTATATGGGCAAACATTAGGTTTAGTGGGATTTGGCAACATCGGAAGACATGTGTCAAGAAAAGCAAAAGCTTTCGGCATTAACGTAAAAGTGTATGACCCTTATTTAGAACCTTGGGTGGCACAAGAATACGAGATACAAAGAGTAGAATCTTTGGAATCTTTGGGTGCAGAATCAGATTATGTTTCAATGCATGTTCCATTAAATTCTGATACTAAAGGTCTGGCAGATGCCTCACTTTTTAAAAGCATGAAGCCTTCTGCCTACTTTATAAATACATGCAGGGGGGCTACTCACAATGAGTCTGATCTAATATCGGCTTTGAATAACAAGGAAATAGCTGGCGCAGCATTAGATGTTTTTGAAATTGAGCCTACGCCCGAAAGTAACCCGCTCTTATTAATGGATAATGTAATCGCCTCGCCTCATTCAGCAGGCACTTCAGATAATTCAAGTCGTGATGGAAGAATTCGGCTTGGAGAAGAGGCGGCGCGAGTTTTAAAGGGAATGTATCCTATGTCTCTGGTGAATCCAGCTGTTAGAACCAAAATACCGCTTAGAAACCTAGCTAAGTGCCTATAAGAGTTATATAAAGACGATGTAATATTAGTAACGCTTTAACCTGAGTGTAATTATCTTTTATAGCCGATGCTTACGTTGTCAAAATGGAAAGGAAATCAATGTTCGACATAATAATTAAAAATGGTACCATTGTTGATGGTAGCGGAAGTCCTAGAGTGAAAGCTGATCTAGGCATCAAGCAGGAAAAAATAGAAGCTATAGGCGATTTATCCAATGCTCAGGGTTCTTCTATCGTTGACGCAACTGGATTAGTTGTCTCACCAGGATTCATTGACACGCATGCCCATTCAGATGGGGTTCTTCTCACTGATCCGCAGCATGCATCAGGAGTGAGGCAGGGAATTACTACGGAAATCCTAGGTCAGGATGGGTTATCATATGCCCCTCTTAATCACGAAAACTATCTTATGTACCGACAATACCTATCCGGTCTATTAGGTATGCCGCCGCCAGATTTAGATATGAGCAGCGTTACGGCTTTCAGAAACAACTATCATAAGAAATGCGCTGTAAACACAGCTTATTGTGTTGCCCATGGTGCTATAAGAATCGAAACAGTCGGATTTAATGACGTGCCTTTATTAGGCAAAGATTTAGAAAATGCTAAGGCTCTTGTTAGAGATTCCATTGAACAGGGAGCAGTAGCATTAGCTACAGGCATGTCATATTATCCAAATAGCTGGAGCACTACTGAAGAGTTAATTCAGCTGTGTAGCGCTGCAGATAAAGCAGGAGGGTTATATGTTACCCACTTACGAGATGTAAACACTGAAAGGGGATTTGAAGGTGGAGGAGTAGAAGAGGCATTGGAAATAGGTCGCAAATCTGGTGTCAAAGTACATTTTTCTCATTTCAGAACAACACCTGAAGATTTTGGGATCATGTCTGCAAAAGAAAAAATATCTTTGATTGACAAATCTAAAAGCGAAGTAGACTCAACGCTTGAGTTATACCCTTATCCAGTCGGCAGCAGTTTCGCCATCATGACATTAGATTCAATATCTCAAGATGGCGGAACCGACGCGATTATTGATAGATTAAATAATCCAGTAAAAAGGAAAATTGTCGCAAAGCTTATTGATACTTATGACTCTAGATCTTTAGATCATATTGTATTTACACATCTGCCAAACAACCAAGACCTCGAAGGAATGAGCGTCTCGGACATATCTTCAAGCACTGGCATGACTAGAGGGCAGGTTATATGTGATTTATTAGTTAAAGAGAACCTCCAAGTCGGATTTAGGTCGGTTCCTCCAACAAGCGGAGCCATTTGGCGCCATCTTATGAAAGATCAAATGTATTTTTTGTCGCGGCCTGATTATATGCTTGGATCTGATCAAATATCCTTAGGTGGCTTTCCCCATCCAAGAGCATATGGAGCATTTCCTCGTTTCTTAGGTAGATATCTGAGACAAATGCCAGACGTTATGTCTTTAGAAACTATGATAAATAGATTGACTCTTAACGCTGCAGACAGATTTGGATTAAAAAAACGCGGGTTACTAAAAGAGGGTTACTTTGCCGATGTTGTCGTGTTTAATCCAGATACTATAATTGATACAGCTACTTTTGATGATCCAAAACAATTCCCTATTGGAATACCACATGTAATAGTGAATGGTAAATTTGCGGTAAAAGACGAATCTTGTACAGGTATTTTAGCCGGGCAAGCAGTTCCATAATGAATGAATATGCACATGCTGGTTCTAATATGTTGGCATACCCAATAACAGTTAGAGGTATTTAATGTCTGGAGAATTAAATTCAGAGCTAATAGAGTTAAGAAAAAAAATGAGACATTCTGCTGCTCATGTGCTAGCAGATATTGTTACTCGTAAACACCCTGACGTTAGGCTTGGAATTGGACCACCAACTGATGATGGTTTTTACTATGATTTTTTGACTGAAAAAACATTTTCTGAGGAAGACCTGGAGCAATTTCAAAAAGAAATGCAAGCAGTAATCGATGAGGATCTCGAATTTGTTTATCGAGAATACGAACGAGAAGAAGCTGAAGCAATTAATGCTGAAGAACCTCTCAAGCTTGAATTAATAGAAGATATTCCAGATGGCGAAGTTATTTCCACATATACTCATGGGAAATTTGAAGACCTATGTGGAGGTCCACATGTCTCGTCCACGGGTCAAATCAAAGCGTACAAGCTATTAAATGTAGCTGGGGCATACTGGAGGGGCGATGAGAATCGTCCAATGTTACAACGCATATATGGAACTGCATTTGAGAATACAGCAGAGCTAGAGCAGCATTTGAACAACATTGAAGAAGCAAGGAAGCGCGATCATCGTGTACTCGGCAAAAAGCTGAACCTCTTTTCCATATCCGAAGACATCGGACCAGGCTTAGTAATATGGCATCCAAAGGGGGCAATAGTCAGAGGTATTACAGAGGACTTCTGGAAATCCGAACATGTTTCTGCTGGATACTCTTTAGTATATACGCCTCACATAGGAAAATCAGATTTATGGAAGACCTCGGGCCATTTAGAATTTTACTCGGATAACATGTTTGCGCCCATGGATATGGATGGTCAGGATTACTACTTGAAACCAATGAACTGCCCATTTCACATGACCTACTATAAAACAGAATTAAGAAGCTATAGAGACCTTCCAATAAGAATTGGTGAACTTGGTACAGTTTACCGATATGAAAGAGGTGGAGTATTGTCAGGCTTACTTCGCGTCCGAGGATTAACTCAAGATGACGCGCACATATTTTGCCGTGAGGACCAGGTCCAAGAAGAAGTAAATCAAGTATTAAATCTAACCTTTTACTTATTGAAAACTTTTGGTTTTGATGATTACAGAATTATGTTGGCAACAAAACCTGAAAAAGCAGTCGGAGAAAATACGAAATGGGATATAGCAACTCAAGCTTTAAAGGACACTTTAAACTCCAGACAAATAGACTACGAAGTCGATGAAGGTGGAGGTGCATTCTATGGTCCAAAGATCGATATACATATAAAAGATGCGATAGGTCGATTGTGGCAGGTTACCACAGTGCAATTTGATTTCAATTTACCTAATCGATTCGAACTTGAGTATGTTGGCGAAGATGGTGCCAAACATGAGCCTTTTGTACTTCACAGAGCTTTGCTGGGTTCTATGGAAAGATTCATGGGTATTCTAATTGAGCATTATGGAGGATCATTTCCAACTTGGCTCGCCCCGGTACAAGCTATAATAATTCCGATTGCTAGTCGACACGAAGATTATGGATCAAAAATTAAAGAGGACATGCGTAAACACGGTATAAGATGTGAAATAGATGATAGAAATGAACGAATGGGGTCTAAAATTCGTGACGCGCAAGTCGAAAAGATCCCATATATGCTAGTTGTGGGAGACCGTGAGGCTGATACAGAAAGTGTTGCTGTAAGACATAGGTCGGGAGAAGACTTGGGATCGATGTCAGTAAAGACAATTGTTGAGAAAATAGCTAATGAAGCTAAGCTAAAAAGCTAATTTTACTTTATGGATATACTTGAAGCAAGATGATATGCTATAGATTAACCAATCCCGAACCGGCAGGCAATGGTGGTTGGTTTATCCAAAAAAGATTTATAGTTACATAAGGAGCCACAACATAGCTAAAGACTATCGAGTCAACCAGCGTATAAAAGTCCCAGAGGTTAGACTAGTAGACGAGGAAGGAAATCAACTAGGTGTAAAAGCGGTAAAAGACGCTATTACACTAGCGGAAGAGCGTGGACTTGATCTAGTTGAGGTTGCTCCATCAGCAAAACCTCCAGTGTGCAGAATCATGGACTATGGGCGATTTCGATATGAAATCAACAGAAAAGAACGAAACGCAAGAAAAGTACAAAAATCAAAATCAAATACAGAAATTAGAGAAGTTAGACTAAAAACAAGAATAAGTGCAAACGATCGTGCATCTAAGTCTAACCAAGTGAAAAGGTTATTATCTGAAGGAGCTAAAGTTAAAGTAAGCGTTATGTTTCGAGGGCGTGAAATTACCCATCCTGAGGTGGGTATGGAAGTCCTCAAACTAGTTGCGAAGGATTTAGGAGAAGAAGCTTTGGTAGAAAAGCCTCCTGCTTTTGAAGGTAGGTTTTTAACAATGGTTCTAGTACCGAATCGCCAAAAACCAAACCAAACCAGCCAATCCACCGCTTCTCTTGTAACAAATTAGAAAGCGAATAATAAATTGCCCAAAATGAAAACACATAAAGGTGCTGCTGCTCGGTTTAGAATAACTGGCACAGGAAAACTTCGTAGAATGAAGGGACATCGCAGCCATCTGCGCAGGAAAAAGGCGGCCAAGGTTAGACGTCTATACTCACAAAAACTTCCGGTGTCAGCAGCAGACCAAACAAGACTAAAAAAACTGCTGCCATACGGCCTGCCTTAAAATACATGTACAAACATAGCGAATTTAATTATGACTAGAATAAAACGTGGCGTTACTAAACGCAATAGACATAGAAAAATACTTAAAGCAACAAAAGGGCATAGAAGTGTAAGGCATTCTTTATATAGGAGAGCTCATGAGTCTATGATCCACGCGTTATCATACGCATATGCTCATCGCAAAGCGAAGAAAAGCGATATGAGAAGACTATGGAATATACGCATAGGCGCAGCAGCCCGTGAAAACGATATTTCTTACAGTCAATTAATACATGGATTGAAGTTAGCAAGCATAGAAATTGATAGAAAAATGCTTTCTGAACTAGCAATATTGGATTCTAAAGCATTCAGTCAACTTGTTGTTAAAGCGAAAGAACAACTAGCATCAGCTAGTTAATTTTCATTAACTAATAACTTAACATCATTTGCTAGATCTTCAGCATCGAATGGCAAAGTGAATATTGATCTGGCATGCCCAGTTTTATCAATTATATAAACAGGCCCCTGGTGAGTTACTGAATAGTTATTAAGCAACTGAGTTCCCAATGCATCTATAGAATTCGACTCCTCTGAATGTTGATTCGATTGATCAATCAAAACAGCAACGTAATAAGCAGACCATAGTTGTTTTAATTGAGCTTCTTGCCCTACTAGATATTTCCAGCTACCCAATCCATAATTCTTCAGAAATTCCTGTCGATTAACACCTGTGTCTCTAGCAGGATCGACAGAAATAAGCAGTATATTATAATTAAGTTGACCAGTTGTTCCATCTCTTAAATACTTTTCAGCCTCTTTTAAGCGATGCGCAATCAAGGGGCAGATATCATTACAATCTGTATAAACAAATGTAAGAATAACGACTTGGTTTTTATAATCTCCTAGAGTAACAGTCTCTCCAAACTGATCTAAAAGAGAAAAATCAGTTGCCTTAGGAGCTGGAGACAATACTGTACCAGTAAAACTAGGCGCATGCGCTAAAGTACATCCAGTAAAAACAATGATAAAAAACAAAGATATAAAAATCCTTGTAGTAAGATTTATTCCGAAAGTTCTTACTGTCAAAAATTGATTAATCTGTTTTGGTAGTCGCTTGCTTATCGTAATAATTTTGGATTAAAAACGCTGCGGCAGGTACCAAAACTACTAACGCCATACCTAAAATTACAGAACCCCATTCATGAAGACCTGTATTTTTGAAAAGCAGTATAAAAATAAATCCTATAACTCCTCCAATCACGGCAGTACCAATGACTGATATTAACGGTATAAGTATGGCCATTTTCATAAGATCTAAAGTCAATTTTCTCTACCTCTTAAAAGATTTATTTGATTTGCCTTTATGAGTTTACACTACTTATAAAGCTGGATGATGTCTTATTTTTGATTGAATTAATTTCAATCTGTTTGTTTTTTAAGCTTTTTGTATTATTACGTTCATATTTAGCCCATCTCACAAATATACGAATGAAAAGGAACATGAATAACACTCCACCTCCTACCTTCATTATGAGTCCACCAATTTGTTGATCAGCCAAATTACTTAGGCTCCACACTACTGGAGCATTTACGTAAAATTCATAGAGAGGCGCATCTGAAAAGGTTATTGGCGCAAATACCAAAATTTGTGCAATTGCTAAACCGAGTAAATATAGCATCTTAGCAGGTTCAGATAATGGGGGTAATTCTCTCGAAGAACTCATCAATGGCCACCACATCATAACAGCAGTAGATATAAACATCAGATGCTCTAATACGTGAAACGAATGAAAGTCTACGGAGGTTGCGTATAATGCAGGAAAGTGCCAAAACGAAAACACTAAATTAAACGCACTAAAAGTTACCACTGGATGTGTCAATACTCTCGCTATCGAGGCCACTATTTTAATTTTCATAACTGGTTTGAATGCCCACCCTGGGATTCCGGCAATCATTAACGGCGGTACTATCAAAGTAAGTAAAACATGTTGCAACATGTGAGCTGAAAATAAGAAATTGTCACTTAATTCATGTAACGGAGAAATTAAAGAAAATAAAATAATCAATATTGATGAAATAAACATCAAAATTTGTTTTGAGGGAACCTGTGTAGGTGACAATGCTAATTTGACCCTACCTGGACCAATAATCCACAAATATAACCCCAAAATTACAGACAGCCCAATTAAAACATCAGGATGAAAGTGCCATTTTGTCCAAATTGAAGACCAAAAGTCAGTAAAGTCAAAATAGGTCATGACCATGAAACCCCGTGAATCTACGCTTAGTTAGATTAATCTATGATACGTGAAACCACCTGAACAAAGCCATTAAAGCAAATGTCACTCCGATTGCTAAAAATAAACCCGTCAGGAACAATGTACTGAAGAGTTTGTGATCAAATTTAAGGTGCATATAAAACTGTATAACAAGATAAAATTTTATAACCGATAATATACCCAAGACTGGAATAATACCGTAACTCAACCATTCAAACCATTCGAAAGCAATTACTTCTAGCGCAGTAAGGATGCACAAGGCCATGGCAACCTTAAAGTATGTTCCAGCCGTTGGATGATCAGCATGGCTAGCAGCGTCACTAGTATTATGGGGTGTTCTGTTATCTATATTTTCTGTAACCATATCTAAGACGGGAATCCTTCAAATACACCAAACAAATATACCACAGCAAAAATGACTATCCAAACAATATCAACAAAGTGCCAGTACAGAGCAGCTAGATCTGTATCCAAATCTCTTTCCGGAGTAACTCCTCCTTTTTTGAAAGAATACAAAAACAGAGAGAATAGCCATATAACACCAATCGTAACGTGAGTACCATGCAAACCAGTCAACACGAAAAAAGTTGTGCCAAAAAGGTTGGTTTTTGGAGTCAGACCATGCTGAGCATCATAATAATCGACTCCGTCCTTACAATTTTTATCAAATAATCCTTGTTCATAATCTGTCAGCTCGCCAGGGTTTATGCAGTCAATATGCACATGATGATTAGCAAATTCATAAAATTCAAAAGTCTGGAATCCTAGAAAAGTGGATCCTAGAATAACGGTTGATAGCATCCATGCTCGATACCCTTTAAGAGATCCTTTTCTTAAAGCAGCATATGCCAAAACCATACTCATACTGGACATCAACAGCACGAACGTGCTAACAGTGGTAACCGGAATACTAAACACGTCAATCGGCATTGGCCCGCTTAGGCTTTTGCCTTTATAGACTAGATATGTGGCGATTAATGTAGCAAAAAACATACAATCTGAACCAAGAAAAACCCACATAAGCATTTTTCTATGATTCAAACCTGTTGAAGTTTGATGATCACCTTCGTGGTTCGAAACTGCCGTTTCAGCCAAAATTTTCTCCGTATCTTCTGTTTATCATTGTTTAATATTAATTATTCTTTCAACTTTTACTCGGGGTCATTCACTGGTTCAAAAGACCAGGCATAAACTCCAATCATCATAATTGCTAACCCTACTGCTGCGGCCGGATAACTATATATCAGCCCATATCCTCCGATAAATATACCTATTGCGGACACAAGTGGCCAAAACGATGGCTGTGGCAGATGTATTTCTCCTGTTGACCCTGAACCTCCAGATGGAGCTTGGCCATCTACAAGACCTCTCTTCTTTGCCCACCAATCATCCACATCTTTAACCTCCGGTATTTCTTCAAAATTATACTCGGGAGGAGGAGAGGCTATTGACCATTCCAATGTCCTTGCATCCCAAGGGTCACCAGGTGCTTTTTCACCTGAACGCCAACTCTTCACTATGTTATGAATAAACAGCAGCACAGATATCACAATCAATATTGATCCTGCTGTCTCTAATGCATTCAAAGCTGTCCAGCCCATTTCCTCGCTATAGGTATAGATTCTTCTAGGCATACCATCCATACCAACAAAATGCATTGGGAAAAATGTTATATTCTGACCAATGAACAATAACCAAAATTGGACCTTGCCAATTTTGTCATTAAACATCCTTCCAGCAAATTTTGGGAACCAGTAGTATAAACCACCAAAAATTGCCATGATAGCTCCACCAAACAACACATAGTGGAAATGCGCAACAATAAAGTATGTGTCTTGTTGCTGGGCATCAGAGGATGACATAGCGTGCATTACACCACTAATTCCACCTATGGTGAAAGTCACAATAAACCCAACAGCATAAAGCATAGGGGTATTAAAGGTGATTGATCCTTTCCACATCGTAAAGATCCAGTTAAATATCTTGATTCCTGTTGGCACGGCTATTGCCATAGTTGTAATGGTGAAAACCGAATTCGGTATCGGGCCCAATCCAACTGTAAACATATGATGGCTCCATACTAACCATCCCATAAATGCTATGATCGCCCCTGCAAGAATTACAGTTGAGTACCCAAAAAGAGGTTTCTTTGAAAATGTAGGAAGTATTTCAGATACGATACCCATCGCAGGCAAAATTAATATATAAACTTCTGGATGCCCAAACACCCAAAACAGATGCTGCCACAACACTGGATCAGCTCCGGCCGGTGCAAAAAAGAAATTAGTCCCAAAACTACGATCAAACATTAACTCAATAAGTGCAACTGTAATAACTGGAAATGCTAAAACAAGCAATATAGCTGTTATAAAAGTCATCCATGTGAAAAGCGGCATTCTCATTAAAGTCATGCCTGGAGCTCTCATGTTAATTATCGTGACTATGAAGTTAAATGACGCCGCAAGTGATGCTATACCCAGTACCTGTAAACCAACTATCCAGTAATCCATACCATGGCCTGGGTTATATGCAATTGATGTTAATGGAGCATACGCAAACCAGCCCGAATTTGGCGCATCTCCAACTAACCAACTACTATGCAATATTATGGTACCAGCTAGAAACACCCAGTAACTAAATGCGTTTAACCTTGGAAATGCAACGTCTCTGGCGCCAATTTGTAAAGGGATAACATAGTTAAAGAAAGCAGCGCTTAAAGGCATAATAGCTAGGAATATCATTGTAGTTCCATGCATAGTGAATAACTGGTTATAGACTTCAGGAGAAATGATATCTGCGTTAGAGCCAGCGAGTTGAGCTCTAATCAAAATTGCTTCGATGCCACCAATAAGAAAGTTTATAAATGCAGTGGCTCCATATAGCAAACCGATTTTTTTATGATCAATGGTAGTTATCCAATTCCAAATACCCGTTGGGTGCAAAGGGCGTTTAATCATAGGAATGGGTAGAGTCGTCATTCTAAACTCCTTAGGTACGCAGCCAAGGCTGTTATTTCTGGATCTGTTAAAGCTTTATCAGGGTCAGTATAAACAGATGCATTTTTAGACATTAAGTTTCCTGGCTTTAGGTCATCTGGATCAGTCAACCATGCAATTAAGTTTTCATGCGTGTTATCCATAATTCCAGATAGTATGTGCAACCGGTCCGCAAAGTGAGTTAAGTCTGGGCCGACTTCACCATATGCTTTTTGACTTCCCCTAATCGTATGGCACGCGTAACATCCTGCTTCTGAGGACATAAACAAATCGTGACCTTGTTGAGTCAACGGATCAGCTGGTTTCACTGCATCAGCCAACTGCTGTTGAACCCATGCATCAAAGTCCTCCCTAGATTCAACAACAACCCTAAATCGCATCAGCGCATGCGATTCTCCACAAAACTCGGCACACTGACCGTAAAAAGTACCGATTTCATTCGACTGAAGCCACATTGTGTTGTCATTGTTTGGAATCATATCTACTTTGCCGCCCAATTTCGGCACCCAAAAACTATGAATTACATCTTTAGAGTCCAATTCAAAGTTTATTACCTCGCCGACTGGTATATGGAGTTCATTAGCAGTAACAACACCTAACTCAGGAATATCAAACCTGAACCACCATTGGTTACCAGTCACCTTGACAGTTAATCCATCCGGCTCAGGAGACACCGTGGTATCAAACAATGAGTTTATGGTAGGAACAGCTACAGCAATCAGTAATAATGCTGGAATCACAGTCCATGCGATTTCCCAGGTACTATTTCCATGCACTTGCTCTGGGTCACCGTCTTCATCATCCTTTTTCCTATACTTGAAAGTGAAATATGCAAGTAAAGCCATTACTAATACAAAAACAACTAGACCAGCATACATTATGATATAAAAAATTAGAGCTTGAGACTCAGAAACCGGTCCCACCGTATCGAACGGAGATTGCGGATGGTCATTTGTGCATCCGAAAATAAGGGCAAGAATAACTCCAGCGAGTAACACAAAACTGTACTTAGCGAATTGTCGATTAATTGTCGGCATTTTGCGAAAAAAAAGACTCCAGCAAATATCTTTGTAAAGGATGCCTAGCGTTGCTACGGCTATATACAAAATCTAGCTGACGGCATATGGATTGTCAAGTATTTCACAATCGAAATAAACTTCTGAATATGCGGTCTTCATGAGTATGATGATTTATTACAATATCTAACGCACGTTACAGTATCAACTACCTGCTATAACGTTACTGATGAATCGATCATAACTAGCACAAATAAAAGAGCTAGATATGCTAAAGAATATAAATATGCGGGTTTCGCTTGTAGTATACCTTCAGATTTATAAAGTTGAACGGCGTAATATAAATACCCAACCCCCAGGCATGCTGAACCAATGCCATAAATCCATCCCACCTCTCGTGTCACTAACATCATAAGTGTTAAAGCTAGTAGGAGAACGACATATAAAACGATTGCTTTCTTTGTTTCATCATCTCCTTTAACAACCGGCAACATCGGTATTCCTGCCTCAGCATAGTCTTCTTTAATCATCAAAGCTAGGGCCCAGAAGTGCGGAGGTGTCCAAAAAAACACTATTGCAAACAGATACACAGCCCCCAAACCTATATCTCCAGTTACAGCAGCCCAAGCAATCATTGGAGGAAATGCACCAGCCGCACCGCCAATCACAATATTCTGAGGAGTGTTTCGCTTAAGTCCTATAGTGTAGATAAACACATATACCAAGGTCGCAGCTAAAGTGAGAATTGCGCTCAACCAAGTTGCAAATAATATCAATAAAACAAATGCAATAAGGTTTAGCGATATGCCAAAAATAAGTGCATTCCTGGGTAGTATACGATTTCCTGCTACAGGTCTCGCCTTGGTCCTAGTCATGACATTATCAATATCACGATCTAGAAACTGATTAATTGCATTAGCGCCTCCGGCAGCTAACGACCCGGCAAATAAAACCACCCAAGCAATCTGCCATTGCGGCAAACCTTTAGATGCTAAAAACAAGCCACCTAAAGCGGTAATAAGTAACAGGCTAATAATCTTAGGTTTGGTTAGTGCTACGTAATCTCTAATCATATTGTCGATACATACTTTGCATTATTAATTACTTAAGAAGAAAACTCACCATATATAGTTGAGGATTCTTCAACGCCTACTTCTACATCCGTAGTTGATTCTCTGGAGACAAATATTACGGCAAATAACACACATGCCACAAGCCAAACCAAACTTCCTCCCGATAGATGAATTGCTCTCCATCCCGGAGCAAAGCCTGTCCACACCAAAACAGCCCCGAGTAATACCTGAGCAACCATCAAAAGAAACAGAACACTAGCGACTTTACCTGCACCAGTTATCCATTCTCTCATCCTCCAAATCCATGCGAATGCCAACAACATAATTACTCCGACTACAATGCCAATCAATCTATGCCCCATATGAATTGAATACCTACTGTCACCTTGAGGGAAAAAGCTGCCATTACACAAAGGCCATGTTCCACATGCAGTTCCAGCATCGAGGCCAACCATAAGTGAACCCGAAATGATCAAAAGAAACAGAGATAACATCATCCCGAACATATAAACTGTCCCACTTGCCATGGAGCCTTCAGCAGGAGTATTAATACCATAGTTGTTGAAATTAAATGAACCAACTAACGTAAAAGCAAGACTTCCTATAACTGCCTCAGCAATTGCCAAATGAATCAACCTGAAGCCCCATCCTAATTCGCTAAAGACCGTAGCTGCTCCGAAACCGGCACCTGCAATAACAAAAACTAATGCAGCAGCTGCGGATTTGAAGATCCATGAGTCATTTCTATGTAGGCGCCATGCATAAATAAAAATCACCAATATAAGAATTATCAAAATAGCACCCGATACTCGATGAGCATATTCAAGGAAAACCTCAAGATTAAACACAGGGACTAATTGCCCATCACACAATGGCCAATCATCCCCACAAGCCATACCTGAATCAGTTACTCTTACGAATCCGCCTAAAGATATCTGGATAAAAGCGACTATTAAACCTAAAATAGTTAGGATACGAAAATTTAATTCGCCTTTATCGGCTGGTGGTTTTATTTGCGATAATGGTTTTTCCAATGTGACTTTTGTGCTCCATGAAATGCAAACATCTATTGCTCATAGTACATTCTACAGTTGATACTGGAAACAAGTTATAGCATGCGCCCAGATAATGGCCCGCTAGCTCAATTGGCAGAGCAACTGACTCTTAATCAGTAGGTTCTCGGTTCGAGTCCGAGGCGGGTCACACAAAAGTAAATATACCAAAAGATCTGTGTGACTCTATTTTATCAGAGTGAAAACATTGTTTGTGAAAGTAAATAAAGAAATATGTATAAGGTTCTAGCATTAGCAGGGGGCGTTGGGGGAGCAAAATTAGTTCTAGGATTATCAAAAATCCTTAAACCTGAAGAGCTTTCAATAGTCGTAAACACAGCTGATGATGATGTATTTCACGGCCTACATGTATCTCCTGATGTCGACACGGTAATGTATGCTCTAGCGGGTTTAACCAATGAAACCACAGGATGGGGCATAAAAGGTGATACGTTCCGCACATTATCAGCGTTGAAAAAGCTGGGTGATGAAGATTGGTTCCAGCTTGGCGATCTAGACCTTGCAACACATATAAAGCGAACATCTCTATTGCACTCAGGTAAATCTTTAAGCCAGGCAACCGACCACTTAGCCAAAAAGCTAGGAATTTCGCATAGAGTGATACCTATGAGCGACGATCCTGTAAAAACAAAGGCGATAACTGAATCTGAAGAGCTAGATTTTCAAGATTATTTTGTAAGAAAAAAATGTGAACCAGCAATAACAGGAATCAGATTTGATGGAATTAATAATGCTAAACCTAGCGAAAAATTTATTGAAGCAATCTCTGAAGCAGAAACTATAATAATTTGCCCCTCCAATCCCATTGTAAGTATTCCTCCTATTTTAGAGCTTTCCGGTATTACGGAATTGATTTCTAATTTCCATGGAAAGACCATTGCCGTAAGCCCCATCATTGGGAAAAAAGCACTTAAAGGCCCGGCTGGAAAAATGATGATGGAATTGAACGAAGATGTAAGTTCGCTAGGTGTTGCTAAGCGTTACGTCGGAATATGTGATTTGTTTGTCATAGATAACACGGACATTAAAGAGGCTCCTGATATCGAAGAACTGGGTATTAATGTACATATCACATCAACGATCATGAATTCCCAAAAAGATAAAATCACCTTGGCTAAAAACCTGTTGAGCTTAATAAGTAGTTAACATCTAATGGATAACTATGCCACATTCTAACAATCACAAAACCCGAACGATTATACCTATGAAACCTCTTTCCGAAGCAAAAAGTCGATTAAAGGAAAACGTCGACGCAATGTCTAGGCAAGCAGCTATTTTAATGATGTTAAACAAAGTGATAAATACTGTGAAACAATATGGAAAAACAGACTGCATCGTATTGGGAGGGGATGAGTTCATAAAAAAGTTAGCGAGTTTACATGATGTGCATTGGTCTCCTGACCCCTATCCAAACACTGGACTAAACGATTGTTTATGGGAGACTATGTTAAAGTCACATAGGTCAGGTTCGGAGGCAACATTGTTCTTGCCAGGAGACCTGCCGTTAATTGAGAAAAGCGATATTGACGAGATATTCCGTGCCAGTAATTCTTTAAAGAAAACTGTAATTGCTAGAGCAGATAAAGACGGTGGCACAAACGCTATACTCCAACCAGCCTGTCAAGCATTTAAGCCTATGTTGGGATATCAAAGTTTTTCAAAACACAAGAATCTATTTTTGAATAATTCGATCCCATTATCAATCATTGACACTGCTGGCCTTAAGTTTGATTTAGACAACGATGCCGATTACAACTGGGCTGTCGAAAATGTGAATGAGTTTAAAAACCAAATTAAAGACTGGATGAAGTGGATCGTTAAAACATCCAATTAAACTATCACAATCACAATAAACGAATTTCCTCAAAAGCCACTTTCCCTTCATCAACAAGTCGCTTAACGCGTCGTTGCACACTAGTCATCTGGCTGGTTGAAACTTTAAACTCCATCAAAATAACCTTATCTTCTTCAAACTGTATCCCATCAATAGGTGATCCAATAAATCTAAACTTCGCTGGGTCATAAGGGTAATTTAATGACCATGGCATAAATTGCTCTGTGATTTGACCGTACTTTGTGCTTTGGCTCTGTCGTTTGGATTTTAAATTTGCGATATCCCCTCGCAATCCAAAAATCTGCCGGATTGCCAATAAAAACAATAATGCCAAAAGTAAAACTATTATGAAAAGTGAAATTGAGACTTGATCCATTAGACTCCTCCAGTTACTTGTTGTCCGTTTCGAATAATGAAAAGTTTATAATAGAAGAATAGGATATCTAACTTTACTAAACACCACTTTTTGAAATACATACGCGAACGGACTGATATCTTTGCTATAAACCTAATAAATGTTGTTTTAAAGATGTTAAAAATAAACTTTATGATAAAAAGACAGTTTAAAAGCAGAATAGCAAAACACCGCATTGAAAGATATTTTTTAAATAACCACAAAGGAAATATTGTTTTCCCAAGTAACTGGGTTATTGTATTAATTCTAATGGCTGGTATTGCTATAGGGGTAATAGCTTCAACTGGAGTGATAGCCTCTATCCGATTAAACAATCAAGACGATACCTTATATAATGAACAACTAGTTGATTCCATTGTAAATCGATCCTCTGAAGCTGTAGTAGAAATAATTGTTAAAAGACCAAACACGTCTGCCGATAGTGGCACAGGTTTTATATTAGATAAACAAGGTCATATTGCAACTAATGAGCATGTTATCAATGGAGCTACTACAATTCAGGTAGCCCTTTCCGATGGCACTCTATTGTTTGCAGAGCAACTAGGGGTGAGTCAATCAGATGATCTTGCCCTCCTAGCAGTCAACCCGCAAGAAATATCACATATCGAACCCCTCAAACTCGCCAATTCTGACTTAGTTAAAACTGGACAAATGACTTTGGCTATTGGCAATCCACTCGGCATGCGAAACTTTTTATCCGTCGGAGTTGTTGCTGGTATAGGGGATAGTCCTCCGATCTTAAGAGACACAAGGAGTGCTCCGGCATTACAAAGGCCAATACCAAACATGATATGGACAGACGCAACTTTGCTGCCGGGTAATTCTGGTGGCCCTTTACTAAACTCAAAAGGAGAAGTAATAGGAATCAATTCTGCTGTACACATAACATACCAGGGTGATCTTGGCATTGGATTTGCAATACCAAGCAACATACTGGTAGAACTTCTGCCAAACCTAAAATCTGCAAATGTGATTTCTCGCCCATGGCTCGGGATATCTGGAATTACTTTGGATCAAGAGGCGATCGAGGAGATGAATCTAGACATCTCTTCGGGAGTGTATATCTGGGACATTTACCCAGGTAGTCCAGCGGACACAAATTCACTGATCGCGGATTCCAAAGACGGAACTATAGATGGAGATATAATTATTGGCTTAGATGATATCGAGGTTAATTCAGTATCCCAAATGGTTGATTATTTAAACTCACTTGAACCTGAAGATATGGTTAAACTTACGGTACTTCGTGATACGAGATTGAAACAAATAGAAATTATTTTGGGATCCTGGCCACCCACAAAATAACAACCGTGAAATTAAATAAACCAACAGGATATCCTGTTGGTTTATTTAATTGGGCTATCTGATATAACTATTTAAAATTCTTTCTCTAATTGCGTTATAACCTTTTTCGTTTGGTCTACAACAAAATCAATTTCCTCTTTAGTAATAGTTAATGGAGGAGAAAATGACATAATTTCATCCAGTCCTCTACCTAATAATGAATGTTCCTCCATCAGGTGCCCTACTCTGCTCTCGAACTTACCCCCGAATTTTTCAAACGTTTTCTTGTCCTTGGCAAACTCAACTGCTGCAATCAAGCCCATGCCACCTCTAACATCTGCCACAATCCTGTGATCACTTAATTCCTGCAATTTTTCATACAAGTACTTACCATTATCAGCTGAATTCTGAACAAGTTTCTCTCTTTCCATTATTTCAAGATTCTTCAATCCTGCAGCACAAGATGGAGGGCTTCCCCCAAATGTTAGAAGATGTTTGAATGTCTGCGGGCCTTCACCTTCCATAACTTTTCCTATTTTGCTTGATGCAATAGCTGCACCTATTGGTAGATATCCACTGGTTAAAGCTTTGGCTACAGTCATAATGTCTGGTTTAATGCCCCAGTTCTCAACCGCAAACATTTTTCCAGTCCTTCCAAAGCCGTTAATAACTTCATCACAAATCATCACTATGCCATACTTGTCACATATTTCCCTTATAGTGGGCCAGTACTCTGGATGTGGTATGTGAATACCTGAAGCAGCAGATATTGGTTCGCCAATAAAAGCCGCAACACTATCTGGCCCTTCATCTATAATTGCTTTTTCTAGATCGTAGGCATACTGCATATCCCAATCTCCAGGCAAAGTACGGTATGTTAGTCCAGGATTAGAAATACGAATATTTCCAGGTACAAGAGGACCATAATCATTTGGCCTATTAACGTGGTTGAAACCTAACGACATACATAAATGTGTCGCGCCATGATAGGAGTTTTGGCGGGATATAACTTTCCAGCGCCCTCTCTCTCCAAGATTATATTGATATTTCTTTGCCATTTTGATTGCAGTTTCGACAGCCTCTGATCCACCTGACACAAAATAAACTCGACTTTCAGGGTCAGGAGTTAAACTAGCAACCTTCGAAGCTAACTTTACTGTCGCGGGAGCAACTGTACCACCAGGTGAGTAGCTGACATCTAACATCTGTTCATACACGGCATCAGCAATTTCTTTCCTTCCATGCCCAATGTTCTTGAGCCACATACCAGCAATCAAATCAACATGACGCTCGCCGGTAGGGCCTTCAACCCAAATACCTTTTGAATGGGTTACCAACTTGATGCCAGTGTCATCTGACATATCACCTGTAGGCCGAGAGTGGGGCCAAAAATGCGTCTCACCCAGACCTTTCAACTCTTCAATTTGTTCACCTGTCAAAGGTTTTGCTACCATTTCTCACTCCTATCGTGTTTTGAACAACTTTTAAATATAAAATTTAAGTTTCGCTATCAAAATAATTGACAATTTACGGCATGTTAACACTAATCGATAATCTCTACTAGTGTAGATCGATTTACAAACTAATCCATAAACATTTCAGCAATGTTACGACGCTTTATCTTACCAGTAGCAGATTTTGGCAATTCATCTAATACAAATATCCTGTCCGGCACCTTAAAGTGTGCTAATTTATTCAAGCAAAACTCGATGATAGACGACTCGGATGCTGGTTCAGACAACACGACTGCGGCATTAACACTTTCACCATATTTTTCATCTGGAAGAGAAAAACTTATTGCCTCTAAAACCGCAGAATGACTTGCAATAACTTGATCAACTTCAACTGGAGAAATCTTTTCTCCTCCTCGGTTTATTAACTCCTTAAGTCGACCTGTTAAAGTTAATACTTGATCTTCATTCAAAAATCCCTGATCTCCAGTTCGAAACCACTCTCCCCAAAAAGCGGATTTGTTTGCGGAGACATTGTTAAAGTATCCACCCATAACATTTGGGCCTTTAACACATACTTCTCCAAGCTTAGAATGGCTTAAAGCTATGCCCGTTTCATCTCTTACAGAAATATCAACCCCAGTTGGCATGCCAACTGACCCAGGATTGCTTTTTGCAGGTGGCAAAAGATTAGATGACATTTGATGTGCAGCCTCAGTCATACCATAAGCTTCCAATACAGGGCTTCCAAATCGATTTTCCACTGCTAACAAAAGCTGGCTCGACAGAGGAGATGAGCATGATCTTATAAATCGAAAACTCTGATAAGGGGCACTATCTAGGTCAGCTCTATCAAGCAATATCTTATGTATTGTTGGAACAGCTGAATACCAAGTTGCACTCGTATTCGATTGTATATTCCAAAATGTGCTTGCAGAAAACCGTTGAGATAAGACTAGGCAGCCGCCTGAAGCCAATGTTGACAAAGCTACTCCAATTAATCCATGTACATGAAACAGTGGCATGACTAGTATTGATGTATCAGATTCGCCTAAATTATAAGTATCAATGATGTTTCCTAATGAAGCTAATAGGTTACCGTGGGTTAAAGGAACACCTTTCGGTTGACTAGTGGTTCCGGATGTATGTAGAAACAGAGCTACTGCGTCATCAGGAACAGGGTCAGGGTCATGATTTCCTGTTAACTCACCTTTGAAATCAGTTAGGTTCAATCCAGATTTTGATATTCCAACCGTTATTACATGTAAGTTAATGTCCTTGGCTGCAGAAATACTTACGCTAGTGTTGTCTTTCACAATCAAATAATCACTATTAGCATCTTCTATATAAAACATAAACTCGCTAACTGTATAACTGGGGTTTAACGGAGCTGCAATAGCACCGCATCTAGTTACAGACAAAAAGGACACAAGGAATTCAATGCTATTATCAATAACAATATTTACCACCTTTCCTGGCTTAACTCCATTGCTTGAAAGTTTTGATGCCATATCGTCAACCAAATCGAGAAGTTGTTTATAGCTGTAAAACTCTCCATCTGTTAGCTTTATTGCAACAGCATCATGGGGTTTATTTTGAAGTATTGATGTAAGCATAAAATTAAAATATTAAACTAATAAAGTAAGCTATGGGATTAATATGACTTTACCTGTTGTTTTACGAGAAGCTAAATCATCATGCGCGCGAGCCGCCTCTTTCAGAGGTAAAGATAATCCGATTTTTATTTTAAGCTGACCTTGCTGTATGGATTGAAAAACCTCCCCCGACCTCCAATCTAATTCTTGTCTATCCAACATATAACTTGCCAAAGTAGGCCTAGTCAAAAATATAGAACCTTTTTTATTGAGAATTTGCGGATCCACTGGTGAAACAGCTCCACTAGATTGACCGTACAAAACCATGTATCCGCGAGGTTTTAAACAGTTTATACTACCCTCAAACGTAGACCGGCCAACAGAATCATATACTACCTCAAGGCCATTACCGTTGCTAATTCTATTAACTTCTTCAACAAAATCCTCGTCTGAGTACAAAATTACATCATCGGCCCCAGCATCTAAAGCCAACTGTTTCTTCTTCGATGTAGAAACCGTAGTTATAACTTTCGCTCCAATGTTTTTTGCCATTTGGATCAAAATTAGTCCTACCCCTCCTGCACCTGCATGTATTAAACATGATTGGCCAGCCTTCAATTTAAATGTGGAATTTACTAAGTAGTGTGCAGTCATGCCCTGCAACAAACATGCAGCAGCAGTAGAGAAGTCTATATTATCTGGAATAGACACAACATTTTTTTCAGAAACTTTTACATGCTCAGCATATCCACCAGGAAACATCGAATAAGCGACCCTGTCACCAATTTTAAAACTTGTGACATCTCTGCCGATGTCACATACAAGTCCGGCTCCTTCAGACCCAGGAATAAATGGCAATTTAACATCATAGGCACCTGATCTTTGATATATGTCTATAAAGTTTACTCCGATAGCTTCTTGTTTAATTAAAACTTCATCATCAGAAACAATAGGCATATCCAAATTTATATATTCCAAAACATCACTCGAACCAAATTCTTTCACTTGGATTGCTCGCATAAATTACTCCTGTCTGCCATTGCTTATGAAATACTACATGATTTGCAAAGCGCAATATTCATGTTATGTAATCAACAATCTTAACAAACTTCAATTAAAACGAGTTTGACAAGAAAGTTTAGCTTTTATAGCATTATGCCTGTTAAAAATTTAATATCAGTACTCTTATCAAGAGTGGCAGAGGGAACGGCCCTTCGATGCCCAGCAACCATTCGAAGTAAATAATTTCGGAACGGTGCCAAATCCGACGAACTAAACTTTTTAATCAGTGTTTGTTCGAGAGATGAGAGTTTCGTCCATGACGTTACAAACTTCTCTCACTAAATAAAACCCGAGGGAAGTTTTTTTTTGCTGTAAGTTCAGTACTGAAGATGGAGAAATGTGGTGACGACTACAAACGTATCTGCAAAATTATCTGCAATAAAATTCCGATGGTCAAACAATGAGTTAATTATTTCCTACATTGATAATAATGGATTGAATAAAACTATTAACATAGCTGATCACTTAGAGTTGACTGACATTATCAACTCCACTGTTATTTCTACCATGGAAGACATGCGAATTGCGTGCGCTTATGCAATTGTATTAGCTGCAAAAGAGCTTAATCCATTTGACGAAAAATACTATTCGAAATTGTTAAAAATATCGCTCAATATTAAGACATCAAATAAACACATCTTATCCTCTACTGTCAGACGAATGCTATCCGCTGGAGATGATGCTAATGGACCTGTAAATGGAACGAATAGGATTGTACAAAGCATGATCTTAGAAGCCAATAGAATACATAACGAGAAGTTTATATAATTTGAAATGAAGACTATAAATTTGGCTTTCATTGGTGGCACCGGATTCTACAATATTGAAAGCTTAAAATTGATTGATAAAGTATCAATTGATACGCCCTTCGGACCACCCAGTGATACAATCTCAATAGTGGAGGCAGAAAGTCAAACTATTGCTTTTCTACCCAGACATGGAATCGGTCATAATATAAGTCCATCGAATCTCCCAGCGCGTGCAAATATTTATGCACTAAAGACGCTAGGTATTGAAAGATTAGTGTCGATAAATGCTGTAGGCAGTCTGTCTGAAAAGATAATTCCTCAAGAAGCTGTAATTCCAGATCAATTAATCGACAGGACTTATCTTAGAGTAAACACATTTTTCGACAAATCAATAGTCGCTTATGTGAGCTTCGCAAACCCTTTCTGTGATGAACTGTCACAGTCTTTATTTGAGTCAAGCAAGATACATATGGATACTCATAAAGGCGGAACGATGATCGTTATAGAGGGACCAAGTTTCTCGACAGTAGCAGAATCCCGACTTTATCAAAAATGGGGAGGTGACATCATAGGCATGACCGCACTTCCGGAAGCTAAATTAGCCAGAGAGGCTGAAATTTGTTACACATCTTTAGCCTTAGTCACCGACAATGATTCTTGGAAAATCGACGACCATGTCAGTCAAGAAAAAGTTGCGTCACAATTACAATCAAATGCGATCAATGGCCAAGCAATTATAAAAAGTTTGATTCCTAAGTTAATTTCACCAAGAAATTGTGACTGCCAGAATGCGTTGGCTAACACTATAATTACAAAAGCAGATTCAGTCGATCCTTCAGATTATCAACGGTTAAAATCGATAATATCAAAATATGTTTGAAGATAGATCTACAAAATAACAGGAGATTTTTATGTCAAGAATGGAACCAGGCGAACCCTACCATAGGATCGATTTAGAAGAAGCCCTAGAAATGTATCAACAAGAAGACACCGTGGTCATAGACGTAAGACGGCCAGACGAATATGCTGCAGGTCATGTTGCAGAAGCATTGTCTATACCAGTCGATGATTTACTAAGTAGATTTGATGAAATCCCTGAATCAAAAAAGCTGCTATTTATCTGTGAAGTAGGCGTTAGAAGCGGACTTGCATGTGAAATGGCTGCAGCTATGGGTTTAAACTCAGACAATCTTTTTAATATAGAAGCAGGAACTGGATCGTGGATAAATGCGGGACACCCAAGTTCAAAATGAAGCAAATAATTTAAGCATCTTATGATAAACAATAATAACAAGATATTAGTAGTTGGGTCTGTAGCATATGATTCGGTTGAAACTCATGCCGGTAAAAGAACGGATGCACTGGGTGGTTCAGCGGCATATTTTGCTTTAGCAGCAAGTTATTTCTCCACGCCAGCAATTGTTGCAGTGGTAGGAGAAGATTTCGAACAAACCCATATAGAATTCTTCGAGTCTAGGGATATTGATCTGTCTGGACTACAAATTGAAAATGGGGCGACATTTCGGTGGTCAGGCAAATATGATCCGAACAACTTGAATTACCGAGAAACTATCGATACTCAGTTAAATGTTTTTGCGGAATTTAAGCCAATACTTAATGTTGAACATAAGGCTATCGACGTATTGTTTCTCGCGAATATACAACCCGATCTTCAGCTGGACGTGTTAAATCAAACAAGCTCAAAACCAAAAATTGTCGCAATGGACTCAATGAACCTTTGGATTGATAACAATCAAGAAGATTTATTAAAACTTATTCCAAAAGTTGACATAGTATTTTTGGATGAAACCGAATTAAGAGAACTTACCGGAATCAAAGATCTTATAAAGGCTTCCAAATCAATTATAAGCATGGGCCCTAGAGTCGTTATTATAAAAAAAGGCGAGCATGGACTATTAATGAACAGTATAAATACAGATAATTCCTTTTCGTTATTTGCTTGCCCTGCCCTACCAGTTGATCCAGTAATAGATCCAACAGGCGCTGGAGATTGTTTTGCTGGAGGATTTATGGGACATCTTGCATCGTTAGGAAAAAATATATCTGAAATATCTACAGAAGAATTGCGTAAGGCCGCGGTTTATGGAACTATAATGGGTTCAATTGCCGTACAAGGATTCAGTATTGAACAATTAAAGCTTGTATCCACCAAGAAAATTGAAAAACGATACAATGAATTCGTAAAGCTAACCACAATATCTTAAAAATTTATTAATTAGTATTGATCAAAAAAACCAAGATTACAAATATTAGGAGATTGAATTGGAAAACAATATTCCAGCAGACATAAAAGACATAAGACTGGCCTCAGAAGGGAAAAAGAGAATTGAGTGGGCGGCCAGAGAAATGCCTGTCCTTTCTCAAATACAATCAAGATTCGCGAAAGAAAAACCACTGGCGGGAGTTACCATAGCCGGTTGCCTACATGTGACAACTGAAACTGCTAATCTGGCTATAACCTTGCGAGATGGCGGAGCCAAGGTTTTACTCTGTGCAAGTAACCCGCTAAGCACTCAGGATGATGTGGCTGCTTCGCTAGTTGCTGACTATGGCATATCCACATTCGCGATTAAAGGTGAAAATAATGATCAATATTACGATCACATAAACGCTGTACTAGATGGCAAGCCTAACATAACAATGGACGACGGCGCGGACCTCGTGACAGCGGTATTGACATCAGATAACCCTGAAATGTTATCAAACATTTTCGGCGGGTGTGAAGAAACAACAACCGGTGTCATCAGGTTAAAAAGTCTTGCAAATGAAGGCCGATTAAAATACCCAATAATTGCTGTTAACGACGCTGACACAAAGCACTTCTTTGACAATAGATACGGAACCGGACAAAGTACCTTAGACGGAATCACCCGCGCGACCAATATGCTTTGGGCTGGTAAAACTGTTGTGGTAGCAGGGTATGGATGGTGTGGTAGAGGGGTGGCAAGTAGAGCAACTGGCATGGGATCGCAAGTAATTGTAACTGAGGTCGACCCAATCCGAGCCCTTGAGGCAGCGATGGATGGGCACCGGGTTATGCCAATGAAAGATGCATCAAGAATAGCTGATGTAATAATAACCCTAACAGGTGGGCTCAAAGCTGTGGATAAAAGTCATTTTGAGGTAATGAAAGACGGAGCAGTAATTGCAAATAGTGGCCACTTCAACGTTGAACTCGATATTGACGGCCTAGAGCAAATAAGTAAAGGGAAAAAAGAAGTCAGGCAATATGTTGAAGAGTATCAATTACATGACGGAAGGAAAATTTATTTGCTTGGCGAAGGTAGATTGATAAACCTAGCTGCAGCAGAAGGACATCCATCTGCTGTAATGGACATGAGTTTTGCAAACCAGGCATTATCCTCAGAATATCTAACCAAAAACAAGGCTGACTTAAAAAACGAGGTATATTCTGTTCCAAATGAAATTGATGCCGAAGTCGGACGTTTAAAACTAGAAGCTATGGGAATACAAATAGACGCTTTGACAAACGAACAGGACCATTATCTAAATAGCTGGAATTTCGGCACATAGGCGCTGCTTTTAAAAAACTTGATTAAATTAATACGGAGGAATTATGGCTTACAGCCTAACTAGCTCATCTAAATATCTTTTCACTTCAGAATCAGTAACTGAAGGTCATCCTGATAAACTTTGCGATCAGATTTCCGATGCAATTCTTGATGACATATTAAAACATGATCCATCAGCAAGAGTTGCTTGTGAAACTGCAACTACCACAGGTTTGGTTTTTGTTTTCGGTGAAATCTCTACCACTCATTACGTAGACATACCTGCTATTGTGAGGCAAACCGTGGCTGATGCAGGATATAATAACCCGGATTTTGGTTTTGACTATCGATCATGCGGAATAAATGTATCTCTTAAAGAGCAGTCAATGGATATATCCGATGGGGTTACCGAATCACTGGAGGTCCGAGGCAAAAATAATCAAGGCCCAGGTGTGGAGAGTTTAGGTGCAGGTGATCAAGGAATGATGGTAGGTTTTGCTTGTAACGAGACTCCAGAACTTATGCCGTTAGGTATTTCCCTTGCCCATAAATTATGTAAAAAAATGTCGGATTTGAGAAATGACGGTACACTGAAATACTTGAGACCAGACGGTAAATCTCAAGTGACTGTGGAATACGAATACGGGGTGCCAAAACGAATCGATACCGTAATTCTCAGTACTCAACATAGCCCTGATGTCGATCAATCCACAATTGAACAGGATCTCATCAAGAAAGTTGCTTTAAAGATTATTCCAGAGGAACTTATAGATGAAAACACAAAATACTTGGTAAATCCATCTGGTAGATTTGTAATAGGAGGGCCTGTTGGAGATGCAGGCTTAACAGGTAGGAAAATCCTGGTGGATACATATGGAGGACACGCTCGTCACGGCGGAGGAGCATTCTCAGGTAAAGACCCTACGAAAGTTGATCGGTCAGCACATTATGCAGCAAGATATGTCGCAAAGAACTTAGTTGCTGCCGGAGCAGCAGATCGATTAGAGATTCAAGTGTCTTATGCTATTGGTGTTGCTAAACCTGTTTCAATTGCAATTGAAACTTTTGGAACCAATCACATTGATGATGCAAAAATTGTTGAAGCGGTAAATAAACATTTTGACTTACGACCCGGGGCCATAATTGAAGATTTGAAGTTGCGTAGACCAATATACAAACAGACGGCAGCGTTTGGCCATTTTGGCAGGGATGATATAGATTTACCATGGGAAGTTACAGACAAGGCGAAAATAATCAAAAAGGAGCTATTTGGTAACTAAATAGCGTAGCCTAATAGCATGAAAATTAAATTTGGCACCGAAGGATGGAGGGCCCTAATAGATCAGGACTTTAACTTAGATAATGTCCAAATATGTGCCCAAGCAACCGCTGATCTAATAAAGGCAGAAAACTCACAAACTATCCCTACAATTATTATTGGATATGATACCCGATTAAAATCTGATTTATTTGCCAAAACTGTTGCAGAAGTTTTTGCAGGAAATGACATAAACGTTTTGCTATCTAAGCAGCCAGTACCTACACCGGTTGTTAGTCATGCTGTATGGTCTAGTTCAGCGAGTGCTGGCGTAGTGATTACTGCTAGCCACAATCCACCAGAATATAACGGCTTTAAATTAAAAATGCCTGATGGCAGTAGTGCGTCACCTGAAACTGTAGATAAATTAGAAACACACATAAGGCGACTGGAACAAAACCCAAAAATAAAAATGTCCTCGCTTTCAGACGCAACCAATTCAGGTTTAGTTAAGCGAACAGATCTAGAATCGAGCTATATTGAACATTTAGGAACTTTATTTGACTTAGATAGTATTAGAGGGTCAGGAATTAAAATTATTCATGATCCAATGTACGGATCAGGAATTGAGTACTTTTCCGAACTATTTTCTGGGCAATCCTCAAAAGTGAAAAATATACACGCGGTCGCAAATAATAGTTTTCCTGGCATCGAACAACCAGAACCTGTCGAAAATAACCTGGCGATTTTAAGTGAAACCGTTACATCAATGAAATATGACATTGGAATAGCTAACGATGGAGATGCAGATAGAGTTGGAATCGTAGATGAAAATGGCAAATTTATTACTGCTCTAGAAACATTTGCTCTAATTTGTTTATATGAATTAGAAATTTTAAACAAAAGGGGACCTATAATACGCTCGCTAACTCAAACACATATGGTTGATCAACTTGGTGAAATATACGGAGTACCTGTTATCGAGACAAACGTTGGTTTTAAACATATAGCACCTCTAATACACAAACATGACTCTCTAGTAGCTGGTGAAGAAAGCGGAGGATTTACAATTAAAGGCCATATGCCAGATAGGGACGGAATATTGTGTGGAACATTAATACTGGACATGATGGTAAAAACAGGTAAAAGTGTTAGCGAACTAATTGAATGGCTATTTAACATAGTCGGACCCCACTATTATAAAAGAATTGATATAAAGTTTAATAATGCTTACAAAGCAAAGATTTTGCAAAAACTTGATGAGGCGGATGCTAAGTCAATCAATAGTGAATTACAGAATATAAATAAATCAGATGGATTTAAATATAAATTTAAAAATGGTTCATGGATGCTAATCAGGTTTTCTGGCACTGAACCATTACTAAGAATTTATGCTGAAGGCAACTCAAAACAAGAGGTTGATAATCTTCTATTGAAAGCGCAAGAGCTAATTGAAATTTGAATGTGTGATTTATCTGCATATTGGGTCGAATACTGTTAGGATTGTTCTAACTTATCAAAAACATGGTTTAACAGAGCTAAAACATCAATGGCAAATAGTCCCTTAATATTATTAATTGACGGTCATGCTCTTATTTTCGTGGCTTACAACGCATTAAAAATGCCTATGACACTTTCATCCACAGGCGAACCTATAGGTGCAGTTTATGGTTTTATGAACAGTTTCTTGCGTATAATTTCCGATTTTCAACCGACACATTGCGCGATTGCTTTTGATAGACGAGAACCCACTTTTAGACACGATCTGTTCGATCAATATAAAGCTAACAGACCGCCAACTCCAGAAGATTTACCAGCGCAAGTTGAGCTAGTCAAAGGACTGATGAAAGCGTTTAAAGTCCCTATTTTCGATGCGAAAGGATTTGAGGCGGATGATGTACTTGGAACGCTATGCAGTCAATCAGATGATTCAAATTTGGATTCAGTAATTGTAACCGTAGATACTGACACACTACAGCTAGTATCTAATAAAACTAAAGTTTATATATCTACTGCATTTAATAGAAAAATATACGACATAGAAGAAGTTAACAAAAGATATGACGGTTTATCTCCTGAATTAGTTCCGGACATCAAAGGTTTGCAGGGAGATACCTCAGACAACATACCTGGCGTACCTGGTATAGGGATTAAAACAGCCTTAAAACTTCTTAAGCAATATAAAACTATTGATGGAGTATATGAAAACATAAGTGACGTGGCTCCTGAGCGAATTAAAAACCTGTTAATAAAAAATAAAGAAAGCGCAATCCAGAGCAAGGATCTTGCAACTATACGAAGGTCCGTGCCAATCCAGCTTGACCTTAACCAAGCCAGGTTTCCACAATACGATAATGATGAATTAATTAAGCATCTTAGATCCTTGGAATTTAATTCCATGATTCAAAGATTACCTAGACAAGAATCAGAAACACCAATCGAGGTCAAGGATAAAGTCGTGCCGGTGGAATATGAAATCGTTGACGACTTACCTGCTTTAGAGTCATTGGTTGCTACTTTGAATTCAACAGATTCCTTTTCATTTGATACAGAAACTACATCAATAGACCCAATGAAAGCACAACTAGTAGGCATGTCTTTTTCTAATGGAATAGGTAGAGCATGGTATATTCCTGTTGGGCATATAGAAAAACTTGCACTTAATATGGATGGCCAACCCACATCCCCAAACCAACTCCCTTTAGATGTTGTTCTGGAAAAGATCCGACCTGTCTTTCAAAATGACACCCCCAAAATAGCCCATAATGCTAGTTATGACGCAACGGTGCTACTTAAATATGATATTCATATAAAAAATCTATTCTTCGATACGATGCTTGCAGCTCACTTAGCTGGGAAACGTTCGGTTGGTCTTAAAAATTTGGTTTTTGATATATTCGGACATCAAATGACTTCAATAGAAGAATTGATAGGTACTGGTAAGAAACAAATTACTATCGATGAGGCGCCAATCTCCCAAGTGGCACAATATGCTGCTGCTGATGCTGACTTCACCTACAGGCTACACCAAAAATTATTTCAAACACTTAAAAAGGAATCACTATTAAAATCTTTCGATGAAATTGAAATGCCTCTTGTAGATGTAATTGTGAAAATGCAGGCTAACGGAGTTTCAATCGACTTAAACTTGCTTAAGGAAATGTCTACAGACTTAACCAATAGAATTACTGGGATAAAAAAAGACTTATTTAGTTTAATCGGACATGAATTTAATGTTAGTTCTTCTAAACAATTAGCAGAGGTTTTATTTTCAGAACTCAAATTAAAGCCTGTCAAGAAAACTGCAACGGGCTTCTCCACAGATGCAGCCTCATTAGATGCTATTAAAACAAATCTAGACTCAGGGCAGGATCAAAATGCAGATCCTCGTTCATATGAAACGATAGCTAAAATCCTAGAGTATCGAGAGCTGACAAAATTGAAATCCACATATGTTGATGTTTTACCTCAACTTGTGAACCGTGATACTGGCAGAGTTCATACAAGCTATAGACAAACAGGTTCATCTACGGGTCGAGTATCAAGTAATGATCCTAACGTACAAAACATCCCTGTTAGAACCGAATTGGGCAGAAAGGTAAGAAATGCATTCATCCCACAAGATCAACACTCCAGCACATTAATAGCTGCCGATTATTCTCAAATCGAATTAAGAGTTCTCGCTCATTTATCTAAAGACGTTAACTTGATAGAAGCGTTCAACAATGATGAAGACATCCATGCATCTACATCTTCATTAGTATATGGAGTTCCTATTTCTAAGGTCACTACAGAAATGAGACGAGTAGCAAAGGTGCTGAATTTTGGAGTGTTATATGGCTTAACGCCTTTTGGAATATCACAACAAACCGACTTATCACCAGATAAAGGAAAAGAATTCATATCTATATTCTTTAATAATTACCCGGGTATTAAAGAGTATATAGACAAAACGATTATCTTCTGTCAACAAAACAATTATGTAGAGTCAATGAAAGGAAGACGAAGGTATCTTCCAGAAATCAACTCAAATAATCGAATTGCTCGCCAAGCGGCTGAAAGGGCTGCTATAAATATGCCAATTCAAGGAACTGCTGCTGATGCTATAAAAATATCAATGATCAAAATTCAAAAGCAACTAAACTTGAAAAACATTGCTTCTAAAATGATCCTCCAAGTACATGATGAATTGGTATTCGAGTCAAAACTAGAAGAATTAAATTCTTTGAAGGTAATAATTGAACAAAACATGACAAATGCAATCAAGCTTGACGTTCCGTTGAAAATTGAAATGAAAACCGGGCATAATTGGGGCAATATGTCTAAACTAATCACGCCAATTTCATAGACGTGCATTGACACCGATTCAATGCACCAATAAGATTTATATGTCCCCATTCACCTGTCAGGGAGAGGCATTATGTTAGAGGAGCAGGATACCGTAACCGTAATAGAAGGTATCAGTAAGTACATTAATAACCCAAGGACTAAGACCGATGGACCACACACGGCTACTGAGCTTGGTAGATTTGCACAGTACTATGGTGCAGATCGAGTATTAAAAGAAATTGATCCATCTGAAGTTGGTAGTTATTCTGAAAGAATTAGTGAGGGCGGAGCTGTCCCACAAGCTGCCGAAAAGCTACAGGTAGTTCGAGCATTTCTATCATATATGAAGAAAAGTGGTCATCTTGAAGTGAATTTGGCTCAACATGTTCGAATAAAGAAAAACCGTGTTAGAAATAACAAACCTGCAGATATGGCACAAGAAGTGATTGAATTAACCCCGTCTGGCCATAAGCAACTAAACAGCGAACTCGATAATTTAAAACAGGAACGAGTTGTACTGGCTGAAGAAATCCATAAAGCAGCACAGGACAAAGACGTTAGAGAAAACGCTCCTTTAGAAGCTGCAAGAGAGCAACAAGGTCACGTTGAGTCTAGAATTAGAGATATTGAGGTGCAACTCAGGAACGCAGTAGTAATTGATCCCAAAAAACGTAAAAAAGATGCCAGAGTAAGAATTGGAGCTAAAGTCACTCTTAAAGACCTGTCATCTGGTAAAGAACAAGGCTACACAGTTGTCAGTGTCTCAGAGGCGAATCCCCTAGAGAATAAAATTTCTAACGTTTCACCTGTAGGCAAAGCAGTAATGAAAAGAGTCGCTGGACAACAAATTGAAGTTGATACTCCACTAGGCAAACAGTCCTTCTTAATTGTAAGAGTATCGGCTTAGCTTTTCACAATTTTTTATATATTAATTATTCGCTGGTCAGTAATTGAAAAATAAATCTGCCGCCGCTGATATAAAAGAAATATCAAATGACCTAAAACGAGTCGTAGAAGGGGAAGTGAAATTCGATTCGTTTTCCCGATACCTCTATAGTACCGATGCTTCAATCTATCAAATATTACCTATCGGGGTAGTTCTACCGAAATCAAAAGAAGACGTAATCGCCACTATTGAACTAGCAAATCAATATAATGTTTCTATTTTGCCTAGAGGCGGAGGCACAAGTTTAGCCGGATCTACAGTAGGAAACTCTATTGTGTTAGATTTTTCGAAATACATGCGGAAAGTGGTCAACTTAAATACTGAGAATAAATCAGTACGCGTACAGCCCGGAATCATTATAGATGAACTCAATCACTACTTATCTTCCCATAATTTACTATTTGCACCTGATCCAAGCAGTTCAAACAGAGGAAATATTGGTGGCGCTTTAGGTAATAATTCATGTGGCGCACACTCAATTAGGTGGGGGAAAACCTCCGACAATGTAAATCAGATAGAGTCCATATTATCCGATGGCTCGATAGCAAATTTGGAAAGCATTGATTTAAATGTAGTAAAAAACAGTAAAACTCCATCAGATCCAATAGCGTTAATAGCTTCTAAGTTGCATCAAATCGGACTTAATTATAGTTCAGAAATCGACAATCGATACCCAAAAATAATGCGTCGCGTGTCAGGTTATAACTTAGATCAACTTATTGGGCCTAACGAACTGAATCTAGCTAAGTTTGTAGTCGGATCCGAGGGGACTTTATTAACAATCACTGAGGCAGAATTAAGTTTAGTTGATAAGCCAAAACACAAAGGTTTAGCGGTGATCCACTTTAATTCTTTGATTGAATCCATGGAGGCTACTGTCTCCATATTAGAACTGGACCCATCTGCAGTAGAGCATGTAGGAGAAATAATCCTAGATGAAGCGAGAAGACACAATGAATATAAAAAACTTATGGATTTTGTTGATGGTCGTCCTAATTCTTTGTTACTGGTGGAATTTACAGGCGAAACTGAAGGTGAATTACAAGGGCATCTAGACAAAATTAAAGCCAAAATGTCGTCGTTGAAATTGGGATACCATACAGCAATCATTGTTAATGAGAGAGAACAAGCTAAAGTTTGGGCAGTTAGAAGGGCTGGCCTGGGACTCATGATGAATGTGATTGGAGATGCCAAACCCTTACCATTTGTTGAAGATACAGCTGTAGAGCCCCATTTACTGCCTAAATTCGTAAAACGCTTCGATGAAATATTGAAGGAATTTGGTACAGAAGCTGGATATTATGGCCATGCAAGTGTTGGCTGTTTACATATACGACCATTAATAAATCTAAAAACTTCTGTCGGTATTCAACAGTTACAGGATATAGCTGATGAAATAAGTTCACTGGTTTTAGAGTTTGGAGGGTCGATTAGCGGTGAACATGGAGATGGATTGGTCCGTAGTCCATTTCTAGAGAAAATGTTTGGAATAGAAATAATGAATGCCTTTGCGGAAGTTAAAGACATATTCGATCCACAGCACATTATGAACCCAGGCAAAATAACCAGCCCTTCACCAATCACACATAACCTCAGAAAAATTCCAATAGAACCTACAAATATTAAGGAAACCGCGATCTCTTTTAAAAAGGAAGGAGGCATAAATACGGCTATTGAGATGTGTAATGGTCAAGGAGCTTGTCGCAAAGTGACATCTGGGACGATGTGTCCTTCTTTCATGGCAACACGAGATGAAGAACACTCGACGCGTGGAAGAGCTAATGCGTTAAGAACGATCATTACAGGCAATTTGCCATTAACTTCAATAACTGGTGACAGGATAAAGGAAATCATGGATCTTTGCCTTAGCTGCAAGGCATGCAAGGCGGAGTGTCCATCAAACGTTGATATGGCTAAATTGAAATATGATTTTTTATCTAGATATCGTGAAGTAAATGGTGATAGTTTCAGAGATTTAATACTTGGCAACCTGGATAAGTTAGGAATGATAGGCACTGCTACATATCCTATTTCTAACTGGCTGATGTCATCTTGGCCCATCAAAATGTTATTGGATAATATAGGCATAGATAGCAGAAGATCGTTACCAAAATATTCCGATCGAACTTTTAAGAGTTCGATCAAGTCAATGAAATCCAATGGGTCTATAAAACCCTCTTCTGAAAAAGTCAGTGTGGCGTTATTTAATGATACTTTCACCAATTACCATAACCCTGAGATTGGCCAAGCAGCAATAAAAGTATTGGAACGGTTAGGTTATGAAGTAATGGTTCCCGATTGGTCTTGTTGCGGACGGATTAATTTATCAGTTGGGGACCTTGAAAGCGCAAAATGGAAAGCAAGGAAAAATATAGAAGTAGCCCTTTCTGCATTAAAAACTGCAGACTATATCGTTGGATTAGAACCATCTTGTTTGCTTTCATTTAAAGATGAATATTTATATTTATTTCCAGGCGATAAAGATGCTATATCAGTTGCAAACAAAACCATTTTGATTGATGAATTATTGATGAAGAATATCGAATCAATAAAGAGTCTCAAACTGACCAAACTGCCAAAAACTGTGTTACTCCAAACACATTGCCATCAAAAAGCGTTACTCGGTAAAGATTCATCTTTATCAATACTAAAAAATATTCCAAATTGCAACGTAATTGAATTAAACTCTGGATGTTGTGGTATGGCAGGTTCATTTGGTTTCGAAAAAGAACACTACGAGATATCAATGAATCTAGGGGAAATGAATTTATTCGACAAAATAAATCAATATAATCAAGATGTAGAAATAGTTAGTATGGGCACATCTTGTAGGCAACAAATTAACGACGGAACTGGACGGTTACCAATGCACATAATTGAGCTGTTATCAAAAACACTGTGAAAGGACAAGAATTAAATGATTATCGGAGTGCCTAAGGAAGTAAAGGCAGATGAGAAAAGAGTCTCAATTACGCCGGATAAAATAAAGGGATTAATCGATGCGGGACATAAAATTATTTTAGAGAGTGGCGCTGGGCAAGACGCGGGCTTCCCTGATTCTGCTTACTTAAACGTAGAAATTGTCAGTGGTCCAGCTAAGGTTTGGGAATCAGCTGATATGATTGTAAAAGTTAAGGAACCCCAACAGGAAGAATTTAAACATTTCAGACAAAATCAAATTATCTTTACATACCTTCATCTTGCGGCAGTACCCGAATTAACCTCAGAGCTCGTAAAAACAAAAGTTACCGGGATTGCATACGAGACAATCGAAAGTAATAGTGGTTCTTTACCTCTTTTAGAGCCTATGAGTGAAATAGCAGGTCGATTGGCACCTCAAATTGCGGCGAGACTATTACAGTCTGATTTTGGTGGTCCAGGCAAGTTATTGGGTGGAGTGCCAGGAGCCGAACCATGCCGGTTTGTAGTTGTTGGCGGAGGTACTGTGGGACTTAACGCAGCTTTTATCGCTACATCTCTGGGAGCGCGCGTTACAATCTTTGATATAAATTTAGATAGACTACGTTCGATTGAGTACAGATATAGAGGGTCTATCAAAACTATGCTATCCACTGAAGAAAAATTAACTGACTACCTAACAAGAACTGATGTGGCAATTGGAGCAGTATTGATTCCAGGTGCTTCTGCTCCAAAAGTTATAACAGAAAAAATGATTAATGAAATGAACCCATTATCATTAATTATAGATGTAGCTATTGATCAGGGAGGGTCTGTCGAACAAATAAAGTCGACAACCCAGTCAAATCCAACTTATATTAAAAACGATGTCATACATTGTGCTATTCCAAACATCCCAGGATCTGTAGCTCATACCGCCAGTACTGCACTATCAAATGCAACTTATGGTCATATTTTATATTTAGCTAATAATGGTGTCGAAAACCTTATTGCTAAAAACAAACCTTTTGCTAAAGGCTTAAACACTTTAAACGGACATGTTACCCACGAGGCGTTAGCAAAATCACTCGACTTGAAATATGTGAACGTGGTAGAGGCACTTTAAAAGAGATTAGACTCTTTTTCTATTCGTTTCCTTGAAATGGCAACTCATCCGAGTAGCAGTCAATATTTATTGCCCGTTTGCCTTCACGGGTATATCTAACTTTAATATTATCTCCATCACTCAAAATATAGAACGTCACCTTATCAACTTCCAATCTAGCTTCACTTATATCTATATAATACTTATCATTTTCAACTAGTTTGCCTAACAGCACTCCCTGATAATTACCATACGGAGGGAAAAGGTCGATCTGATCTTTGTACCAACTAACAAAGTTTTCATACCAGTTTTGGAGAAATGTAACATTCCTTATATTTAATTTTGGCATCATGCAGTGTTCCTGACTAATCCCCTCATTTAATTACTACTCAAAATAATTTACTTAATTCTGACTCCAACTCTCCAAATGTCGCAAAGCCTTGAAAACGAGCTGTTATTATTCCATTACCGTCAATTATAAAGGTCCATTCGTTACTAGGTAAACGCCATTCCTTCACTACATTGGAGATTAACGCAGCTGACAAATCGCCCTGCACTTTTTCTGGATGCTCATATAAATCCACATGAATAAAATCTGCTTGGCTCGAAAACTTTTCTGCCAACAAACTTAACATTTCAACTTGAGGACCACATACCGCATTAATACAAAATGCTGGGCTAGCAAATACTACAACTAGGGGTTTTTGCCTGTTAATTGATTCAGCAAGACTGTATTTGTATAGATTTCGGTCGTAATTAGATCCTGTGGTAAGTTGAGTTGAATTATCAACTGATTTATAAGTTTTTGAATTACTTCTAACTGCCTTGTCTCCCACCTTGGGTGCAGCAGTATCAGCGCTTACGTCAAAACTAATTTCCATATTTTGAACCATCGAATTTTCGTCGATAATAGTAGCGACTAAAAAATGTTTACCTTGATTGGCAAATTCAAATTGCAATGTATATAAACCGCGAGACCCATACGGCCATTCTTGATAGGATGCTTCGATACCTGACTGAAGTTCAACTAATCCTGCATCAGCATCCAAATAGTACATTGCTACTTCCAATGCGGGAAGATTTACAACACCAGTTTTACCGGCTGCCAAAAAACCTATTCTATGACTACCCACAGATAAATCATCAGTAGCTAATATTAGACCATACCCATCATCATTTAATGGCCCTCGAATAGGTTGATGTAGGCCGGGTTTTAACCCATCAGAATACTTATCGTCATTTTCTGTCGAGCATGAATAAACAGCCAAAGTTAGAATAACAATTATTAAAACGAATACTTGTCTTTTAGCCATTTTTAATTGAATCCAATCCAATTTGTAACTAATTCTGAAAACTTCCAAAAGTAAAAGCGAATAGTTCAAACTTCTCTGAATTTGAGCTTAGTTTTAGTTCAAATCCTGAATAATCGGGTGATTTTATTAGCCTATATAGTCGGCTATCTACAACCTCGATATAGCTATTTCCCTGAGAATCCCACTTTATGTCTTCTCCAGCAAATTCTTTTTTCAAAGGCATATCGTCTAAGTACACTCTTACAGTATATGGATCAGACTCCCCGAAACCAGTTAAAACAACATTAGCGCTAGTTCCATAAAACAGTATTGCCACATAATCTTCATATTCTTCGGTTTTACGAGAATGCTGTAGACTTTCCGGTTTGTTTAACCAAAGTCCGTTAAGATAAATGTAGTGGTTTCTATGGATTGGTGGATCGGTATATTCCATATCCACATTTCTTTGTGTATAAAATTGTTCGTGAGCTACATAAGGTGGCCGTCGAGCAATAAAAGCTGCATTATAGTTACGAATTGTGCCTGCATATAATTCACGCGTTTGAGACTCTAACCCTTCCTGATCTTCTGGAAGCTCAACATAAGAACGTTGAGCTAAGAATGTGTTGCCGGATTCATTGATAACATTTCCTCCTTCCTGAAGTAAATCCCTGATAATTAATTCAGTCTCTTTATATTCCCCCTCGCCAAAATGTGTATAACGCACATATCCATCTCGATCAATCAAGTATTTTGCTGGCCAATATTGATTTTGATAGGCCCGCCAAGTGGCTCGATCATTATCCAATACTATTGGGTATTCTAAACCAAATTCGCGCGTGGCAGTTTCAACATTACTTAATATTGTTTCGAATTCAAATTCTGGCGTATGAACTCCAACAATAACCAACCCGTCGTCGGCATATTTTTCATGCCAATCCTTCAAATAAGGAAATGTTCTAATACAATTTATACAGGTATAAGTCCAAAAATCAATTAAAACAACCTTGCCCTCTAAATCGCCTAAAGTAAGTTCATCTACATTAATAAAATCAGAGATACCAACTAAGTCTGGTCTATAAATAGCGGACACAGGCCGCTTATTTTCAGCCATAGGTGTTTCTTCTAAACTATTTTCCTGTTGGTCTGCATTTTGAGACTCAGTAGCAATAATTTCCTCTATCGCTTCGTCAACAAGTTCCGAAATTTCTTGACTTACATTTTCAGGTACATTTTGATCTGCATCGGTCTCCTTAACTGAGCATGCAAAACAAAGCAAAACGAGTGAGAGAAACAGTATTAGATTGTAAATTGATAATTTATTCAAATTTTTAGAACTAAAAGTGTTTTTATTTTATTCTATTGGAGTATCGTCACGATTTCCCCATTCTCTAAAAGAACCATCGTAAACGCGTAAATTTTCATATCCCAACAGTTCAAGTACGAAAAAGACATGTGCTGCCCGTATTCCACCTTGGCAATAAGTTGTTATTTCCTTATCTGCAGTAATACCCAATGGAGCTAACAAAGCAGCAATCTCGAAGGCAGATTTAAACATCATACTGTTTTCTTTATCGACAAAATTTAACCATTCAAGATGCTTTGCTCCAGGAATATGTCCTGCTCTTTTGTTGCCTCTATCATTTTCTCCTTTGTACTCTTCGTCAGACCTGACATCAAAAAGAATCTTTTCAGGGTTGTTGCGATCTGTATCCATAATCTGTTGTGCGGTAGCTAAAATGCCTTTATCAATTACAGGGTCAAATTTAGTTTTCTGGATGTGAGGCTTCACATCAGTAACTTGTCTTCCTTCACTCAGCCATTTTTTCCATCCCCCATTTAAAACTTTAACTGAATGATGGCCATAATACTTAAGAACCCACCATAGACGGGATGCCCAGAGACTCCCAAAATCATCATATGCAACTACCAAAGTATTGTTGCTAATACCTAATTCAGACATTTCTCTAGAAAATTGTTCCGGATTACTTATAAATGTGCGGTTCGTATCCGGATCTTTAAAATAATGATCTCCTGTAATTCCGACTGCTCCGGGAATATGAGCTCTTTTATAGGCTTCCCAATACCCACAATCAACGATTCTTATGTCTTTATTCGATAAATTGTTTTGAAGCCATTCAGTGTCAGTTAAAAGCTCTGGAATAACGTAATCTTGGTCTTTTGACATTCCAATATCCTCCTAAGGATCTCTTTTAATGGTAACACTTGTATAATTTATCAAGTAATGACTGATCTTAAACCTTTAAAAGATAAAACAGCAATTGTTACCGGAGCCGGCCGTGGTATAGGTATGGCAATAGCTACAGGATTCGCAAAAGCTGGAGCTAATGTTTCAATAGCAGCAAGGAGTAAAGAGGACCTCTCTTCCGTAGAAACTCAGATAAAACAGTTTAATTCCAATGTCGTCACTTTCCAAACAGACGTATCCCAGTCTGAAGATGTTGATGCTCTAGTCAACAACACCTTGAAATCTTTTGGGCAAATTGACATTCTGGTTAATAATGCAGGAGTTTATAAAGAACTGGCTTTAGTACCGTTTCCTGATCAAACTCTTACCCCTCCATCAGTTACGCGTCAGTCTAACGAACGAATGACCGACAATGAATTTAGACAAATAATAGATACGAATATCGGTGGAGTCTTTTATGGTTGTCGAGCAGTAGCTCCAAGCATGATGAAGCAGAAATATGGCAAAATAATTAATATAAGCTCAATTTCTGCATCAAAGGCATCAACACTCCAGGGAGTGTATGCTGCAAGTAAAACGGCTGTTAATATGCTAACGAGCTCGTTAGCTTTGGAATGGGCTGATTACGGAATAAGAGTTAACTCTATCGCTCCAGGAATGTACGAAACATCAATGACTTCCAGAGCTTGGGACGACCCAAAACGCAAACAGATTATGCTTGAGCGCATCCCATTATCTGAACCAGGAGACATGAACGGATTAGTGGCTCTAGCAATATTTTTAGCCAGTAAAGAATCAGATTATATAACGGGACAGACAATATATATTGATGGGGGTCTGTCCGCTTAAAAATTTACATAGGAGTAAAAAAATGACTTTAAAAGAAGGCGATATCGCACCTGATTTCTCTCTACCCGCATCAAACGGCGAGAATGTATCTTTAAAAGATTATAAAGGCAAAAAGGTTGTCATCTATTTCTATCCTAAGGATGATACTCCGGGCTGCACAATAGAAGCATGTAACTTCAGGGACGATTACTCTGAGATCACAGAACTTGGAGCCGTCATACTTGGAGTAAGTAAAGATGACATAAAATCACACAATAAATTTATCAATAAATTTGATTTACCATTTCTGCTTTTGTCAGATGAAAGTACTGAAATGATATCTGCTTACGGAGCATGGGTTAAGAAAAAAATGTATGGCAAAGAATATTACGGGGTTTTTCGAAAAACATATTTAATTGATGAAGAAGGTAAAATCCAGCGTATATGGCCGAAAGTCGATGTGAAAACTCATTCTAAAGAAATAATTGAATTAATAAAAAACTAGATACCTTCGGCGTGTGCAGAATGAAAAATATCGGCCCCTCCATATAGCTGGCCTGAACCAGATTTTACAATGGCAATCGGACTACCAAAGTTTGCAAATCCTGTGACGGGATATTCTGGACCCATGACTCTTAGTTTATGTCCTCGTTTCTCTAGTTCTCTTCTAACATTTTCATCTAATTCAGGTGGAACGCTAGTAAATGGGCTAGAGCAATCGACTCTTGGGCTATCGATAGCAGTTTGTGGTCCCATCTCAAAATCTATTACATTTGAAATCAGTTGAGTAACCGCATTAGTTATTCTGCGACCACCGGTTACTCCAACCGACATTAACACGCCTCTAGAATTTAAAACTAAAGCCGGTGAAGCATTGTTAAGTGGCCACCGACCCGGCAGTATGGAATTTATGCGTCCTGGAATTGGGTCAAACCAGCTCATCCCATTATTCATAACAATTCCAGTGCCTTTTGGCACTACGCCTGATCCGAATCCTGAACCTACAGTATTAGTAAATGAAACTCCGTTTGAATCTTTATCAATAACGCAAATATGAGTTGTGCCATCATCCAAAATTGGAGTGCTGGCAGCAAATTTAGTTAAGGGTTCTCTACCCTCTTCAACCCAAGGATCGCCTGGATTCCAATTCTTAGGAACCAATTCTTTGATTTCTTTAAACCGCCTTTGTGAATATTCTTCTGATAGAAGTCCTTTCCAAGGAATATCTATCGTTTCCGGATCACCAAGATATTCATAACGATCTGCATAAGCTAAACGTGCCGCTGAGATATATGTATGTAACGCATATTCCGAATTGTGTCCTGCAGAACTAAAATCAAATTGGTCCATTAACCTTAGTGTCATAGCAGAAGTAATTCCGGCAGTTGCATGAGGCGGCACTCTGACAATGGTGTCACGATACGGTACTTCCAAACCCTTATCCCAAATAAACGATTTATAAGTTGCAAAATCCTCTCGTGAAATTACACCACCATTTTTTTTAATGTCCTTAACTATTAACGCGGCAATATCACCTTCATAAAAGCCTTTAGATCCTTCTGTGGCTATATATTCCATGGTTTGCGCTAAATCGGGCTGTTTTAACAACGCTGGGTATGTCTTGTCGCCAATTGGCATTGCGCCATTGGGCATAAAAATCCTACCCAATTCTTCATATTTAAATAACATGTCCGCAAGTAAACCAAACGCATACAAATTATGCCAATGTGGAGAAAAACCCTCTTTAGCTAGTTTGATTGCTGGTGCTACCACATCTGTGAACGGCATGCGTCCGAATAATTTATGAGACTCGCACATCGCTGAGACCACGCCGGGGATATTTATAGATAAATACCCCTCTAAGTTAGCATTACCCTCCACTTCAGCCCACCCAAAGCCTATTGAACCTGTTGATTCCTTACCAGTTAATTTGAACATATCCGGTGCACACTGCATCGACGCAGGCATGTGACCGCCAATAACACCTCCACTATCTCCCATCTGATAGACGATATAACCTCCTCCGCCAATCGTTGCTGAATTTGGCTCTACAACACCTGTTGCAAAACAACATGCGATTGCCGCATCCATAGCATTGCCTCCTGCACGAAGGACTTCAAGTCCCGCTTCAGTAGCTAAAGGGTGTTTAGTAACCACCATTGCTTCAGAAGCCACTGCTTCTGATTTTGACAGTGTGGAAACTGAACGAGTTAATATATTATTTGATTGATGCAAATATTATTTTGTACCTTTAAATTAAAATGTTGATCTTTTTGGTTCCAAATTAACGGCTATATCTATCAATACCGTTTTGCCTTCAGCGTTAAGTTTTTGAGCTTCTTTTAGAGCTTTTTGTACATCAGTTGGCTCAGTAACGGTTATACCTACCGCCCCCATCCCCTCAGCGATTTTGGCATAACTACCACTTACTTTCGTTGTTCCAAATGTCTTCAATGCATTAGGATATGCCCCAGTATCTCTTGTTTTACCCGGGTAGGTGGCCATTCCAGAATTATTAAGCACGACTGTTGTAATTGGAATTCCGGCCCTTACTGACGTCTCTATATCCAAGCCCGACATTCCAAAAGCTCCATCACCCATAAAATTCAAACAAAACTTGTCGGGATGAGCCATTTTGGCCCCAATAATTAAAGGTATTCCATATCCAAGATGGGTACTTTTACCCCATCCAATATAACTATTAGGCAATGTGGGATTATAAAACGGCATTATCGTATCTCTCGGTGCACCGGCGTCATGAGTTACTATGCTGTTATTTTTATCCAATGTATTTTCTAGTTCATGGATTACTCGATAATAACGTATTGGCTTTTCATCTGAAGTTAGTATTTGATGCCACTCTGACAACCACTTTTTATTTAGATCCTTAATTTGTTCTGCTGTATCGGTTTGTCCCTTTCTACCTTCATTCCCTATTTGTGATTTGACCTCATCTATGACCAATTGCAAAGTTAATTTTGCGTCTCCTGGCAAACCAACAGTAACTGAATATTCTTTATTTATGTCTTCTACTGTCTCAACACTTTGAATTATTACTTTGCCATCTGGGATTGGTTGACCGTACAACGTTTTGCTAAGGCTAGAGCCAACAGCGAATAACACATCCGATTCCTGTATCCAAGTCCTTGCTTGCAAGGATGTAGCAGCACTTCCCGAACCTAAAGCTAAGGAGTGACTTTGGTCAAATCCTGACTTACCAGGCATTGTGCAATAAACAGGTATTTCAGTCAGCTCTGCAAGTTCCTTTAACTCATCAGAAGCTTTAGACATAAGCACACCCTTCCCAGACCAGATAACAGGCTTTTTGGCACTAAGCAAAATCTTCACAGCTTGTTTTATATCACTATGTTCGGGCGCAAACCTATGCCTCTTTGGAGAAACATATGAATCCATGATGTCTGTAGCAACATCCATCTCGCCAACATCATCTGGTATTTCAACAATAACTGGTCCAGATCTACCATTTCGGAGTGCATGAAAAGCTCTCCTCATTACATCAATAACTAATCCAGGCTGATAAATTACTTCTGCCGAAACCGAAACGTTTCCATATTCCCGAGCAGGAGAAAAATTCGGTTTTACAGCATATGCAGACATTGAAGGTCCGCCAGAAAGATATAATACTGGGATATTGTCCGAATAGGCCTGAGCGATACCACCCATCGCGTTTTCTGCACCGGCATGACCCTGAGTAATGGCCACCCCAAAGTGATCTCTTGTGTTCATTCGGCTATATCCGTCAGCCGACATTACTACCCCGCGTTCATGACGAAACATTATCGGCCGTATTCCAATCTCAGACACTGCTTCTATAAGCGCATTTGAAGGAAAGCAACTTACCCATTCAACCCCTTCTTTTTTCAAAATAGCTGCCACTACATCATTGACTTTCATTCCGGTAAAACTCCTTTTTAAAGTGTATTTAAATGTACTACAAACTGATTCACTTATCTAAATTACTGTTATCTTAAGTATTAATTTAAGCACCTATTAGTTATCTTTCAAAAAACCCTTTGTAAAAATATCGCAATAAATGCTACGAGTAATATAGCTCCAATAAACCACTGTGCTTTAGGCATTAACATCACTCGACATCAACACCATAACATAAGCAAGTAATACGAGGATTACCACTACTACAATTGTGATAACTATTGATTTCCTATTAAACATTATGTTTTATAAAACAACAATTGGATTAACTGGTGACCCTGTGCCTCCAACAATTTTCAATGGATTAACCGACAACATAAATTCATATTTATTTAATTCATGACACAATGAAGAGAGAGGCTCTAGTAAAGCATTGTCTAATAGAGCAATACCATAAGCAAATATCGCTCCGTGAACTGTCCAGGGAAGACCATATTCATTTGGACGTTCATCCATCATATCCCACCCTAACAATGAAATATTGTTATCTCTGATAAATGGTAAACAAGAAGCGTGTAAACCTGGTCTTTTTAGTTTATTTCCACCCCAATTTACCTGATTATTTCGATTAAACTCTTCTCTTCCACTATAAACTAAAATTGCATCTCCTGGCGTTATTGCCAAATCATGCGAAGCTACAATATCTTCTAATTCCCACCCGTGAACAGGTGATCCATCTTCAACATACTTTTTTTTTCTATGCCTAGGAACATCTAAAAGAATACCTCTTGTTAAAATTCCATCTTCCCATGCTTCAATACCGCCATATTTAGAACCAGAATAATCAATTACTTCCTCAGGGTTTTCACCATTCCACATACCATGTTCATTCCAAACATGACATAAAGCATCAATATGAGTACTAGCTTGTCCATGATAATTCATTCCAATATAGTCAACAGCTCCAACCCCAGTATCTCCACGATATATTTTAGACATATAATGCTGAACAGGATAAGGATTTTCATCAGAGGGAGAAACGGGTAAAGGTCGGCTTAAAGATATAGATTTCCCATATTCGACAACCTTTAAAGCTTCAATTCTTTTTTGTTCATTTATTAAATTTATTGCACCATAACCTGACTTATCTTCCCATCTCCCCCAATTATTATTTTCATTTAATTCTTTTTCAATTTGATCCTTAGAGGGTATTTTGCGATTGTAAATAGGCATTAACTGAACTCCTGTGCTTCGTTCACTTATAGAGAATTAATTATCATCAGTATGTAGAGACAAAACATCTATAAGGCTTAGGTTTTCCACGGATGGTTCTATTTCTTTACGTGCAACTCTGTGAGCAAGATCCCTTATGGCATCGTTAACTGGTGTAGATATGCCTAATTCTGAACCCTTTTGAGACACATAACCGTTAAGATAATCAACCTCTATTTGTCTACCCTTTAATAAATCTTGAGCAAGCGAGGGTCGCCCAATACCTATTTGTTTTGCACCAGACATTAAAATATTTTCCACTTCTCTCATAATTGATTCATCTGAAACAGCATCCACAAACATCTGTGGAGAAACACCTGAAATAGGCTGTATATCTACACCAGTTGCTAAAGCGACCTGAACAACTTCAGCAGCTATTCTAATTGATATATGTCTACTGGATTCTACTTCTCTAAGTTCTGCAGATTTCAACCCAGTAACACCAGCTATCGCGTTAGCCATCGAATTCACGCAAAGTTTTGACCAACGCTCTCCCCATAAATTAGAGGTGCTTTTTACTCCGCCACCTGACACTTTATTTAATAGATCGACTGCTTCATTAATACGTGGTGTAATCAAACCATTTAACTCGCCTAAAGTGAATGGGGACCTTTCTCTTGGGCTCGTATAATTGACATGTCCAGGCTCGTAAATGCCCGCCCCATAAGTCACTACTGCCCCGATCACTCTAGTCCATCCCAATATCGCCGCTATGCGGTCATCGTTTATGGAGTTTTGGGCACAGATAACATAGCTGCCCTGATTAAGATATGGCTTAATAAAATGAGTGCTCCATTCAGTATCATAAGATTTAACAGACAAAATAACTATGTCGTAAGAATCACCTCGGGTAGAAACATCAGAAATATGCAAAATGCCAGGGTGAGAAACAAATTCGTCTTCCATTGTCGTTACTCTAAGACCATTTGATCTAACTTGCTGAACATTTTCTGGCCACATGTCTATTAGAGTACAATCGACGCCATTTTTTGCAAAAAACCCACCTATTGTTGAGCCGATTGCCCCAGCTCCTAAAATTGCTATTTTCTTTTGTGTCATACTTTCCTCCATAAAGGCATTAAATATATATCGAGATTAGCCTGGAATCGGTGGTAACGGCTCATCTAAAGCGAATCGAGTAACAACGTTATCAGTAATCACTGAAATATCATTGTTATATTCGTCATATGATAGTACACCACACCAATTAATCGATCCGGTGGAAAAAACTGCACCGCCCTTTGGTGTTTCAAAAAACACAACATCCGATCTAACGAATTCGTTAACTTCGCCATGCTGTGACGAATCGGTAGTAAACATCTCTTCTATAACATGATGATATGCCTTAGTGTGTCGACCAGCTGATGTAGCCAATAATAATGCATGAGGAGGAGTTCCTAATCCGAAATCCAATCTATCGACTTCATCACCAGCTGCTCCATGATTTAGCATTAATGAAGGGTGATCCCCAATTATTCCCTGATCACGATTTACACCTTTAAAAATGAAATCTACCCGAGAGTTATTAGAGTCTTCCTGCAGCTCATAAGCTGTACCAACATCAAAACCCTGGGCAGCAAAACCAACTCCAGCTATTTTTTGAGGTGGCCATCCTCTTTTTCTCCATATACCACCAAGTTCACCTGTAGTTGAATGGTAATATTCGCCTGGTTCAGCCTTCCATATTTCTGTACCACCCCAACGTCGTATTTCAACCACGTGAGGTCGCTCAGGATCAAAGGATGTAACCCAATAAAGACCATTTCCTCCCAAGTACATCATCCTTCCACCATTAGCTAAATATGAACTCATTGCCTTCAGCATTTTTAGTGTCCAATATTCAGGATGAGTACCTAGAATTATCACATTGTATTGCTCTAGAAGTTTCTTCCCATCAAACTCCAGATCTTCTGATGTAAATACATCAAATTCGTGGCCTTTCTCTTCTAACCAGTCGGCAATTATTAAATCAGCAGTCAAACAATGAGGACCTCCGCGGCTAGGAGTTATAAAATCCGGCCGAATATTCAAAATGGGTATTTTCCTAGATTGATAAGCGACTCCGCTTCCATCGACTTTAAAGTCGTACATTGAATGCAAGTTGTTTTCCTTTAAGTAGTCCAACTCATCTCTATTAATGTCTTGGTTCCAATTGGGCACTAAATCTGTGGGCATAACTTCATTTGCATCTAGCACATGTTCATTGCCGTAGGCTAAATAAGTATTTGTTTCCAAAAGAAAACCTATTTTAGATTGCGGTTTACCTAAGAGAGGTCGCACAAAAACTGGGATATGATCATTTTTATCGCCTGAAATAGTCTTTAACGCATATATACCACTTCTAAAATCTTTCGGTACATTCCATGTTATGCTCGTATCCCAACCTGCATCATCGATGTCATCTTCATGAAAATGTATTGCTCCATATTCACCAGGACTTTTTTCAGCAATATAGTTTTCACCAGTCCAGTTATGTCCAATTGCCGCTCTTAGAGGTAAATTAACAACCTTGCCATTTAATCCGTTTGGTCCTATATCTGTAGCTATTTGGGTAGACATCCCAATTGAAAAATCCCAGCTAGCCAAAATATGCTCCTGATTAATTTGGCCGCCATCTATGGACAGATTATCAATATCGTCTATTGATATAACTTCCTTGTATATAGTGGGGAGTTCAATTTTTCCGTTAAAACCTTTTCGATGTTTACCATTTACATCAATAGACGCAGCAATATAAAGAGGATCTTCTGTAAACTGAATCCGATTAAAATCGATGTGTTTTTCTGAAATTGTTCTTTCAGATGCCTGAGTCCATCCCATAGGTTTTTGATAAATTTTGAGTGTCTGTGAGGGTTGATCAAAAGATGCTGCTACAAAATACCAGTTTGATTTTCTAAGTTTTCTTCCAGAGGTAATGCAATCAGAAGTATTTCCATCTCCAAGCCATAGTGCTAATTCGCCTCGCTTGTTTATAAAAAACCCATAACCCTTGGTTCCATCTTTGGATAACTTGGTGACAATAGCTTGTGATTTACCACTATCTGGCATTGTGGGATATATCCAGGCGGTAATAGTAAAACTATCTTCAATATTAAACGAAGCCGCATCATTGACAATTACATGAGAACCGCCATATAAAACTTGCTCATAACCAGCATATTCACCATCTATGTCGGTAGGTACATGTTCAGTTTTAAATCCTGGGCCTTTAGGGTTCGGGTCACCGTGTATTACACGAACCAGCTCTGCACTGTATTTGGAGTTTTTACTGGAAACATAAAATTTTATTGTTTCTCCAGGCTTCACACTAAATTTATCTGCATATCCAGTTAGGTACATTAAGATCCTCGCTTTTATATTAATTATCTTTTATTGTATTTACTTAAAGAGTGATAGTGATTGCTGAATTATAGATTTCAATTGCAATCACCTCAAGACAGATGACGTGCGGTGCTGTGGTTAAACCTTTCTTTGTTGACTCTATTTCAAAGCACTGTAGAATAACTGATCCTTAGAGTTCATTTAATTAATATTTAGTTTGGAGGCTAAAATGGCAGAAAAAGGTAGAGCAGCAGTATTAGTAGCGGATCGTAAATTTGAAATACGAGAATTTCCTACACCAGAAGTAGATCCGGAGGGAATATTAGTTAGCGTAACTGGAGGAGGAGTTTGTGGTTCTGATCTTCATATTTGGCGTGGTGAAATTAACATGCATAATTTCATACTGGGGCATGAGCTAGTAGGAAGAGTCCACTCATTAGGTAAAAATGTTTCTACAGACTATCTGCAAAAGCCACTTAAAGAAGGCGACAGAGTGATTTTTTCATACTGGACTCCTTGCCACCGGTGCTACCAATGTATTAGAGGAGAGTACACAGACTGCCTGTACAATTTCCAGGGTTTTAAATCTATTGAAGAGTACCCGTATTGCCATGGTGGCTTTGCAGATTATTACTATCTGCAACCAGGCACTTTTGTATTTAAAGTAGAGTCAGATTTATCTGATGAGGTTCTAACCTCAGTTAACTGCGCAGCAGGAACAGTTATGGAAGGAATCGAAAGATCAAACATTCAAGGTGGAGATGCTGTCGTGTTCCAAGGAGCTGGTGGCCTAGGAATGTATGGAATGACATATGCTAGGGAACGAGGTGCAGGGGTAATTATTGCTATTGATGGTCAACAACCTAGATTAGATTTAGCTCTACAATGTGGTGCCGACTACGCTATAAATATTAATGAGTTTCCGAATCCGGAAGATAGGGTTGCAAAAGTAAAAGAACTGGTTGGTGGTGGAAGAACTGGTGCGGATACAGTTGTTGAGGTGGTAGGTTATCCAGGAGTGGTTCCTGAAGGGCTAGACATGCTAAGGCCTGGAGGCAAATACATTGAAATCGGATGTATCTGGCCCAATGCTATGGCTACAATAGATATGGAAAAAGTGCTTCATGGAATAAGACATATTGTTCCTGTTTCTTTTTATAGACCTCAATTACTACCAACAGCTATAGAGATGTTGGAGCGTACAAAGGACAAATACCCATTAACTAAACTAATGTCACATACTTTTAGTCTGGAAGATATAAATAAAGCTTTTGAAACATCGGAGTGGTCAGGTCAAGACCGTAAGACTGCTGTCACAAGAGCAGTCATCAAGCCATAGCACGAATTGTCTGAATACGAGCTATGTCGTCGTCTGTGTAAAAGCTCCGATGCATAGTCCGTATTCAGTCACCTACATTAAAAAGCGAAGGCGGTTTTAGGATTATTAATTAGCAAATTATTAATGTCTGAATCACTAAATCCAGAACTTTTAAATCGATGAATTATATTGCCTAATATGTGGTCAAAACCTTTACCTCCATACCTTTGATACTGCCATTTCTGGCACACATCTTGAGCAATTAAGATTTTATCGCCAAAGCCCATTTCGATAATTTGACCAATATTTTCTATTCTCTCTTGATCATTTCCAAACCTTGCTGAAGGCATGATTAACTCTAAGGAGGTATCCTCCCACCCAAACACATCCAATTCAATATAGCAGCCGGCCTTTAATAAATTCAGTAAATCGTCTTTATCTGAATAATGATCACAATGACCAAATATTACCTTGTTACAGTCAGCTCCGGCTTTTTGAATTACATTGAGTATTTGATCTTTTGCCTCACGGGGGCCCAACGGATGAAGAGTCATAGCGGCTCCAGTGTTTTTCTGAGCAATTGCAGCAGCTTCAAGAGATTTTAATTCATTCGGGTGCATAGGCCATGAACAGCCAATTTCACCTATAACTCCTGGCTTGATTCCCGTGTCTTTTACACCATTCTCGATCTCATTTATTATTTCTTCAGCAATCGATTCAACACTTTTATCATTCATGTCTTCTGGGTGAGATTGCCAGACATAATAACCTGATCCCATAACAATATTTATCCCGGTTGTCCTTGATATTCGGGCCAGGCCTAATGGATCTCTACCAATCAAACCTCCACTTGTTGTGTCTACAAAACTCTGTCCACCAGCCAGCTTAAACTTATATGCTTCTTCTATAGCTGCAGCTTCATCAAGTAATGTCATGTTTTCTAAACTGTATTGAAATCTTTCGGGCAAATTGCCTAAGTTATCCATTTTAATGAGTGTATTTCTATAGGTACGATCACTCGCTGCTTCTGCTTGTTGCACATAACAAGTTATATCCAGTAGCAAATGCTCATGAGCCATGGTTATGCCCAAGTTTTCCGGGTTAACTGGTCCTAGCACAGTCCGTATTAAGCCAACTGGTGTTTTAGTCATAATCTTAAAAATTTATGGGGTTGTCCATTTAGATTTAATGAACAACCCCAATATTTAGCTTTTTGTAGTTTTAGTCAGTACATGCAATTGTCGGTTCAACAATAGTTGGACATACCAGATCGCCGCCTTGATCCTTCCCGCGATATGGTGTTCCTCGCATCTCTCTTACAACGCTTTGAACAGGATGCCTTATGCCGTCAAAAGGCTCGAATTCTCCCCCTAACCACGTTCTCCAGTCAGTAGAGTCGTAGTCAAATTCCCAGTAGTAGAAAACTGCAGTCTTATAGTCCCTATCGGGGTTATATTTTTCTACAAACTCCATAAGACTATCCAGTCTTTTGATAGGAATATTCATTTTACCAAAAGCCTTTGCAAAACCAGGAGCTGTCTCTGCTAAATTATCGGCAGCGGTTTTATTAAATTCATTGCCCTCAGCATCTGTATACACAATTCCATAATCAGTAATTCCTGTACCAGATATGGAGCCTGCTGTAATCGCGATGTGAACCTTGCCGGGCAAATCATTACCCTCAGCATCTTTCCCGACCGCCATTCCAGCCTTAGCGTCAGCGGCGCTCATCTTTTTTATCTCTATACCATGAGCATATCCATACTGTGCCAAGTATGCTGCTATTTGTGTGGTATATTTCTGAAGATCGGTTCCATCAGAAATTTCAGCAAAAACTATTGTAGCACCTAGAGAATCGTCATCTCCGCCGCAAGCAACAGCCGAAAATAATAGTATCGCCATTAAAGGCAAAATAAATTTCATAACACTTGGAAAACTTCGTTTCATATAAATTTAGTCCCTCCTGTCCGGGATAGCTTGTATCATATCACTCCAAAGCCTTAAATCAGCAAATAAACTGAGCATTTAGCCTAAAGAGAACTTTGAATTAACGGAATTTTGTGAATATATATCAGTTTTTATGAATGACATCGCAATATCAATAACTCTCCTAAAATTAGTATCCATATAACACGTCAACTTTTGTTTTACATCTTTATTTCTATTTTTTTTAATCAAGGTATAACTTTCTTCAGCCAAGTCATACGCAGTTGAGAAAAATTCATTTTGCAAAACATCGAATTTTTCTCGCAACTGCACGATAGCTTCATTGTCATCAGCTTTTAAAGATTGATTTAAATAATAAAATACCCACCATGCACTATCTTGAGATGATTTCTTGCCACCTAATGATATCGATGTGTTAAACACTCCTTCTATGAAGGTTGGTAAAAAAATTCCAGTACATGGAGAATACATACTTGTCCAATAAATTGGCAGGCGAGTCTCATCAGAGCACAACTCTGCTATTAAACTGGCTGCAGTATTAGACCCTTTTTCAACAGAATCAGAATGCATACATATACCGTACCCTGACTCAACTGCTTCAATTTTGCTTTTAGATTTAAATCCTTCGCCCGAGTGGTCTGACAAAATAGAAATCATCTTAGCTATATCAATATTTCCTGCATGATGATCGAGTAATGCGCATGACCGTAATTCTCTCTGATCAGCACTATAGCTAAACTTAGTATCTTCTTTAAAGAACTCCCTGAAATCTAATTGCTCATTTCCTTTATATTCTGCTGACTGAGTGGCTAAATGTAATGCATTTTCAGAAATTAGATCCCAATTATTGCTAATCGAATATGTATTACTAATTCCCTGCGACTTTTGCACTTTTCGAGCAGCCCACTCATGTCCAGCTGTTTCCAAAACATATGCTTCCTTAGGGTCAGCAATAATGAACCCGTTATCGTATGTCCTATAACCATCAGGATGTGCAAACTTGCCCTGTCCAACACTTTCAATAACCGATGTCATAGCATTTAACGCTTCGCGAGCACTACTTCCTCTCTCCAACCCTATCCTGACTAAATCCATGCCGGTCAAAGTCGGTTTTCCGGGTCTTAATCGAGACTGTAAAGCCTCATTACCGATTACCACTTGATGCTCATTAAACCCGTGTTCATATCCCCAACACCAATAAGGCCTCGATCCAACATGTTTATAACTAACTTCGGTTTCAGGAAGAGATATGAATTCCAATTTATTTACCGTGTTAGGGTTATGAGTTTTTCGGTCCTGTTTTACTAAAGGCTGAGTCTCTGTTGGAGGTCTATCAGAGTTTTTTGCAAAAATTGCGTTGCCTGATACAGTATCACCTGATGTGGCAATTAATGTATCACAGCCATTCAAACTCATTTGCTGATCTCACTACGAATTTTCGATGCAGCACTTACTAGGGCATTTAACTTAGGTATAGACATATACCTAGGAGACCAACCAAAACCACAATCAGGATTAACGTAAAGCTTATCCGCTGGAACATACTTCAAAACTTCTCTAATTCTGTCTAAGACGTCATCCGAAGATTCAGGGTGAAATGACTTAACATCAACTACTCCTGCTCCAATTTCTCTTCCATCTCTCCATTCAGCAAACCTTTCGACTTCATACATTTCTCTAGCAGCAAATTCAACAACAAATTGATCGGCTTTCGCCTCAAGTATTTCAGGAAAATAGTCTGAGTAATGCCTTTTGAATCTAGCCCTCCCATATCTGTTGCCAAAGCAAATATGATAAGCCAATTTCGCATCTACACCTTCGGTTGCTATATTAAACAGTCGGGCCATATCTTTGCCGCCTAAATTCCCCCGAGCTGGCTCGTCAATTTGAATATAATCGGCTCCAGCTTTAACCAAATCTTTTAATTCTGCGTTGATAACTTCAGCAAATTGTTCAGCCACTGCTACCGGGCCATCATAAGCATCACCTGGTCCAATTCTGGACCCAAATGTTAGTGGCCCTGCACATGTGACTTTGGTCATGAGACTAGTATTTTCTTTCAGATATGTAAATTCACTTACTATTCCTAACCCCCCTGGCGCAGTTATTTCTCCAACAGCTTGATATCGTTGCTGTTGATCGTAACCCCAGGGCCCACCAACCCTGCCAATAGGTAAAGGAACTATGTTTTCTATCTTTGCGTAATAACTGTCAACGTATCCATCAAGTCTTCTAGATTCACCATCAGTAATAATATCTAAGCCAGCTCTGGTCTGATCCAATATAGCAACATCTACTGCATCTGTAAGCAACTCACTTAAATCAGTCTCTCCCCACTTACCTTCTGCATGTAAGTCCTTACAGTTATGCCACCATGATGGTTTAGGGTGAGATCCCACGACAGTAGCTGGAATGAGTATTTTATTTTCCATATTTAAGAATCCTTGTTTTGAATAGCAACATGATTTATCAATCCGCCAGCCAACAAAATTTCCCTTTGTCGAGGTGTAATATCTAATTGGCAACTAATTTTTTTTCCTGAGGTTAAATCATTTACATTAATTTGCGTTTCGCTAGTTTTTAATAATTGCATGATATTAGCAATCTCAAGTTTATTACCTATAGTTAATCCATCATAATCAAATTCATTAGTAAACGTTATGGGCAATACGCCATAATTTATTAGATTATCTTTGTGTATCCTGGCAAACGATTTTGCTATCACTGCTTTAATACCAAGATAAGAAGGACATAAGGCTGCGTGTTCTCTAGAGCTACCTTGTCCATAGTTATGTCCGGCAACTATAAAACCTTTACCTGCTTTTTTTGCCCGACTCAAAAATTCCGAGTCTATATACGAAAACACATGTTCAGATATAGCAGGTATATTTGACCTCAAAGCTAATGTAACTGTGCCAGCAGGCAAAATATGATCTGTTGAAATATTATCTTTCAATATTATTAATAACGTTCCTGACAAATTACTTTCTATTGGGTCTTTCCTCGGAATAGGTTTTATATTTGGACCTCTTCTTATATCGACAGTTGAAGGATCATCAGCTGGAGGAATAATTGCTAAATCATCAGTTATATATTTTTCTGGAGTTGCTATATATCGAGAGCCTTCCGTCAAAAATTCTCTTGGATCAACAATTTCACCTTTCAAGGCCGTTACGGCACAAACTATAGGTGAAGTCAGATATACACCATTATGTAGGCCTCCTGATCTACCGGGAAAATTTCTGTTAAAAGATCGTACAGACACTGCGCCATGTCGAGGAACCTGGCCGATGCCGGCACATGGGCCACAAGCTGACTCAAGCAACCTTACTCCAGCTGCAACAATATCTGCTAAAGCTCCGTTTACAGAAATCATTTGAAGAACCTGCCGAGATCCTGGACTTAAAGACATTGCCACATTTGGGTGAACTATTCTGCCTTTAAGTACATTCGCAACTTCCATTAAATCTGAGTAAGACGAATTCGTACAGCTACCGATAGCTACTTGGTCCACTTTAGTTCCAGCAACTTGGGAAACAGGCACAACTAGGTCAGGGCTGTCTGGGCAAGATATCAACGGTTCAAGGGAAGATAGATCTATAGTTAATCTCTCATCATAATGGGCGTCTTTATCAGCAGCTAAAGGAATATATTTATTGCCACGACCCTGTTTTTTAAGATACGTCTTAGTAACCTCGTCACTCGGAAAAATAGTTGTCGTTGCACCTAGCTCCGCTCCCATATTGGCTATCGTTGATCGCTCGGGAACCGTTAATGTTTCAACACCAGATCCATGGTATTCAAATATTTTGCCAATACCTCCCCTAACTGTTAGCCGTCTCAGCATTTCCAAGATGACATCTTTAGCAGTCACTCCGAAATTAAGTGCACCCTTTAGTTCTACCCCAACAATTCGCGGCATCCGGAAAAAATATGGCCCTCCAGCCATTGCTACAGCCACATCTAGACCTCCGGAACCTATAGCCAGTGCTCCTAAACCACCACAAGTAGGTGTGTGGCTATCTGTACCTAATAAACTTGTACCAGGTGCCGCAAATCTTTCCAGGTGAACTTGATGACAAATACCATTACCTGGTCTAGAAAAATATATGCCATATTTAGCAGCAACATCTTGTAAATATGAATGATCGTCAGCATTACGAAAATCTGCTTGTAACATATTATGGTCAATATAGCTAACTGAAAGGTCTGTTTTGACCCGATCTACACCAGTTGCTTCAAATTGCAAATAAGATAAAGTTCCAGTAGCATCCTGCGACAATGTTTGGTCAATCTTTATTGAGATTTCCGAATGCTCTTCGAGATTCCCCGAAACCAAGTGATCATTAATTAGTTTTGTAGCTAAATTCAATTTCATTTTTTCATCTGAGTTTTAATGCTGGAACAATAACATTGCCTTCCATTATAGTTCTAGCTGTTCGGAAAATTGTTGCACTACCTACAGTCCATACATCTCCATCTAAAGTTACATCAACCTCTAGTTTCATCAAGCCGCCAGGATGGCCGATCGATAACCGCCCTACTTTGATATCTTTTACGATCTCAGAAACTAAAGTTCCCCTTATATTGGCCGCTACTGCTGTAGCCATTGAAACTGATACTGGATATGTTCGATGGGCTTGACCCATTGATATTGCTATTGCTCGTAAGTCTATATTGGCAGAATTTATTTCTTGTTTGGCCCTCGAAACATAAGTACTTTTAGAGTCAATTAAAACGATTTTAGGCAAAGCCTGCGACTCATTATGTGCAGTTTCTACATCGTTAGATATGCCAAGCAAAACCGCCACTTCACATCTTATGGCTTCGAGAGCGTTTTGTGTTTCAAAATCTTTATCTAAATCTTCAAGTGTACAGCTCATTTTATAACTGAAGGCTTCAGCTGCAACAAAAATTGTTGGAATGCCAACATCGATAATTGAAACCTTAAAAATTCCATTTAATGGTGTCTTAATATAATCAATTAAAGATTTGGTGGGCAGCAGGCCTTTGCCTAGTGATCCTCCAGGATCATGAAATTTTAAAGCTATTTTTGATGCTGTACCAGGAACTCCGTCAATTGCAAAATCACCGCATGGTACTGGGCCCTCATCGGACACTGGAACGCTAGATAAAAAAGTTTTACCTGTATTTGTAGCCAGAACCGTTACTTCAGTAACTGGTTTCTTTAACTCAACTAATCCTTGATTTATAGCGAATGGACCAACTGCGGAAGAAATATTTCCACATGTTCCACTCCAATCAACATAGGAAGTCTTTATACCCACTTGTGCAAAATTAAATTCAACATCAATTCCAGGTTTACTTGACTTAGATATGATTGCAGCTTTACTAAGAGAGGAGGTGCCTCCACCTAAACCGTCTACCTGCCTTCCACTATTATCGGGACTGCCTAAAACACTTAGTAATATAGAGTCTATTTGAGTTTTTGAAAAATGCTCCAAATCAGTGGCCTCGAACAGCACCGCTCTACTCGTGCCACCTCTTACAAATACTGCTGGTATTTTCAAAAGTTCATCCATGGTTAATCTGTGTCCCAGTCACGGTTTGTCGATTTTCAATCCACTTTTGCCAGTGTACTTTGCTCTTGGTCGAATCAATCTATTTTTTCCATACTGTTCCATAATATGAGCTGACCAACCAGCAATTCGAGCGCTAGTCACAACATTAGTCATCAAAATCACCGGAAATCCAATATGATATAAAAGTGGTGCAGCATAATAATCTACATTTGGGATAATGCTTTTTAAGTTGGCCATTTGTTTTTCAGCTTCTAAAGCAATATCAAACCAGTGACTGTCGTTTCTTGAATTAGCCAAGTCTAATGTCATACGTTTTAAAACATGGGCTCTAGGATCTCCTGCCCTATATACTCTATGTCCAAATCCCGGCAACTTGCGTTTGTGCACTAAAGCGTCTTTCACATAATTCTCCGCATTTTCAACTGAACCAATCTCTTTGAGCATATTCATTGACCCATCTATAGCGCCTCCATGTAAAGGACCTTTGATAGCGCTTATCCCAGCAACTACAGAAGAATAAATATCAGATTCAGTTCCCATAACAACCCTGCAAGCAAATGTAGAGGCGTTTATTTCATGTTCAGCATAAATAACTAGCACTGCATCGAATGCATTAAGGGTTTTCTCATCAGCAACTTCACCAGTTACCATATAGTAATAATTAGATGAATGACTTAACGATAAATCAGGTTCTAAAGGAATCTCGCCAGCATTTATTCTTGCTTGTGCAGCAACGATAGTCGGAATCTTTGCAATTAAAGACTTAAGTTTTATCAAGACAGAATCTTGATCATTTAAATTCAATTCGGAATCAATACATCCCAACATAGACACTGCTGTTCTTAAAACAGACATTGGTTGAGAGTTTTTTGGGGCTGAAGACAAAAATGCTAAAACTGATTTTGGCACCTTTCTCAAAGATTTAAGTTCCGCATCAAAACCCGTTAATTGATTAGCAGTCGGTAGTTCTTCAAAAAGCAAGAGATATGACATCTGTTCAAAAGTCAAGTTACCCACAATATCGTTAATATCGTATCCTCTAATAACTAACTCAGGAACAGCGCCATCAATGTGAGAGATTGTGGATTCAAATGCAACAACTCCTTCTAATCCCTCACGAACTTCATTATCTTTTTGGGTCATTTATTTTCCTTAGCAAAACAATCAATCATCCTAATTGTACTTCTAATGTTTTTAGTTTGAGTACGCTATTGCGGATTCTCCGCCATCTAGTGCTATAACTTGTCCAGTCATCCAATCAGATGCTGAGCTTGCCAAATAAACAGCTAGCAATCCCAAATCTCTTGCATCAGTTAACCGTTTCAATGGAAGTGTATCAACTCTTGACTGGGTCATCTCTTCAGTTTTGAATATCCGATTGGTCATTTCTGTTTTAAACCAACCTGGACTAATTGCATTAACATTTAAGCCGTATGGCGACCATTCCAATGCTAGGACTTTCGTTAGCATTTGCAAGGCTGCTTTACTGGGCGCATAAGCTGATTCGTAAGCAAAAGCCAGGTTAGAACTGGTTGAGGTAATATTGATAATCTTTCCACTACCTCTATCTATCATTTGTGGAGCAACTGCTCGACACATGTACAGGCTACCATTTAAATTTGTGCTCATAACATTTTGAAGCACCTCATCGGTCATTCCACAATTCTGGGGCCAATGAAAAATGTCTTTATAATCTTGTTTTTGATCTGGTAAAGGAGCTAAAGGACCTACGGCGACTTGTCCTGCATTATTAACAAGGATATCGATACGACCTAATTTATTAGTTGCTTCTTTGACGGCGTTTTCTACTTGCTCGGAATCTGAAATATCACATGTAATACCAATTGAATTGCCTTCTAACGGGTCAATTTCATTACAAACTTCGTCGAGTTGGGATTTTGTTCTAGACAGCACTGCAACATCTGCGCCTGCTTCAGCAAAGACTGTAGCAATTGCTCTACCAATACCTCGGCCTGCCCCAGTTACAACTGCTTTTTTGCCTTTTATAGAAAAATCTTTTAAAGACATAATTCACCCTCATATTAAAGATTATTTGAGATTAAAAATAGTATGGGGCCGTTAAGACATTTGCACAAGTTTTCTGGCGACCCCGACCGGATTTGAACCGGCGATCTCTGCCTTGACAGGGCAGTATGTTAAACCGCTACACCACGGGGCCACGAAAGGTTTTAATAATAACAGATTTTACGAAACAATTTAATGTCCTATGTTAAATTTTATAAGCATCGTCTTCTGCTAGAATCCATATATGTCAACCAATCAACCTTTTGATCATGAAATTCGCCTTAGACATCTAACTGTCGAAGAGGCATTATATCGTTTAGATAAGTACCTAGACTCCGCTTTTATGCAAGCGATCAAAGAAGTACGAATAATCCATGGAAAAGGATCAGGCAAATTATCCAGTGCCGTATGGCAATTGTTAGAAAAACACCCGTTGGTAATTAGCTTTCGCTTCGCTAATCGAGGATATGGAGAACACGGCGTTACAGTTGCTGAGCTTGAAAAACGCCGTCCTTAAGTATTATTAACTAAAATATACATTAAGACTGTTAGCGGACTATTTCGTACACATTAACCGCACACTCCCAATCCTCATTTTCACGCAGTCCTTCAGGCGAAACGGTTGAAACATCATACGAAACATATACGTGGTCATCATGGAGAATCACAGAAGGTCGGCCAGACTGAGTGAAAGAATCTTGATCATAATTAGTTACCGCAATATCAGTTATCGAATTCCAAGAAGCATCAAATATGCCTAGTCGAATATTACGGAAACCATTTTTGTTAACTATATTCTCAACAGATATATAAGAGACAAAGAAAAGTTCTAAATTTGAATCATATACAGTTCCCATAGGCCAGTTACCCCATTCAGCCAAAACTTTAGAACCTAAATACTTCCAACTTGAATCATATTGCATAACTATCAAATCCCCAAAAAAGGCAGTTGAAGTTACAAAGTTATATACACCATCCACAAACACCATAGATGATGCGTTTATATGAGGCATATCGGTCAACACGCGATTGTCTAAAACTTCTAGTTCTTCAGAAAAAAATCGATGGCTAGTTGCCTCTCCTATATATGGGTCAATTTTTCTTTGATCTATCACTGTTTCTGCATCAGCAATATATAAACCTGCAACGTTAAGCATTCCATTAACGTCTGCCAGCATAAAGTCATTACCTGGTTCTTTATTTGGATCGCGTGAAATTAAAGTTTCTCCAAGAAGTGTCCAATTAATTGGGTCATACTTCTTTAAGGCCCAAATATCTTCCCCAGCATCAGTAAGGAAATAATACGTGTTGCCGATCATTACAGAAGCAGTATCAGTGCCTCTATCTTCGAAAAGCCCACCTTCCCCTGTAAATTCCATATCACGTGTATACCATTTATACCCATACCCTTGAGTTCCTTTATCCTTGGATGTACCTCCAAATGTGATTAAAAAATTATCCACTTTCGGAACATAATTTATTCGACAAAAAGCACCTATAATGTCCAAATTTTCATCTGGGGTGACTTCCACATGTTTTATTAACTTGAGCATCTCTGGTGTAGCGAGTAAGTTCGTGTCAGGTATAGAAGTTGGGTTGGCTTCCAATGATTTGCTGGTTCCAATCTCTGGAAGATCTGAAGTAGGCTTAATTGAATATATATTTTTGCCGCCATTATTATTTAAAAACAACCGTAATGAACCATCAGCCAAAATTATTGAACCGGGGTCTTGTATATCTCTAAGAATCAATTCTCGCCCATTAGAATCTTGAACAACAACTTGATAATACTCATCTGACCAATTAATACCATCTTGAGAAATCGCCATTACCAGAAAATCATTTTCAGTATCTGGATTCCGTCCATAAACTAAATCCTCGGGCATTTTGGCAAACAGATAGTAAGTCTCATTAATCTTTACCATTGTAGAGTCATGACCGGCACTAATAGCTATCTCTTTTCTCTTCCATTTCAAGCCATCATCTGAAGTTGCTCTAATTATATTGCGCTGGCCTGTGTAATAAATCACGTATTCACCATCAATAATATGAACATCTGCACTAGAGGCAAAATCATTAATATTTTTTGGGTCCTCATAAAATTTATCTAATTTAGTCCAGGAAAGTCCGTCATCTGACACAGCAAAAGCTATTCTGTGCATCTTGTGCTCTACGCCTTTTTTATTTAATCCTATAAATCGGCCTGTATACGCCATATAGTATTTCCCGTTAATTGCTTGAAACACTTCTGGCTCTCCAGCCTCATAATCAACACTAGACTCTGATCCATGCATTATGCGAATACCTGGCTCAGCCTCCCATTTAATAGCATCGTTTGAGATAAGACTAATGATGTTTACTCCGTCTCTATCTTTTGACTTACCATCAGCTCTGGCTTGGATATATAAGCGGTATCGTCCATCTTCTAGTTGAATCAAACTAGGCCCAACGATGCTAGCTTGACCTAATTTTTCAGCAGAAGCAACATCTGGCACATCTACTTGAAACTTAACCTTTCCTACGATACTTGGTTTAGATATCTGCTTTTCAGGAACAGGGGTGAATGTTGGTTTAACATCAGGAGTTGACTTGGGTAGAGGGGTAGATGCCGAATCTGGGTTAACCGCAGGATCAGTAATCTCTGACACCGTAGGTTTAGCTTTTGGAGTTATAGTATCTATAACCTCAAAGCTATCTGATTCGACCGCATTGCGTAAAGATTCCGTAGTGTTTTCCTGTGCACACGACACAGTAAAACTTAGTAATAAAGAAAATATTACTGCAAAATATGAATACTTAAATAACATATAAAAAATTATAAACTAGAACTGTAACATAGGTATAACTACTGATGTTACTTATTAAATATTTGTGATCTTAAATATAATTAATACAGGTATAAAAATGACAAAAAATCTAATTATTGACTCGCAAGTACATGCATATGAACCAAACACACCATCAAGGCCATGGCAGGGATTTTTACAGGGTCCAGATCAGGCGACAGGGGACGACATGGTTAAAGCGATGGACGAAGTGGGTGTAGATGGAGCTTTACTTGTTTCACCATTTAGTCTTTACGGTTATGATGCAAGTTATGCTCTAGAAGTTCACAATCATTATCCTGATAGGTTTAGGCTAATAAAACCGTTTGATATTAAATCGAAAAGTATAAGAGAAGACTTAGTTGAATGGGCTTCTATACCAGGAGTTGTGGGAGCAAGATTAATGCTCACAGACTCTAGATTACGGGTTAGTGAGCAAGGGGTTTACGAGATGTTTTCAGCAGCCTCAAAGGAAGATATTCCAATTAACGTCATGTGTTCGGGTAACCTTTCTGTTTTTAAAGAACTGGCCAAAACATATCCAAATACTCGGCTAATTATTGATCATTTAGGTTTAGAGCAACCATTTGTGCCTCCTCCTCCCGACGACCCATTCCATGACATAGATCAAGTAATCGAAGTTTCTAAATTCGATAACGTAGCTATCAAGATTTCAGGTGCGTGCACACTGTCACATGAGTCTTTCCCATATGATGATATTTGGCCTTATTTAGAGCGGATTTTCGAAGCTTATGGAATTGAGCGTTGCATGTGGGGTACTGATTGGACCAGAGCTGTCGAACTGCTGTCATACGAGCAGGGAGTAGAATCCTTTCGCCTAACAGATACCATCTCAGAAAATGAACGTAATATTCTCATGGGTGGAGCGCTATCGAAAATATATAACTGGTAGCTGGATATTCGTCATTAATATAAAGCTTGTTTATAATTAGCGTCAAATGAAAATCACTGATGTTAGTTATAAAAGTTATCGTTGGCCTCTAGCGACACCGATAAGAAACGGAAAACACATTTATCCTGAAGCAGGACTTAATGTTATTCAGATAGATACTGATGAAAACATTTCTGGCATAGGCCTGATAGGCGGAGTACATAACGCCTCAAATATATTTTCATCAATTACGAGTCACTTTAAAGATACCCTAATAGGCGAGGATCCTTTTAATACTGAACGTATATTTTATGATCTGTGGCAGCCAAAAGTAATTGGGCGAAGAGGAATGTCTACCAGAATAATAAGTGGTATAGATATTGCTCTTTGGGATATTAAAGGTAAATACACTAAATTACCTCTATATAAACTTATTGGTGGCCAATTTAATAAAAGAATTCCTGTTTATGTTGCAGGTGGTTATTATGAAGAAGGGAAAGGTTTGAAGCAGTTAGGCGATGAGATGGTTAATAATAGCGCATCTGGTGTTACTGCAGTAAAAATGAAAATAGGTGGAGTGCCTATAAACGAAGATGTGGAAAGAGTAAAAACAGCTAGATCTGCAATAGGACCGGATATAAAACTGTTAGTGGATGCAAACTGTGCGTATCAGTATCACGAAGCTTTAGACATAGCACGAAAAATTGAAAATCAGGACATATATTGGTTTGAAGAACCTTTGCCACCTGACGACTATGATGGATATCAAAAATTGTCTCAATCTACCCATATCCCAATTGCGACGGGTGAAAATGAATATACTAAATTCGGTTTCAGGGATTTAATTAAAAACCGATGTGCTTCGATATTACAGCCTGACGCATTAACAATGGGTGGGGTTTCTGAATTTCTTAAAGTATCTTATATGGCACAAGCTGAAAATTTACCTATATCGCCACACGGGAATCAGGATGTACAGATACATCTAATATCGAGCATCTCTAATGGATTGTTATTGGAGTACTACAATGGCTCTACAGACCCAATGTGGCTAGACATGTTTGAAGAACCTTTAAAAATTAAACATGGACATGTTATAGCACCCGAAAGGCCAGGATTAGGAATTAATTTAAATCATTCAGCTATTTCAAAATTTCAAGTAATCTAGCAAACCACGTAAAGTTCGAATCGAATCTTTTTAATATGAATAACAAAATTGATTTATTAGAGGCTATCGGTAATACACCTATAGTTAAATTAAAAAAAATAATCCCAGAAAATGCTGCTGAAGTCTGGGTTAAATTAGAAGGTCAAAACCCTACAGGATCATACAAAGATCGTATGGCTGTATCTGTATTAAAGAATGCGTTAGACAGGCAGGAGATCAAAACTGGAGATACAGTCGTTGAATATACCGGAGGCAGTACAGGCACGTCCTTAGCTTTTGCATGTTCTGTTTTTGGTTTGAAATTTATTGCGGTGACGTCTGATGCTTTTTCTAAAATAAAGCATCAATCTATGGCAGCATTTGGGGCCACCGTACATGTTATAAAAAGTGACAACGGAAATATTACCCCAGATTTAATCCAAAATATGAAAAATAAAGCGTATGAATTAGCTGATCATCCAAACACGTTTTATGCTGATCAGTTTGGTTCAGTTGATGTGATAAAAGGATATGAAGTATTAGGAAAAGAAATAGTCAGTCAGGTAGGTGATGATATCGATGTGTTATGTGCTGCAGTCGGAACTGGTGGAGCCTTAATGGGCACTTATAATGGCATGGTATATTTAGGCAGTCAGCCTAGATTAATTGCCCTGGAACCATTGCAGTCTCCTACTTTAACAACTGGTAAAGGCGGACCGCATAAAGTAGAAGGTATTGGACTGGGATTCGAACCACCTTTTCTTGATAAATCTAAACTAGATAGTGTTCGAGCTATTGACCAAAATAAAGCTTTTGATATGTGTAGATTATTAGCTAAAGCGGAAGGGTTGTTTGGAGGGGGTTCTACTGGCCTAAATGTGTGTGCAGCAATTGAAATAGCTAAAGAACTTGGGCCAGGTAAAAAGGTAGTGACTTTTAATTGTGATAGTGGGTTAAAGTATTTAGGAAGTCACATTTATTCCTAAAGTTTACGGATAAAAATATTCGAAAACATATAAAATTTTATTAAATGATGTTATTTGATTTAAGGACTGTCAAAATTGCCGTTGGCCCTGTCATAGGTATAATACTTTTATTTTTTTATATGTCAGACACCGCAGAAGCACACAGACCAGTTTTCCCAGACGGTCTTAATAAAACAGCTGATACCGCTTTCGAGCTTGATGATATTGATATTTCCCAAGCTGTTTATCAGATTTTAAATGCCGACGAACAGGTTTGGCTTAGTTTCTATCCAGAACAATCGAGTACTCAAGTAGCAATAATACAATTAGGTATACCTGTACTAGAAGAAACTAAATCCTTTAGGCCTAAGGTAGCATTAATTTCTCCGAGTCTTCAAAAAATTGATTTATCATTTGAAATTCCTGAGAGATTTGGAGCGATTGTATATGAATCAGAAGATCAAAATGTGATCAGGGAGTTTCACGAGCCGTTCACCAATACTAAATCGTGGATATTAATAGAAGATCAATTTGAAATTGTTGAAAATGGAATTCATTATGTTGTCATATTTTCTGACACTAACCAGTCAGGCAAATTTTGGTTTGCTACTGGTACCAGAGAAGTATTTGATTTTTCAGCCCGAAGTGAACTGAATGAAAACGTATCTAAAGTAAAGAATTTTCATTTACCATCAGTGGTATTGTCTGTTTCAACCAAAGTTCCGCGAAAAGATATGTCAAACCAAACGGCCACTGCCAGTGAATCAGATGAACAAAAACTTGAATCAAATGAGCGTAACTATTTTAGATCCACAAATGGATACTTAATAGGTGGGGTGTTTGTTTTAATTATTGTGCTGGTTTTTGTTAGGAGGCGATTTACTTAGAAATTATGGTTTAAAGACTACGACTGTAGCAATTGGATTATTGTCTGAG
>VFGV01000023.1 GCA_009392275.1 SAR202 cluster bacterium
GGCTCGTCCCAGTAAGGCATATGAGCACTATTTTCATAAATTACAAATTCTGAGCCAGGCACTAAAGAATGATAATGCCCAGTAGTTTCTGGAGTAGCTTCATCAACCCTACCGCAGGAGAACAAAGTAGGAACTTTTATTTCATTCAATCTATCAGTTCTGTCATATCCTGCCAGCGTACCTGTCATATAAAACTCATTCGGACCCCACATAGTTTCATAGACTATCCGGCCTCTTTGTTTAGCTGTACTTTTTAATATCTCAGGTTTTGTATGTAATGGATTAACGTGCTTGTTATTAAATATCTCAACGGCACTTTTATATTCTTGAGATTCGATTGTTCCGTTTTTCTGATTTAAAGTCAGAGTGTCTTGAACATCTTTATCTAGTTGTTTTATATAGTCGTCGCAGTCTTTAATCCACATAGGAATACTTATGCAAGGACTCGACATTATTACGCTCTGAACGCCTTTGGGTTGTGTAAGCAAATAGTCGGTAGCCAGCATCGTTCCCCACGAGTGACCTAAGATGTGAACGGAGCTAAATCCTAATGCCTCTCTAAGGTCAGCTAACTCTTGAACAAAACGCTCGGTATTCCAAAGACTTAAGTCATCTGGACGATCAGATTTACCACAACCAAGTTGATCATAAAATATAACTTTTCGTTCATCCGACAAAGCCTCTAGCGGAGCAAAGCCATTATGAGTAGAACCTGGACCACCGTGTAGGGTTATTAAAGGCACACCGTCACCTTCGCCCATGATTTTGTACCAGACTTTACCTCCGGGAACGTCAGCGTATCCTTCTACCACTTTATGTTTCTTTTCCGTCATATTTGCTCCTAAATTAAGGGTTAACTATGTTAATTGGTTTGCCCTCAAGAAAAGCTAAAACGTTCTTAACAGCACCTGCATTAAGCACATCAACTCCTTCTGGAACCACGTCAGCTGTATGAGGAGTCAGCACAACGTTGTCACATTCCAAAATAGGGTGATCTTTAGTTATTGGTTCAACATCGAAAACATCCAAGCCGGCACCACCTAATTGGCCAGAATGCAAGGCCGATACCATAGCTGAAGTGTCGATCAAGGCTCCCCTACCGACGTTAATTAACATAGCCCCTGGTTTCATTGAATTTATTTCTTTTTCCCCAATAAACCCTTCAGTGTCAGGACTTAATCTGGTATGCAGGCTTACCACATCGGATGTCTGCAATAATTCATCTAAATCCACATAATTAATACCAGTTGATTTAGACCACTCTAGATTAGGGTTATATGTCCAAGCAATTACGTTCATACCTAGCGCTTTCGCCATCTCAGCAGTCTGTTTACCAATATTGCCGGTACCTATGATTCCAAGCGTCTTTCCCTTTAAAAACACTCCATTAACATACGACCATATGCCAGCTTTAAGTTGAGCGGTATATGACGAAGTTCTCTTCGCGACGCCTAACATTAATGCGATAGCATGCTCAGACACGAATGGAGCATTACTGCCTGGCTGATTGCATATTATGACTCCGGCTTTTTTTGCACCATCTAAATCCAATCCATCAACGCCAACCGAACAGGTGGACATCATTTTTAGTTTCGGTAAAGAACTGAACTCTTCGCCGGACCAGTGCAAAGAACTTCTTGAGTTAATTAAAACATCTGCATTTTCAACTCTTCTCATCTTCTCGGCTTGAGTTGACGGGAAGTCAGAATACAGCTCAACTTCGGCATGCTTTTTCAATATATCAAGGTGCGGTGATCCTTCGATTTGAGTGGGAGAATCCGCAGGAATAACGACTAGTTTCTTTGATGTGTTCAATTACTTACTCTTCCAATAATTTATTAATTTCATCTACTTCTTCACCGGTGAGAACCCAGTCTGCTGCGACTGCGTTAGATTGAATCTGTTCTATCTTGGTAGCTCCTGCGATTACAGTGCTCACAATGTCTTTTGATAACAGCCATGCGAATGCCAATTCCAAAATTGTGTGACCTCTATCAGTTGCAAATTTTTCTAGGCCTTCTATCAAATCAAAATTGGCTGTTTCATAAGGCTCTGACTTTGCTTCCAATCTAGAACCCTTCGGAGGTTTTTGATTCCTTTTATATTTACCTGTGAGCAATCCATGAGCCAAAGGGAAATATGGGATGACACCAATTTGATATTCCTCACAAAATGGGATCACTTCACTTTCAATACCTCTATCAAGCAAACTATAGGCTGGCTGCGTACTAACTATAGGATTTAAATTTAGACTTTTTGATGTCCAAACAGTTTCACATAGCCTCCATGCCTCATAATTTGAGCAACCGATGTAACGAACTTTGCCCTGCTTAATTAAGTCGTCTAAAGCTCTCAAAGTCTCTTCTATAGACGTATCTTTATCCACCCAGTGGAGTTGATACAAATCAACGTAGTCTGTTTGCAATCTTCTTAAACTAGCTTCTATTTCGTGAAATATTGACTTCCTAGACAACCCTTCCCCATGTGGCCCTTCTGCCATTGGGCCTCTAACTTTGGTAGCAATTAATGCTTGTTCTCTTTTACCTTTAAGTGCCTTGCCCACATATTCTTCAGATTTACCCGTACCATAAACATTGGCCGTATCAATCATATTTATTCCAACGTCTAAGGCTGCATCTATAAGAGTTGCTGCCTCACTAGCTCCCATATGAAATGGCCATTTATCATTAGTTCCAAAATTGTTAGTACCAAACCCAATTTCCGAAACCTTCAATCCAGAATTACCTAAATTACGATATTTCATTTATCTGTCCTTTACGGGTCGCTTGGTCTTATTAATTAGACTTTGACTGGCTTAGCAACCAACAAGCCATCTGTTTCTTCGATTCTAATAGCAAAATTTGCGGAGTCAATATTTAAAGCGATATCCAAATCTTTTGGATGATATTGTGGCTGGTTATAATCCCCATATTTCTGCGCTTCCTCCCCTACTCTTACCAAATTTATAACTGATTGATGATCAGGCTTCCTGCCCTGCAGAAGATTCCGAATATACAAAGCACACTGCTCGTCTTCATCAGACCTTGTAGTTCCCCATGCTCCCATTGCAAATATAGTAACGGATTCACATTTCAATGACTTCACCAAATCAGATGTAGCGCTTGCATTCATTAAAGAAGCAGCAAATATAGTAGATGCTCCAGCTTTACTAGCCCTCTCAACACCGGTAGTGCCAGCCCTTGTCGACTGAACGAGTGTAGCTCCTCGAATATTCGCATTCGATAATTGGAATGGTGAATTCCCGAAATCAAAACCATCCGGCTTTTTACCGTCAACTTCACCCATGGAGATATCAGCAAGTCTATTTTTTTGGATGGTTAATGCCTGTTCAACCTCTTCGACCATAATGATTTTTTCAACACCATTTTGAAATGCAACAATAGCTGTTGAAAATGCTCTTAATACATCGATCACAATTACAGTGTCGTTCACTTTAGATATGGATTCGGTGAGGCTTTCTATTTTTACAAACAAGGATATCTCAAGCTGCTGCGTTATAAGTTTTAATTACGTAGTTCCCTTGGTAAAACAAAGCTTATGTCCTCATCAACACCGTCGATCCTGTTGACTTCATCCGGCTTTAATTTATCAATCACAGCTAGTATCAAATCATCTGGAGTAGATGCTCCTGAAGTTATACCAACTTGTTCAATTCCTGTAAGCCAACTGTCATCTATTTCGTCTGGCCCATTTACTAAATATGCTGTAACACCAGCCGCCTCAGCAACTTCTCTCAAACGATTACAATTAGAGCTATTCGGAGCTCCGATTACTAACACCAAGTCAACCTGCTTACACAGCTCTTTAACCGCTGCTTGCCTATTCGTCGTTGCATAACATAAATCATTTCTGACAGTTACATTTTCAAATTTATCAGTTATACCGTCGATGGCAGCTTGAGTATCATCTACGGAAAGGGTGGTTTGTGTAAGAACGGCAACTGGTGCCTTTTTATCCCACGCAGGAATATCAAATCCTTCTCTCTCATCTATAAGATGCATGTCTGACTGGCCCATAGTACCAATAACTTCCTGATGTCC